>JBLHOA010000007.1:0-38402 GCA_047622345.1 Gammaproteobacteria bacterium | reverse complement strand
GCATACTGGTGAAGAAGTTCGAAAAAGCCGCCGGCCTGTTTGTCGAAGCGCCCAAGTAATTTCTGAATCTGATTAAGATTGCGGCTCAGCGGGCCGCAATGACGGGGGGAAATACTAAGAGGCCCGCTTGAGACCGCAATGACGGGGAGTATTAGGAGTTACCTGGCTACTCTTCAATCACCATGTTGAGAATTTTCCGCACCGGTGTTGGCAGGCCGTAGCTACCGATATTTTTGATAGCAACCCAGCGTAGGTAATCCCCATCGGAAACGGCCTCGGTTTGATCGGCCAGATCAAAACTGGCCAGCGATATATCGAGGTTGTAGTGACTGAATTGATGGCGCAGCAGGTTTTGCTGTAAATTCTGTGGCGACAGTTCGCACGCCAGCTTGTTCTGCTGCCATGCTTTCATACCCTCGGCATCTTCAACTTCCGGCAACGACCACAAACCACCCCAGATCCCGCTTTCGGGTCGACGCCAGAGCAACAGTTCATCACCGTAGCGGTGCAGCAGCATTAGGGTCTGCCGCAGCGGACGCGTTTTTTTCGGTTTCTTATGCGGGAACAGGAGCTGAGTTTGATCGCGAAAACTGGCACAGTTTTCGGTCAAGGGGCACGCTTCGCACTTCGGTTTTGATTTAACGCACAGCATTGACCCTATATCCATCATCGCCTGGTTAAACACGGCGGTTTGTTGGCCCGGGGTAATCTGTTCACTCAGCTGCCAAAGCTGCTGCATGGTTGCGCTTTGTCCGTACCAGCCTTGCACCTGAAAGCAGCGTGCGAGTACCCGTTTGACGTTGCCGTCGAGAATCGGCCAGCTCTGTTCAAAGGCAAAACTCAGAATTGCTCCAGCAGTAGAGCGACCGATGCCGGGCAAGGCTTCGACGTCTTCAATGTTGCTGGGGAATTGTCCCTGGTGCTGGTCGCGGATTATTTGCGCCGCCTTATGCAGATTGCGCGCCCGCGCGTAATAACCCAGCCCCTGCCAGTGTTGCAGCACGGCGTCGCTGCTCGCATTTGCCAGCGCTATGATATCGGGGAAATGTTCGACAAAGTTCAGGTAGTAGGGAATGACCGTTGTAACCTGGGTCTGTTGCAACATGATTTCCGATAGCCATACCCGGTAGGCATCCTGATGTTGCCAGGGCAGCTGATGCCGCCCGTGTTGACTTTGCCAATCGATGACACGACTGGCAAAGTCTTCGAACAGCGCTGTCATTTAGTTGGTTAGTTTATTCAGTAATTTCTTCTTCGCTTCTTCTTTTTTCTTTTCCAGTTCAGCCTTGATTCGCGCTTCTTCGACCTGGCGTTGCTTCTCCAGCTCACGTTTTTTCGATTCGACCAGCGCCTGCTTTTCGGTCGCGAGTTGTTTTTGTAACTCGGCTTTCTGTCGATCTAATTCGGCTGTGAGCCGTGCCTTCTCGGCATCGAGATCAGCCTTGAGTTGCGCTTTTTTGGCATCGATCTCGGCTTTAAGACGCGCTTTCTCGGCATCGATTCGTGCCTTCAGCATGTCGTCGAGCTGGACATCGATATCGGGCGAGGAAAACGGCCCCTGGATTTTCACCGGAATGAGCAAGCCATCGAGGTCGTCGGCACCACCGCTTTCCTGCCCATCGACGCTACGCACCAGTTTGGCTTTCACCAGGTAGTTTAGCGTTTCGTTAACGATATCCGCACTTCCCACCCCGTTGACGCGCATTAGCGGCGCTTGCAGATTGAGGTCATCGCTGCTGAATACGCCATTTTTGATCACACCACTTATGGTTAAGGATGAAAAATCGGTTTTCAGGGTTTCTTTTGAAGGCGCCGGTTGTTTACGCAGTTTTGCCTTCGCGCTATCGATCGAATGTCGAAGATTAAAGCCTTTAATCGCACCATCGAGAAAGCTCAGTTTCATCTCGCCGTTGCTGTTTTTCTTCAGTTCGCTCAGCCATTCGCCGTTGGTGGTAACCACCAGTTCGCTGTTCAAGGTGCCGGCTATGGCATCGACTTCGGCAAAGTCGACGAGTAGCTTACCCACTTCCAAGCCGTTTACTTTTTCACTGATGCGGTACATCGGAACCGCTTTACGCACGTCGATTTCTACGCGCGCTTCGACGCTGCCGTTATAGCTTTTCAAGGTTAGCGGTTCAATGCCGATCACACCTTTGTCGGCCTTGATGGTCAAATCGACATCACTCATGCGTACGTTGACAACTTTCAGCCTGGCGAAGGCAAACTTGCCGTCAATTTTAAGGTCGCGCAATAGTTCTATCGGTAGGGCGATCTGAATATCTTCGGCAGGTTCAGTGGATGATGTCGGGGCCACTTCAACCACTTCGTCGGGCACAGTCGCGGTCAAGATTTTCGACAACAGTGCGTCGACGTCCATGTCTTCCGACCTAAGCGCGAAAGTCAGGGAAGGTTTAGACAAATTGATAACCTGGATTCGGCCTTCGATGTCGGTGCCATTAAGGCTGAGCGCCAGATTTTCCAGGCTAAGACGCTGGCTTTCGATCAGGTACTCGATATTCGCACTCAGATCGAGTTCCATATCGAACTGCTCTTCGCCGCTGGCTTCGAGATGCAGGCTGAACGGGAATGGTTTGTCGGGCGAAATCGGCCCGGCGTGAATGTCCAGGTCCCTGACTTCATAGCGCCCACCGGCCTGTTCGTCCAGCCACAACAGCTTCGCGTTTTCAAAAACCAGCCCAGCAAACACACCCTGTATTTTCGTATCTTGGCTTGCCGCGTCGTCTTCCACCGATTTCGTAGCTGAACCGCTACTGGTGGCTGCAGTCGATGCATTCGCGGGGGCCGCCGCGGGCAGCAGGTCGTCCCAATTGGTCACGCCTGCTTTATTTTTGATCAAATTAATTTCCAGGTTGCGCAACACCAGTTGATCGACCTGCGGGTTGAAGGCAATAACCGAGGCGATGTCGACACTGATGCTGGCTTCATTAATTTTGACCATTGGTTCGCTACCAAAGCCCGGGGCATTGGCAAAGCTCATCGCGCCCAGTTTCATCCCGAGGGCGGGGAAAAAAGTCAGGCTGACATCGCCAGAGAAGACCAGGTCGCGCCCTGTTTGCTCCTTCACCAACGTGGAAAGATCATCCTTATAGTCATTGGCATCAAAAACACTGAGGAATATGACCGTTATAACCACCAACAGCGCTACTGCGGCGACAATTCCGATAATTAAAAAGCGAATAACTTTTTTCATGATGCCCGACCAGTCAGTAAGCCTATATAATGGCCGGAAATGTGACACGAACACAGGGCATTGGCAAGGATATGAAAGATAAACTGAATAGCTGGATGGACCGATTACGATCAAAACCTTCCACTCAACCCGAATCACGGCTGTCAGCAAAAACAATACTGATACCGCTGGTTTTAGTTCTGGCTTTTTTAATACTGCTTGGCGCCTATTGGAGTGACGAGCCGGGCCTTTTCGATATTCGTGCCGCGGCCACCGAGCGTGCGCCGGTCACCAGCTCGAAAATTACCACCGGCAGCTATACCACCAGCGCGGTAATCACCGCGATGGAAACGCTGCTCAACAAACGCGGGGGTTATTTAAGCAACGACATCATGCCGCCATCAATCTGGCTCGACAATATCCCCAACTGGGAATTCGGCGTGCTCGTTCAGGCACGGGACATATCGCGCGCCATGCGCAATGACTTCAGCCGCTCGCAATCGCAGTCCAAGGAAGATATGGACCTGATCATCGCCGAGCCGCAGTTCAACTTCGACAATGGTTCATGGTTTTTGCCGGCCAGTGAAAACGTTTATCAGGAGGGCATCGACGCGCTCTACGGATATTTAAACCGTCTGCAAAACCCGAATGAACCCGAGGCGCAATTTTATGCGCGCGCCGATAATCTGAAAGACTGGCTCAGCCAGGTCGAAAAGCGACTGGGCAGTTTGTCGCAACGGCTCAGCGCGAGTGTCGGCCAGACCCGCTTCAATACCGACCTGGCTGGCGATGCCGAGGCGGTTCAGTCGACCAAAACCAGCCAACAGTTAGAAGTCAAAACCCCCTGGAGCGAAATTGATGACGTGTTTTACGAAACCCGCGGCGCGGCCTGGGCGTTAATTCATTTCATGAAAGCGGTCGAGATCGATTTCGACGGGGTGCTGCGTAAAAAGAACGCGTTGATCAGTTTGCGCCAGATCATCCGCGAACTCGAAGCAACCCAGGAAACGCTGTGGAGCCCGATGATTATGAATGGCAGCGGCTTTGGCTTTTTTGCCAACCATTCGTTGGTGATGGCTTCGTATATATCGCGGGCGAATGCCTCGGTTATCGATTTGCGCAGTTTGCTTGAGCAAGGTTAAGTGATTTTGGTTGGTTGTTAGATTCAACAATCCGAAACTTTGGGGAGATTGCGGGTCGGTGCCCGCAATGACGGTGGATAGGGCGATAGATCCTACTTCGTGAAGATTGCGGCTCGGCGGCCGCAATGACGGTAGTGGGTAGTTAGTTCCTACCGCTTAACCCGCCTGCCAATGCCCCGACTTGCCGCCCGATTTTTCCAGCAGCTTAATCTCTGACATGACCATGCCGCGATCGATGGCTTTACACATGTCGTAAATGGTCAACAGGCTAACCTGCACCCCGGTCAGCGCTTCCATTTCGACACCGGTTTGACCATGGGTTTCGGCAGCAACAGTGCATTCGACCGAACTGGTTTCCAAATTCAATTCGAATTCTACCGATACATGGGTTAGCGATAATGGATGACACAGCGGCACCAGATCGGCGGTTCGTTTGGTCGCCATAACGCCTGCAATGCGCGCGATTCCGAGCACATCGCCCTTCTTGTGACTGCCCTGCGCGATCAATTCGAGGGTTTCGGGCAGCATCTGGATGCGGCCTCTGGCTACAGCACGTCGCGCGCTCGACTCCTTGCTACCGACGTCGACCATGTGGGCTTCACCAGACTGATTGAAATGGGTTAATTTGCTCATAGGTTAGGCCCTGTCATTTAAGCAGCAGGTAAAGTTCGCGTTCACCGCGCTGAATATTCATTATCATGTTCTGGTCATTCTGCGCGACGATATCGAAGGCTTCGCCAAAACTACCGACCGACTGTTTGTTGATCGAATAGATAATATCGCCTTGCTGAAAACCAGAGCGCTGTGCATTTGAGTTTGCCTCAACCTCAAGCACTTCCAGGTACTTCACCACCCCGCGTTGCAATTGCTGCTTGCTGATTTCACCGATGGTGGCTCCGTCCAGCTTAAGGTGAATTTCGCCGCCATCAATGGTGGCTATTTCGACCGGCTGAATCAAAACCGGAAGATACTGTTTACGCCCCTCGCGGTAAAACTCGAGTTCGATCACTTCACCGATGCGCTGCATCCCCACCAGGTTGTGCATATCGCGCGATGACCCGATGCTGCGTTTATTGGCTGTGACCACAACGTCACCCACTTTTAGCCCGGCCTTATCGGCGGGGGAGCCGGTTTCGATCTGGGTAATAATAAAACCATTACTCTGTTCAATGCCAAAAGCCTGCGCCAATTGCTCGGTTAAATCCTGGCCCTGGGCACCGAGCCGGCCACGCTGGACTTCGCCATTCTCAACTAACTGCTGCATGATATCGCGCGCCATATTCACCGGAATAGCGAAGCCGATGCCGATGCTACCCTGATTGCCGGCACCATAAATCGCAGTATTAATGCCAACCAGTTCGCCGCGCAGGTTAACCAATGCGCCACCTGAGTTACCGAGGTTGATCGAGGCATCGGTTTGAATAAAGTCTTCAATCGATTCGATACCCAACCCCGAACGGCCCAGCGCCGAAACAATGCCCGAGGTAACCGTCTGCCCGAGGCCAAAAGGATTGCCTATGGCTACGACGAAATCACCGACACGCAATTGGGAAGAATCCGCCATCGAAACATCGGTAAGTTTTTCTGCCGGCACCTGAATTACGGCTATATCGGTGTCCGGATCGCGTCCCAGAATCTGCGCATCGAGCTCACGCCCATCGGTTAGCGTCACCTTGATTTCATAGGCGTCTTTGATGACGTGATTATTGGTAAGAATTAAGCCTTTCTTGGCGTCGACTATGACCCCAGACCCGAGGCTCGAGGTTTCCTGAATGCGTTCCATGTCGGGGAAATTAAAAAACCGTCGGAAAAAAGGTTCATTCGGCACCGAAAATTCGATGCGTCGGCGCGCCTTGCCGCGGGTGGCAATATTGACCACCGCCGGGGTAATTTTCTCCAGCATCGGTGCCAGGCTAGGCAGGGCCTGCCCGTCTATCGCCGCGGGCAATGCCGCCTGCAACGGCAAGACCGTCAATAGTAGTAACCCGGTTAGCAAGCCATTCATAACCATCGGCTTAAAACGAGCGCGGATTGAAGTTGAACTGCTTTTCCATTTCAGCATAAAACTGCTTCGAGTCCGAACTATCTGCGGGCGGAGTCTGGATCATTATTTCAATAATCTGATCGCCCGCTGGCGGGCCGGACATACCCTTACCTTTCAATCGCATCTTCTGCCCCGATTGCATCCCGGGTTTTACCTTTAACTCAACCGACCCGGATAAGGTTGGCACGGTAATACTGGTACCCTGGGCCGCCTCCCATGGCGTAATCGGCAGGCGCAGGTTCACGTTGTTACCGTCTTCGAGCTTAAACAGGCGGTGTGGCAGAATATTCATTTCAAGGAATAAATCCCCCGGCTCGCCTCCGCTTGGCGAATGCTTACCCTGTTTGGCCAGGCGAATCTTCTGCCCGTTTCTAACCCCTTTTGGGATATTAATTTTCAGTTTTTTCATCTCTGGAGCACCGCCATTACCCGCCCCCTGTGAAAACTGGATGGTTTTGGTTCCACCCTGAAAGGCTTCTTCCAGATTGATGTCGAGCTTTAACAGCTGGTCTTCACCTTTGCGTAACGGTTGGCGCTGTGACGACGCACCCGGTTGCTGAAATCCGCCGCCGAAAATTGATTCAAAAAAGTCGCTGAAATCACCCCCGCTAAACCCCCCCTGGCCCGCGTTTGGGTTGCCGCCAAAGCCCCCGCTGAAACCGCCTCCAGGGCCACCACTATTGAATTGCTGACCATGCTTCCAGTCACTGCCGAAACGATCGTAGGCCTGACGCTTATCTGCGTCTTTGAGCACTTCATAGGCCTCGTTGATTTCCTTGAACTTGTCTTCGGCGCTGGCATCCTTATTAACATCGGGATGAAACTGACGCGCAAGTTTGCGGTAAGCCTTTTTTACGTCTTTCACGTCAGCGTCACGCGGGACACCTAAAATTTGATAATAGTCCTGATATTTCACAACAGTTTATTCATCTATATGAGCTTCGATTAAATGGGTTTTAAAACGCGTTTTTCAAGCCACCGGAGCGTCTTCTTTAGACGGTTCCAGCAGGCCGATATCTTCATCTTCTTCAATTAACGGTTCGGCAATTAATACCAGGCTTTCGCGTTGAATGTCGATATGCAGCGGTTCTAAGGCTGGCATTGATTTGCTTACTTTACTGGAAAGTTGACTGAAACGTTCGACTTTACCGTGCAGGCCCTGCCTGCCGGTCAATGCTTTCACCGAATCATTGTAATGATTGCCCGCCGCGGCCAGCGTCTTGCCCAGGCGTTCCAGGCGCTCAGCAACCATACACACCTGGTTATAAATATCGCTAGCCTTCTCCCCCAGTTCACGGGCTTCAGCATTGCTGCGCTCCATCGCCCACAGGTTGGCAACGGTGCGCAGAATTGGTATCAGCGTTGTATGCGACACCAGCACAATGTTTTTGTCGTAACCGTAGGAAAACAAATCCTTTTCGTATTTCAGTGCTTCAATATAGGCGGGTTCGATGGGCATGAACATGAGCACAAAACTCGGGCTACGAATGCCGATCAGGTTGGTATAGTCTTTACCTGCAAGATCATCAATATGGCGTTTTACCGAGGCGGCATGCGCATCCAGGGCGCGCGTAACCTGCTCGTCGGTTTTCGCTGAAACCGCTCGTTCATAGGCCGCCAGCGACACCTTGCTATCGATGATGATGTGTTTATCGTCGGGAAGTTTGATCAAAAAATCGGTTTGCTTACGCCGCCCTTCTCGATCGCTCATCGAGCTTTGCTTTTCGTAATGCGCGTCTTCGATCAGTCCGGCCATTTGCAGGGTTTTTTCGAGCATGGTCTCACCCCAGTTACCCCGCTTTTGCGAATCGCCTTTTAAAGCATCGGTCAGGTTCTGCGCATCGCTGCCCATCTTGATACCCACTTCGAGTACCTTTTTGATTTCGCCTTCGAGCAATGCGTTGCCCTTGATCGACTCGCTGTGTACATCGTTAATGCGTTTCTGGAAGCCTTCCACCTGTTCGCGAAACGGCTTTAACATTGACTCGATCGAGTCCTTGTTGGTCTTGTCGAATGACCTCGCCTTATCGTCGAGAATTTTCCCCGCCAGGTTTTCGAACTCGATCTTCAGCTGTTTACGGTTTTGTTCAAACTGCTCCAGCTTTTGCGCGGCCAGCGCTCGTTCCTTATCGAGTTCCATGGTTAGCGTGTGGCTGTCGCGCTCGGCGTTTTGCAGGCTATCGCGCAAGGTCAGTTCGGTTTGCCCAGCTTTGATCAGCTTTGCTTTTAATTCCTGCATCGAGTGGTAACGCTGCCGGCCGATAAAAATCAGGGCGAGCAGTAAAAGCCCTGCTAGTAACAACACAACAGGGTTTAGATTGGCGGCGTTAAGCGCATCCATAGTGATTCAAGATTCCAGTCATATGAAGCGCAGTCTAACCGAGTTGGATGCCGGTCGCGAGTGGATTTTAGGGTGGCAAAGAGGCATGACGTTACGCCATCAGGATCGTCCGGGGCCGGCTTATTCCCCATCCTCCAGGGCAAGCAGGTGACCGCTTTTGATCCAAAAAATAGTTTCTTCTTCGGTGAATGGGAAATGCTCGCTGTTGTGCGGATAGCGTATCCAGCTCCCAGCGGGAAACTGCCCGTACTCATCATAAATGCAACCGGTCAAAATAAATACTTCTTCACCGCCAAAGTGCCGGTGGGGGCCTGTCTTTGTTCCTGCGGGCCATTTTTGTAATGCCACCGATTCATCCTCGGATTCGAATAATGGCATCACTTCGATGAAATTTTCGCCGGGTAGCCAGTCGGTTTCCTGAGTGTTAATGATGACCTGGGATCGATCACTGACATGAAACTGATTGCACTTAACTAATAAGGTTGTACCTTCCTCACTACGCGGGGTATGCGAACTACCCGGAGGGTAACGCAAATAAGTGCCCGCCGGATGCTTACCATTTTCATCGATAAGGGTACCGTCGAGGACGAAAATCTCTTCACCGTTGGGGTGCGAATGAAGCGGGAATTTTACCCCGGCGTCGTAACGAACCAGATAGGTAGACTGGTTTTGTGCTGAAGGATCGATGGCCAGATTTTTCCGCCAGCCACCGGGCGTATCAGACGGCTCCCAGTCGTCCAGAGTAGGTTTGACCGCTAACGCTTTATTCAATTGCATAGTCAACTTCGTGGTCCGATAAATTTATGGTGCGCTAGTGTAAACGCCGCTATCGCTTCAATTCCTCCAAGCGTCTCACATTTTTTGACGTTTTTCGTCAAAAATATGACAGATAGGCTTTAAATTTCACTGTGGGAGGGGTTCGAGCAGGCTGCATAGCCGATCAGCGATGAATTGTGGTAGAGAATTATTTCGGTGGAGACAGCCAAAAGCCGGCCATCGCCAATAACAGGGCAGCGTTGTGCGGGCATGGACAAATGGATCGGGGAGTAGGAACCGGGAGACGAAAGCCACCCGGCTGCCTACTGAAGCTGGTTTAAATGGCTTTGGCCAATTGGTCGAGGCTATCGCGCGCGTCGCCGAACAACATGAATGTATTGTCTTTTACAAATAGCGGGTTATCGACCCCGGCGTAACCCGCAGCCATGCCACGCTTGAGCACAACCGTGTTTTCGCCGCGCCAGACTTCGAGCACCGGCATACCAGCAATCGGGCTATCCGCGTCATCCTGAGCGGAAGGGTTGACCGTATCATTGGCGCCAACCACGATGGTGACATCGACATTCGGAAAATCGTCGTTGATTTCGTCCATTTCGAAAACAATGTCATAAGGCACATGCGCCTCGGCGAGCAATACATTCATATGCCCGGGCATTCGGCCGGCCACCGGGTGAATTCCGAAACGAACGTTGATGCCCTTTTTAATCAGCGTTTTCGCAATATCTGAAACCGCGTGCTGCGCCTGCGCCATGGCCATGCCATAACCCGGCACTATCATTACTTTTTTAGCACTATTTAATAATTGTGCGGTACCTGCGATATCGATGGTTTTGACGTCGCCTTCGATGGCGTTGCCAGCACCCGAACTCGTTGAAGTGCCGAAACCGCCAGCGATAACACTGATGAAACTACGATTCATCGCACGGCACATGATGTAACTGAGGATAGCACCACTGCTGCCAACCAGGGCTCCGGTGACGATCAACAAGTCGTTGGATAACATGAACCCGGTGGCGGCCGCCGCCCAACCCGAATAGCTGTTCAACATTGAAATAACTACCGGCATATCGGCACCGCCAATTGCCGCGACCATATGGATGCCGAATAGCATCGCAATGACGGTCATGATCAATAACAGCTGGGTCGCCACGATATGATCCGCTTCTCCGACAAACGCGACTGCGACGTAAATAACCGCAATCAACAACAGCAGATTTAACCAGTGGCGCGCCGGCAACAGCATCGGTTTGCCACCGATCATGCCGCTCAACTTGCCATAGGCAACTACCGAACCGGTGAAAGTCAGCGCACCGATACAGATGCCGATATATATTTCTATCTCGTGGATGGTTTTTTCCACCCCGGTCAACGCTACCCCGGGATCCAGAAAATTGGCAAAACCGATCAATACTGCCGCAAGCCCGACCAGACTGTGAAGGATTGCCACCAATTCCGGCATTTGCGTCATTTGCACGCGGCGCGCCAGCACAAAACCGATCACTGCACCAACCGCCATGATAATAATCAACAGTTGCAGGTTGCCAACGACGAAGGCGGAAATCGTAACCAGCACCGCGATGGCCATGCCGATGATTCCGAACAGATTACCGCGTCGTGCCGACTCGTTATTTTTCAGGCCACCGAGGGCGAGGATAAAAAGTGCCGCTGCGCCCAGATAGGCGACATTGATCAAACTAGCAGACATCAGTGACTACCTCGAAACATTTGCAACATGCGCTGGGTCACTGAAAACCCGCCAACAATGTTGATGCTGGTAATAAAAAGGGCAATTCCGGCGAGAATAAAAATAGTCGAGTCGTCGGATGATATCTGCGTCAACGCACCCAGCACGATGATGCTGCTGATCGCATTGGTGACGCTCATCAACGGCGTATGCAAGGAGGGCGATACATTCCAGACCACCATATAGCCGATGAAGCAGGACAGTACAAAGACGGTGAAATGTGCCATAAACGAAGGTGGGGCGACCTGCCCCAGTCCGAATAAAACAAGACCCGCAAAAATCACCGGCAACCATGCGCTGGCGATAAATTTACGCACGACACTTTGCTCGACCGGAGCGGCGGCTTTGGTTTTTGCTTTTTCCTCGGTAACCACCTGCCCGCCAAAACTGGGCTTGCGCTCAGCCGATACCGAGATCGCCGGTGGTGGCCAGGTTATAGTTCCCGCATTGACCACGGTGGCACCGCGAATCACCACATCTTCCATATCGACCACCAGCTGGCCATCCTTTTGTGGGCACATTTCCATGATCAAGTTATAAATATTGGTTGCGTAAAGCTGGCTCGACTGGGTTGCAAGCCGGCTCGGCAGGTCGGTAAAACCGACCACGCTCACGCCATGTCGGGTGACGATTTTCCCGGGCACGGTTGCTTCACAATTACCCCCCTGTTCGGCGGCCAGGTCGACGATAACACTGCCATCCTTCATGCTTTCTACCATCGCGCGGGTAATCAGTTTCGGCGCGGGTTTTCCCGGAATCAAGGCCGTGGTAATGATAATGTCGACTTCTTTCGCCTGTTCAGCAAACAACGCCATTTCGGCTTCGATAAATTCTTTACTCATGACTTTGGCATAACCACCTGTACCGCTGCCATCTTCTTCAAATTCGAGTTCGAGAAATTCGGCATCCATGCTGAGTATCTGTTCTTTCACTTCGGGGCGGGTATCGAAGGCGCGCACGATGGCACCGAGCGATTTGGCCGTCCCTATTGCCGACAGGCCGGCGACTCCGGCGCCGATTACCATTACCTTGGCGGGGGGCACTTTTCCAGCAGCAGTTATCTGCCCGGAAAAAAATCGTCGAAATTGATTTGACGCTTCGATGACCGCGCGATAACCGGCGATGTTTGCCATCGAACTCAGCGCGTCGAGCTTTTGTGCGCGGGAAATTCTTGGAATGCTATCCATTGCCAACACCGTTGCATCGCGCGCAGTCAATTGCTTCAGCAGGGCTTCGTTTTGTGCAGGCCAGATAAAGCTGATCAAGTGCGCTCCCTGAGGGATCAACGAAGTCTCGTGCACGCCAAGCACTTCATTAAACTCGGGCGGGCGAACTTTCAGAATCAATCCTGCGCTGGACCAGGTCGACGCGGTATCCTTCGCGATGCTTGCTCCGGCTTCAACATAGGCTTCGTCGGCATAACTGGCTGCCGCCCCGGCACCAGGCTCGACCACCACTTCAAAGCCGGCATCGACAAACTTTTTCACCACCTCGGGAGTGGTGGCTACGCGCTTTTCATTAGGATGAATTTCAGCTGGCACTGCAATAATCATAACTGCCTCTTTTTGTCAGTAGTATTTGAAGTCGGTAATACCTTAGATTTGCGCTAAGCCTTGCCAGCAGACCCAGCCCGACTTATTCTGCATTAAAATTTCCAACCCGTCCCCTACCCTATGCAAATTTTAAATTCTATTATTACAAAAGCCCGGTCTAAGCCGATGACCATCGTGCTCGCCGAAGGCGAAGACATTCGCATTATCGAAGCGGCGCACCGGGCTCAGGCCGACGGCGTCGCAAAGTGTCTGCTTATCGGCAACGAAGACAATATTCGAGAACAGGCAGGGGACTCAGGCTTTGACCTTGCAGACATTAGAATCGAAGACCCTGCCGTTTCGCAATATCACCAGAGGTATAGTAAACACCTATGGGAGATACGTAAGAACAAAGGAATGACCCTGGCGGATGCGGAACAGGCAATTCTAGACCCGCTCACTTTTGCCGACATTGCACTTTGCTCGAATGACGCCGATGGGTCCATCGCCGGCGCCCGCTATACCACCGGAGCGCGGGTGCGCTCGGCATTGCAGCTGGTCGGGGTCGCACCGGGTTTCAATTCGGTGTCGAGTTTTTTTCTAATGATTTTTGAAGCCGAGCATCACCATCCAAAACGGGCGATGATATTTTCCGACTGCGCGTTGATTATCGACCCACCCAGCGAACAACTGGCCGAAATTGCGGTGGCTGCAGCGCATAGTGCCCGACAGTTCATCGACGAGGAACCGCGCGTAGCGATGTTGTCGTTTTCCACCGATGGTAGTGCCAAACACGAATCGGTAGATAAGGTACGCATCGCCACCGAACTGGCGAGAGCGGCGATGCCGACGGTAGCGGTGGAAGGTGAAGTTCAACTCGATGCAGCTATCATTCCGGCGATAGCCGAGCAGAAAATTTCGGATTCACAGGTTCACGGCAATGCCAATGTGTTGATCTTTCCCGATTTAAATGCGGGCAATATCGGTTATAAAATTGCGCAGCGTTTTGGCGAAGTTAACGCTATCGGGCCGATCCTGCAGGGATTGAAACGCCCGGCAAATGATTTATCGCGCGGCTGTTCTGCCGACGACGTCTACAACCTGATTGCATTGACCGCAGTGCAGGCGCAGGCGTAAGTTCTGCCGGTAGCGGGAAGACTGGTTGCGCCCGGCATTACGGCTCTTTTTGTCATTGTGGCCACGACTCGTCATTGCGGCGCCCAGTGGGCCGCACAGGTCGGCCCGCCCAGCCGCAATCTCCTTAAGTCGAACCAGGAAGGTCAGGTGTTGAACCGTGAATTCAATCAACCATTTAGAGTTTCACAATTGACCGCCTGATCCATGGCAGCAGATTGTCGTAGTTGCATTCTCTTTTTTCGAGCAGACCAATCAAAAACGCATGCGCTTTGGCTGCTACGACTTCGAACTTGTATCCGTTTAAACGGAAAAAAACATCGGTAGCAAAAAAGGCGATGCGTTTATTTCCATCAACAAAGGGGGGGTTCAAAATTAGCGACTCAAACAGGGCGGCAGCCATTTCTGCCAGGTCGGCATAGTAACCGGTTTGCGGTCTGAACAATACAGACTCGAGTAGACCCAAATCGCGTATCCCCGAAGGGCCGCCAAATCGCTCGATCAGTCTCGCGTGTATTTCAAGCAGTTCGTCACAGCTTAAAAACTGTACCGTTTTACCGGGCAAGTAATTTTCCTAATTCGTCATTGTCTGCCATCGAGTCGTCCAGATGCTTGAGCACCTCAGGCCTGACCCGCTTTCTCTTTACGTATTCGCTAATGGCTTCAGTTAACAAACCCGACACATTTTGATGTTGCTCCCTGGCCAGCTCTTTTAGCTCATTCCAGACGGCTTCATCAACTTTTGAACTAATTTTAATGTTTTGCATTGCGTCAATATGAATATTCAGGCTTGACTTGTCAAGTTTTGTCAAACTAATTGGATTTGAAGCACTAATTTTGTGTCAGTGCACCGTTATCAATCATTCCAGAATGTCTGTCTCAATCCAGAGCGATGCTTCCTGAAGTGTCTGTCCCACTGCTTTCTCGGGATTGCTTCAAAGTGTCTGTCCCACTGCTTTCTCGGGATTGCTTCAAAGTGTCTGTCCCACTGCTTTCTAAAAATTGCGTGCTTCGAAGTGTCTGTCCCACTGCTTTCCCACTGCTTTCACTGCTTTCTAAAAATTGCGCGCCCTTCAAAATATCGGGATTTATCTGACGTTGTAGGTGCTGTGAGAGCAAGGCAGATTTTTTGCCGATAACGTGAGCATACATACCGTATGTGAGCGTTTCGGCAAAAAATCTAACGCAGCTATCGCGGCTCCTACGGCGTCAGACCGGTCGTGCGTCGATAAACGCGCGTAAATGAAACCGGCTTTGTTCGGGCTGATATTTGAATTCAATTGCAACCGGACAGGCATTGCGGGCCTCACAACCATTTTGCAGGCAGCTGGCTGCAGGCGTTTCTGCCAGATACCCAGCGCAGCCGTCAACGTCATAACCGCTGATACTATAAGCCTCGACCGGGCAGGTATGCAGGCAAGGCTGATCCTTGCAATCGATACAGGGCGACCCTTGTGCCAGGCGCGGATCGATGGCCAGTGCGGCCTTGTCGAGCAGGGCAAAGCGGTAGGAATGCCAGAGCCCGAATTGCGGGTGCATCATTATGCCGAGCGGGGACTGAGTCAGCGCCTCAGCGCGCTTCGCCCACTGCTGAAACGGATAATAGGGCGGGCCTTCAAATGGGAATACCACTGCCATCGGATGCACGGTACATATCTTTGCCGCGACCCGCCGGCTCCAGCGATCAAGCGGATCGTCACCACCATCGGAATATTCAGCCGAGGCGCTGAAATTGGGCCAGTAGCTCGATCCGGTGTTACCGATCAGCAATATCGACTGATAACCGGAAAAATCAGCATAGCTTTCCAGCTCCGGCCCGGTTAACTCCGCTCGCCCTCGAATATACAATCCATAGGTCTGTAGTTCATCGCTTAGAGTCATGCTGCGCTACCCGAATGCCAGTCGCAGGCCGGACCGATAGCGGTGGCAATAACCGTCGACTCGAGGAATAGCTCCCCGTCGACTTTGTCGTTGACATGAATATCATCGTAGGCCAGCGATACCTGTGGGTTGATCGCTCCCGCCTGCAACGCGCGCTGCAGTGCGAGCTCGGTGACAATATTGCGCGCATGATCTTTAGCGGCATCGAGCGATTCAAATTGCATCGGTTGATCTTGATGGAACAAACAAAAAGTACCGAACTGCGGTTGCGTCACGGTTACCTGGGCACGTTGAATCACGCTACCCATGACTGCTCCGAATGCGTTGGCAACGTCGGCATGGGCCGGGAGCTGCAAACCCACATTCATACTGTCGGCAACGTCGCGGTAATAGCTCGCGGCTGGAGCACCGACGGCGACAATCGGATAATCGCTGGCGAAATCAAGATTAAACAGGGGTTTTTCTCCACCATTTTGCTGGCTCTGCATAACCATGTCGGTGATCATTTCGACCATACTGTTCAGTTTTTTCGAGTTAGCTGTTAACCCCGATTCGCACAACCCGACCTCGATCAACAGGCTGCGAATACTGGCAATGACCAGGTCGTATACCTCCCGACAGGCGGCATCGACATCGTCAAATTCCCATTTGCCATAGCCGTAAAGAAAGCGCATCTGACGCATCCACAGGCGCGCCGACAACACCGCTGCTTCACGATTCCAGTGTGAATTGATCGATAGTACGTGCACGGCATCAGTGGGTGTAAAGCCACTATAGATAGCCAGTCCGATGCGCTTCAGTTTTGCCAGTGCGCGGGCATATTCGCGATTCTCCTGAACCACCGCTTCGAGTTCCACCGGCCGATCCGAAAGCGACTCCCAGGCTTCGCGCTCGATCGGGGTCAATTGCTGCAACAGGGCCTGATTATTTTCCAGGCGCAGGACAAACCGATTACTGCGCGCACTCGCCATGCCGGCCAGTTGCGCCTCAAGTTTGGGAATTACTTCGGGGTAAAGATGGGCGAGTAAACTGGTGGGGACTACGCGCCGCGGTCCGATCGACAATCCCTTGTGCCCGCCAAATCGAACTTCGCTGTCGCCGCCGAGCCCGATCGAATTCACCCTCACCGCTTCCACCATCGGTCGCCAGTCACCAATTTGCGCGCCGTCGGCACAAAGCTGCGGCTGACCATTGTGGACGATGGCAATATCGGTAGTCGTACCCCCCATATCGGCGACGATGGCATTGTCCAGGCCACTCAACTGACAGGCCCCGATAACGCTCGCGGCGGGGCCCGACAATACGGTTCCAATCGGTTTTTCAATTGCGTTTTCCAGGCTGGCGAGCGAACCATCCCCCTTGACAATCATCAACGGGGCTTCGATGCGATGACGGTGCAGGATTTTTTGTACCGAGCTGATTAATTCTTTGATCGGCGGCACCATGCGCGCGTTGAGTGCCGCGGTTAAGGCCCGGCGCGGTGCGCCCAGGCTGGAAGCCAGCTCGTGCCCGCAGATAACCGGCATTCCGGTCATTTCGGTGACCATTTGCTTGAGCCGGTTTTCGTGGCTGGAATTTCGCGTGCCGAACATGCTCGAAATGGCAAACGCTGACACCTGGTGTTGCAACTTTTCGATGGCTGCACGCGCTGCGGCTTCATCCAGGGGCTGTTGCTGCTGGCCGACTGCATCGAATCCACCATCCAGAATCACCACCAGTGGTGCGGCAAGAATATCGAGCAGACCGCTTTGCTTGACCTGCTCTTCGCTATAGCCCGGCAGCAGCACAGCGACCGGCGCACCGAGATCTTCAACGACCGAGTTGGTAGTCAGGGTTGTCGACAGCGAAACCATTTTGACCTGGTCGAGCGAGTCGGCGGGTAGTTTGGCAATAACATCGCCAATGCCCAGGCTCAAATCGAAGCGCGTGGTCAGGCTTTTCTCCGCATTTACAATTTGCTTGTTATCGTCGACTAGAACGGCGTCAGTAAAAGTACCGCCAGTGTCGATTCCCAGACGAAAGGACATTTAGTTTTCCAACATTGTTTCGCACTTTATAGCGGCCCTGAGGTGGCAGCAGTGCCATACGAGCGACTAGCGGTTACTGATTTGCGACACAGAAGGTAAAACCGGTACAGCCGCTTAGGGTGACCCCAGCATGGCTTCGACTGCAGCCACGTCGGCCTGCGATTGTTTGATGAACTCTATCGCGTTGGCGGGGCTGAAATCGGGCAGGGCAAGCTTGGCAAATGCGGGGATTTTCGATAGCGATGGTAGATCAATCATTTTGCTTGTGCCCATGCAGCTGAAATAACGGGCGACCATTACCAGATCACATAGGTCGACCTGTTCGGCATCGTTACGAAACCAGGAAAAGGATTCTTCGCCAACCTTGATCAACTCGTCACCCAGATTCCACTTATACAGCAACATTCCGCTGATCTGGGGTCGCAACGAAATTAATGCTGCGTCCAGCGCCTCTTCATTATTATAAAGATCGTTGTGCTCCTGAGCGTATTGCAAAATTGCAACCGAACCGAGGTCACTCAAAAGACCTGCGATCAGTGCGGTCTCGGGATCAAAGCTTTTCTGACGGGCCGCCAGCACGCGGCTGAATGCCGCAACGCGACGACTATCGGACCAAAGCGATTGCATGCGCTGCTTCATAGCCGTTGACTTTGCCATAAACAACGACGACGCTGCATAAACCAGCACCTGCTTGCGTACCGTCTGCATGCCCATGCGCACAATCGCCTGCTGCAATGATTCAACCGCGACCGAACCACGATAGAGCGGGCTGTTGGCCGAACTTAGTAACTTCGCCGAAAGCGCCGGATCAGACTGAATCAATTCGCGAATCGATTCGGCATTATAATTATCATCGGCGAAGGCCTGTTGAATTTTCAATACGGCATCGGGCATCGTCGGCAGAGTGATTTTGCCGGCGATGATGTCCTGAAATAGTTGCACGCTTAATAAATTTACCTCGACACCCTGATCGATAGTAGTGACTTCAATTTCACCTTCGGTGGATTCGACCTGACGGGAAAAACTGTTCAACCGGTTTGATCCTATTTCGACATAGGCCACCTGCGTAACTGCTTCGACATCGTAAAGGCTCGGGCGTAACTGAGCTACCGGAATTAATACCCCATCGAGTTCAGATCGAATCAGCCGGGTGGTGCCATCTTCTTCCCGGCTGATCGCTTCACCCTTGAGCAGGTAGAGACTATAGCTACCGGAATCGCCATGACCGATAATGCGTTCATTCGGCCGGGCAAACTTGACTTCCAGGCTGTTCGCCAGACGTTCAAGTTGCTCGTCACTAAAAAGCTCGAGACTTCTGATTTTTCGCAGAGTTCCACTGGTTGGACGGTTTGCTTCAGTATTCATATCCCTTAGTATAGCCGCATGTCAGAAAGTTGTTACCTACCTGTTTTCTCCATCGAAAGTGCTACGACATTTGCCTGCGAATTGTTCGGCGTTGAGGGAACTATGCAATTACTCGCCGGTGAGCGGGACCTGAATTTCGTCATTGACGATAGGCAGGGGCGCTACGTTTTTAAGATTGCCAACGACGACGAACATCCGCAAATGCTCGACTGCCAGCATCAGGTGTTTGAACGCCTGCATCGGGCAGCGGTGTTCGAGCGTGCAGTTCTGCCGGTAAAGTCGATTAATGGCAATACGGTCGAAACCGTTGTGAGTGGTTCCGGCATCGCCCACCAATGCCGCATGCTGCCCTACATCGAAGGCCGGTTGTTATCGCAGATCAAAAATTACAGCCCAGCACTATTAGAAAACCTGGGCAGACGCCTGGCGCAGCTCGACCAGGCGCTGCAGGAATTTCAACATCCAGCACTGGCGCGGACGATTCTATGGCAGCTGCCCGATGCACTGCATATCATCGATAAATACAGTCCGTTGTTAGCCGACCAACAACGCCACGAACTGGTCGAGACATTCGCCCGGGGTTTTCGCGAACGAGTGCTGCCCTTGATCGACCAACTCAGACCCGCGGTAATTCACAACGATGCCAACGACAACAATGTACTGGTCGACGAAACGGGGCTTACCGTTATCAGCATTATCGACTTCGGCGACATGGTGAATTCGTGGCTGGTGGCCGAACCGGCAATCGCTGCGGCTTATGCGATGTTGGAAAACGATGACCCGATTACAGCAGCGACTGAAATCCTGCGCGGCTACCATTCGATGTTGCCGTTAAATCAGGCTGAAATTAAGGTCTACTTTGATTTGATCTGCATGCGCCTGTGCATGAGCGTCTGTCTTTGCGCCTACCAGCGAAGTATCGAACCCGACAATAAATATCTGAGCGTCAGCGAACGACCCGCCTGGGCACTTTTGGCAAAACTGGAATCAGTGGATGTCGCTGCAGTTCAGCGGTGCTTCGAGGTTTGTGCGGTGGAATCGCCGCCGGTTTTTTAGCTCGTTGAAAAACCAAAGTGGGGGACGCTTTCGCATCGGAGTTCACATCGGTTGCGCACCATTATTTAGTCACCGCCAGTCATCGGCGCGAAACGGACAGGCCACTGCAATTTGCTGATACTAAATGCCCGGGAAATAAGTCAGTTTTCAATAAATCGGCTATAGCTAGCCGAGCTCTGCGCTATCGGAAGCAATTACCTGACGGAGGAGATCCTGCTCATCTATTTTAAGTTTTATAAAATGGATCAATAAACCAATACCATTAGCGCCCAGATGCTTCGCCTGACACGGCACCCGTATCTGATTTTCGACATCACCTTTTTTGAACTTCAAAGACAGAAGGCCGATATCACCAACCGCAGGATTATTCTTTGCGTCGCTCGAGATGGATGTTGATTCGATCAAAACACCGTCAAGACTGAGGTCTTTTGTGTCTCCATTAATGGTAATACCTGACGGAAATTGCACTACACAGGTCGTGCGTATAGCCTTTCGATCAGAATTTCTACGCTCGGTACTGCTCATATTCGTTAGACTCAGGATGATTATTGTTGCGTATCATAGCAGACGTTCAAAGTTCAACTTCGGTTTTTGACCTTACGTTCATTCAGTGGTTACAGTACTTACACTTAAACCCCGAGGACTCGCTTGCGATAACTGTCGCGGTGCATGTCACAGATTTCAACCCCGACACTAACCACTTCGGGCAGTAAAGACTCGATGGCAGCCAGAACCCCCTCGCTCAATCGCGCTTTTTGTTCATCGCTGCGTCCCGATAACAAATGGAGCGTCAGGTGAACAAACGAATCGTCGGTTTGCCCGGTGCGATGGTGTTGATACACGCAAGCGCGAGTCTTGATGTCGTATTCCGGGAACAACTCCGATGCAAAAGCACCGTTATGTGCTGCCGCCATAAGCTCGCCGATGTCGATCTGTTTTTCCACGCCCGCTGAATACTCGATGATGATATGTGGCATTTGATCTTCGCTGGCTAGTTATAGTGCGGAGAATAGTGCCACAGTTTCGAGGCATTACAAAAGTACGTTATAAACCTGGATAAATAAATCCATACAAAATGCTCTGAAAGTCGGTGTAGTTTCTTGCTTGCCAGGATGAACCGCGCGCAGAGCATGAAGGTATGCCCAATACGCGATTGCTCGAGCACCGCAGCAATCTTATGACATTGCAACTTTGTTGCAAGATTGCGGCTCGGCGGCCGCAATGACAGGGGTTTCGGGAACCAAAAAGTGGGCCGTAAGGTCCGATTGACTTGAATATTTCCAAAACGCCCTGGAAGGCGGTGTAGTTTCTTGTCAGCAAGGATGCACCGCGCACAGAGCATGAGCGTATATATACGCGATTGCTCGAGCACCGCAGCAATCTTATGACATTGCAACTTTGTTGCAAGATTGCGGCTCGGCGGCCGCAATGACAGGGGTTTCGGGAACCAAAAAGTGCGCCGTAAGGTCCGATTGACTTGAATATTTCCAAAACGCCCTGGAAGGCGGTGAATTTTTTCTGTCAGCAAGGATGCACCGCGCACAGAGCATGAGCGTATATATACGCGATTGCTCGAGCACCGCAACAATCTTATGACATTGCAACTTTGTTGCAAGATTGCGGCTCGGCGGCCGCAATGACAGGGGTTTCGGGAACCAAAAAGTGCGCCGTAAGGCCCGATTAACTTGAATATTTCCAAAAATGCCCTGGAAGGCGGTGAATTTTTTCTGTCAGCAAGGATGCACCGCGCACAGAGCATGAGCGTATGCCCAATACGCGATTGCTTGAGCACGGGGCAGACGCCGCTGGCGGGAAAAAGGCGCCGTCTTACAGGGTATTTTGAGGCGCGCAGAGCATGAGCGTATATATACGCGATTGCTCGAGCACAGAGACAACGCAGCAATCGCGCTTAAGACGAGTTCAATTTCGAGTAAGCGCACCAACTTAAAAGTGGGCCGTAAGGCGTGATTTTAATTCGAGTGCAAGGCGTCGAGGCGCGCAGAGCATGAGCGTATGCATTATACGCGATTGCTCGAGCACAGAGACAACGCAGCAATCGGATTAAAAGCGCGCCTTACAGCACACTTTTTTACATGTTGGGGTATGCTGGGCCACCCCCTCCCTCCGGCACCACCCAACGAATATTCTGACTCGGATCCTTAATGTCGCAAGTCTTACAATGCACACAGTTCTGCGCATTGATCTGCAAAGCGGGCTTGCCATTCAGTTCAACAATTTCATAAACTCCGGCCGGGCAATAACGCTGCTCGGGAGCATCATACTTTTCCAGGTTCAGCTCAATCGGCACCGCCGCATCGCGCAGTTGTAAATGGGCAGGCTGATTTTCGTCGTGAAAGGTACCCGACAGGAACACTGAGGAGTTACGATCAAAGCTGACTTTGCCATCGGGCTTCGGATAGTCAATTTTGGCATAGTTGTTCTTGTTACCAATTTGCTCGTGATCGGCGTGGTGACCCATTGTCCAGGGAGCCTTACCTCGAAAAATGTAGGATTCGAGCGCTGCATTGATCAAACCCAGCCATAAGCCGCGGCTGAAGCCGGGACGAATATTACGAACCTTGTGCAATTCCTGCCACAACCAGGTTTTCTTCAAAGCTTGCGGATAAGCCGTTGCTTCTACCGCTTCGCCGGGGTTTTCTTCGTCGAATTCAACCGGTAATAGCGCGATCACCGTTTCGGCGGCAACCATCGCCGATTTCATTGCGGTGTGGGTACCTTTTATTTTGGGTACATTGAGGAAGCCGGCGGTATCGCCGATCAACAGGCCACCGGGAAAGGTCAATTTCGGAATCGATTGAATGCCGCCTTCGGAAATCGCGCGCGCGCCGTAGGAAACCCGTTTACCACCTTCAAAAATATGTCGGATAGCAGGGTGGTTTTTGAAGCGCTGAAATTCTTCGAAGGGACTTAGGTAAGGGTTTTTGTAATCGAGTCCAACGACAAAGCCAACCGCGACCTGGTTATTTTCATTGTGGTATAGAAAAGAGCCTCCATAGGTGTCCGACTTCAATGGCCAACCGATGGTATGCAGCGTGCTACCCTCGTTATGGACTTCGGGTTTAACGTCCCAGATCTCTTTGATTCCGATGCCGTAAGTCTGTGGGTCGACGCCATCGCGCAGGTTGAATTTTTCCATCAAGTCGGCGGTTAAGGAACCACGACAGCCTTCGGCAAAAATAGTCTGACGGCCGATCAGTTCGACTCCGGGTTCAAAATTATCGGTAGGCTCACCGTCCTTGCCGATGCCCATGTCACCGGTGGCCACCCCTCGTACTGCCCCGCTTGCATCATAAAGCACTTCGGCCGCGGCAAAGCCTGGAAAAATTTCTACGCCGAGTTCTTCGGCCTGTTCGGCCAGCCAGCGGCATAAATTACCCAGGCTGACAATGTAATTACCTTCGTTGTGCATTTGCGGCGGGGTCGGTAAAGCTATCGACCCTTTCTCGGTTAGATACCTGAAGCTATCGTCTTTAACCGGCACATTCAGTGGGGCGCCCTTTTCTTTCCAGTCGGGGATTAACTCGCTCAGCGTACGTGGTTCGATCACTGCTCCCGATAGAATGTGCGCGCCGACTTCGGCACCTTTTTCCAAAATACAGACGCTCAGCTCGCGTTCCTGCTGCTGGGCTAGCTGGGCCAGACGGATGGCCATGGTCAAACCCGACGGCCCGGCGCCGACGATGACCACATCAAAATTCATTGCTTCTCTTTCCACTTGAAACCCCGATTGTCAGGTATTTAATCGCCTAAAATTCGGCCAATTATAATTGAAATTGGCGCAAACATAACAGCTTAATATGAGCCTGTCTCTTTTGCGCGAAAGGTAATCACCAGTACGTCGCGATAAGCTTCCTGGCTGGCATCCAGTTGCTCGATAGGCGTTACGCCGTGATAAACCCGACGATCATTGACCAGCGCCATATCGAAGGTGTTCAGCATCGTAAATTCACCGACCAGTTGATTGTCCAGGTCGTAAATCTGAGTCGCCCCACTTTCGATATTGACCCGCTTTATCATCACCACAATAACGAAATCGACGCCATCCCGATGCACGCCTTCGGGCGTAGGCTGGCCTTGCTTGCCATCGCGCGCTTCGATGCGAAACTGATGCAATTCGATATGCCACAACGCATTGCCGGAGATCTGGCTGAATAAACGGTTGCCGAGTTCGAGCAGTGCGTTGAGCGTCAAGCTCTTGTGCAGGTCGTCCAGAATCGGCGCATAGTATCGGGCTATGCCACCATTTAGCGGATTGTAATCGAGCGTTTGATAATGGGGTTGATGCGGCATTTTCTGCGCGGGCTGCCCGCCAAAATGGGTGGCATAAATTGCGTGCCTGCGCTTGCGATACTTGCCACCATCGGCCATATACTGGTCTTCTTCGAGGGTATTCCAGCTGTCCAGAAATGCCTGGTCATGCACGATCGGGGCGTAGACCACGCGCGACAGCAGGTCGGTTGCCTGGGTCGATTCAACAAACAGGAAACCTTTTTCTTGCAGACCTTGAGCGAGATCGTCCAGCGCCTAGCCCTTTCCCTGCCAGGGGATCAGTTTTGCTTCCGCCCAGCGCATCAGCACTTCGATCAGAAATCCAATAATACCGATCAGGATAATGCCCAGCACCACCAGCTCGGATGATAAAAACTTGGACGCCGCCAGAATCATATAACCGACACCGACCTTGGCGCCGACCAGTTCAGCAGCGACAACGGTGGCCCAGCAGACGCCGAGAGAAGTACGGATGCCGGTAAAAATTTCCGGCAAGGCGTTGATCAAAATAACGTGGCGCAGAATCTGGCGTTTCGACGCACCCAGACAATAAGCCGCGTGAACCTTGGAGATACGCACGCTGGCAACGCCCGAACGCGCGGCGATGGTCATAATAAATACCGAGGCGAGAAACAGCAGGATAATTTTTGACTGCTCACCGATACCGAACCACAGAATCATCAAAGGGATTAGCGCTAATGGTGGAATTGGACGCATGAATTCGACAATGGGGTCAAAAAAGCCGCGCATACGCGTCGACAGGCCCATCGCCAGCCCCAGCGGCACGCCGACCAGTGTGCCCAACAGCACTCCGGAAAGGACGCGCATTAGACTTGCCCAGATATGTTCGTGCAGGTAATAGTTTTTAAAACCATCGAACATGGTTTTGATCAACCCGTCCCAGACAGCCCCGGGTGACGGCCAGAAAATCGGGTCTACCAGTTCATTGCTGCTGATCACAAGCCATGCCACGGCGAGTAAAGCTACGCTTAGAATTCCCCATATTTTGCCCCCGACCACCGTCGAAGCATCGCCAAAGGTGACGGTTTTCTGCTGCTGAACAATGCTCTTTTCCAGGCCCAGCCAGATCTTGATGGTATCGGGTGATTTTTCATCAGACATGATAATTCCTCGACTTAACTCAGGCGTCCTGCCGACCCATGATTTCTTCTTCCATCTCCCAGATCATGTTCAATACCTCTTCGCGAACTTCGATGAAGTCGGCGCTGGTTTTAACCTTACGCGGGCTTTCCAGCAGTCCTTTTTCGGCAAACGGGAGATGGTATTCTTTTTCAATTCGCCCGGGACGCGGCGCCATAACAAACAAACGCTCCCCGAGGAATAGTGCTTCTTCAACGCTATGCGTAATCAAAATGATTGTTTTCCCGGTTTCCTTCCAGATTTTCAGTATCAGGCCCTGCATCTTTTCGCGGGTCAGTGCATCCAGCGCGCCGAGCGGCTCGTCCATAAGGATAACGTCGGGGTCATTGGCGAGGCATCGCGCCAGGGCAACTCGCTGCTGCATGCCACCCGATAATTCGTAAACGGCCTTATCGCCGAATTCGGTGAGCCCGACGATGTCGAGCAGTTCCTGCACTTTTTCCGCGGTTTCGGCTTTAGCCTGGCCCCGCATAGTCGGCCCGAAGGCGATATTTTCTGAAATGGTCAGCCACTCAAACAAGGCCCCTTGCTGGAACACCATGCCCCGGTCGGCACCGGGGCCGGTGATACGCCGATCGTTCAAGGTGACCTGCCCCTGCGTGGGCGCGAGTAAGCCGGCAATAATATAGAGCAAGGTAGTTTTGCCGCAACCAGACGGCCCTAAAATGGACAACAACTCGCCCGGAGCCATTTTAAAAGAAACGTGCTGAAGTGCCTGTACGCCACCACCACCGGTCAATGCAAACCGCATGGAAATGTTATCTACATTCAATTCCTGCATGGCGACTGGCTCTCAAGTAGAGAAAAAATCCGGATGACGTCTAAGGACCCGCGTCCGGCATGGTCGCGCTTACTACCTAGCGCAGGAAGCGAGTAGTAATGAATTTGTCATAGCTATCCAGTGCCTTGTCTAACTGCCCTTGTTCAACAAAAAAATCGGCAACTTCCTTGGTGTAGACAGGAACGATACTCCCCATCCAGGCAGCTGACTTCTGCTCGGCCGCTGACGGGAAGGTGAAACGCTCTAGCGTGCTATCAGATCCTTCCTGATCCATCCCGGCGGCCCTGGCGATAGTGGCACGCATCGGCTCAGGATTCTTTCTCCACTGATTGTTCGATGCTTCAGTCACGTCCATGAAAGTCTGTACGATTTCAGGATTTTCGTTCATAAATTTAGTGGGAACCGTAATGATGTCGAAAACCTTGAGACCAATCGCTTCCTGCTCGGCACCGGTCATCAACGGCTTGCCTACGGCAGCCATCGAACGCAAGGGACCACCAAAAGCACAGGCCATGACGACATCACCACGACGCAGCGCAGCGGCAGCCGAGGCACCGTCGTCCATTGGCAGAATGTCTACTTTGGACTGGTCGACACCCAGATAGGCCAGAACTTTAAGCAATTTGTAGTGGGTCACGTTACCGATTAAGGTAGCAACGCTTTTGCCTTCGAGTTGTTTGGCGTTGGCCCGGGTGATGCCCGAATCGTTACGCACGATGCAGTTATCATTTTCCGAATAACCCACGGCGACACCGACCATCGTCAGGTCCAGCCCTTTGGTAACACCAACAACGAAAGGCACATGGCCCTGTGAGTAAGCAATATGAACGTCGCCCGAAGCCATCGCCGCATTCATATCGTTACCACTACCGAAAGAAACCCAGTTGACTTCCATGCCCAGGGCAGCGTCGTAAGATTTCTTTAATTGTGCGAATTGATTGGGAGTTGGCCACTCGAGAAAGTAAGCGATGGTAATTTCTGACATTTTAGCCGCATTTAGATTACTGCTTAGCAAAGATGCAGTGATTACTACCGAAGTGATCAAGCTGGTTAAAAAACGTTTCATGTTTTACTCCTCATTTACTAACTAATACCGGGGTCAGCACCGGCTATATTATTCGGGCCCGGTAAACAGACCCGAATTCGCAATCTTAGCGATCGTCACCGGCTGACATTATTATTGCGTAATATTACCCAGTGCAACATCAATTGCGCTGACGATTTCGTCAATGTCGTCTTTGGTACAAACCAGCGCCGGGCTCAGGCACAACGTATTATTGTAGTCGGCAAAGCTGCGATTGGTTCGACCGATCATCACACCCTGCTTCAAACAGTCGCTGACAACACCGGCAGCAACCGACTCATCGACCGGTTCACGGGTTTTTCGATCCTTCACCAGTTCGGCGCCGACAAACAGACCCTTACCACGAACCTGACCGATAATTTCATGCTTGTCCTGCAATTCATGCAGCCTGTCCATCAGGTAGTCACCCATTTTATTGACGTTATCGAGCAGGTTTTCTTCTTCGATGATGCGCATATTTTCTAGCGCTGCGGCAGGTCCGCCAGCGCAGCCACCGAAGGTGCTGATATCGCGGAAGTAATGCATCTTGTCGCTGGGCTCGGAAAGAAATTCGTTGAACAGGTCTTCGGTAGTGGCGGTTACCGAAATCGCCGCATAGCCGCTGGCAACACCTTTAGCCATAGTGACGATATCCGGCTTCACACCGAAATGCTGGTAACCAAACCATTTACCGGTTCGACCCATGCCGCAGACCACTTCGTCGATGTGCAACAACACGCCGTATTTCTTGCAGATTTCCTGGATCGTTTCAAAATAACCTTCGGGAGGAACGATAACACCACCGCCGGCGGTAATCGGTTCCAGACAAACTGACCCTACGGTATCCGGGTCCTGCTCAAGAATGACGCGTTCGAGTTCTTTCGCCGCCTGCACACCAAAATCGGGGTCGTCGCCGTTGGGCGAGCGATAGGCCAGACAATGCGGCATTTCGATAAAGCCCGGGGTGTAGGGTCCGTACTGATCTTTGCGCTGCGCCTGTCCGGTAGCACTCAAGGCGGTAATAGTCGTACCGTGGTAGTCGCGGTCGCGGTAAATAACTTTGTGCTTCTTACCGTCATTCTTCATGCTCGCCAGCTGACGAACCATCTTGAAGCCCTTTTCATTCGCTTCAGAGCCTGAGTTCGAGTAATACACCCGGCTTAAGCCCGGCATCTTACCGATCAGTTTCTCGGCGAACTGGGCACCCGGGATATTGCCGGCCGAATTGGCGAAGTAACACATTTTGACGAGCTGATCGCGCACCGCATCGGCAATACTTTCGCGGCCGTAGCCGACATTTACGGTCCAGACGCCACCGGAGACCGCATCGAGAAATTCGCGCCCGTTGATATCGGTAACGCGCAGCCCCTTACCTTCGACTATGACCATCGGGTCGGTCGATTGCAACGGCTTGTGCTGAGTGAGGTGGTGCCAGAGATGGCTCTTATCGCTACTCACGATCTCGTTTAAATCATAAGGTTTCATACTAATCTCCGGGTGGATGCGACGCGCGCGTTTAAACAGGAAAGAGAGGCTAAGTTGAATCCAACAAGATACAATAGAGCCAGAACACACCTATTGATGATACCAACCAAGTCTTAAATGCAAAATCGACACAACCATATAATGTGGAACAGGCTGTTTACAATTTCCACCGAACGCAAGGTAAGTTATCAACGACAATTGCGTGAGATGATAGTCAGCGCCATCCTCGATGACAAGCTCCCATTGGAAGTTGCCCTGCCTTCTTCGCGTGAGCTGGCCAGGCATCTTGGTATTGCACGCAATACCGTGGTTCTCGCGTATCAGCAATTGATCGATGAGGGTTACCTGGTATCGCGCGAGCGTAGCGGCTATTACATCGATAAGACTATGCTCAGCGGACGCGTCCAGGCAAGCCCGTTGAAAACCGGCGACGATGAGAATAAACCCGACTGGGATCGGCACCTCAAATTCCGTCCCTCGCAACAACGCAACATCGTTAAGCCGGTCGACTGGAAGAAATACCCCTACCCGTTTTTATTCGGCCAGCTCGACCCCGACCTGTTTCCGGTGTCCGACTGGCGCGAATGCTGTCGCCAGGCGCTGAGCGTCAGTGACATACAGGATGTCACCCCCGATCGTATCGACACCGACGACCCCTTATTAATCGAACAGATTCAGGCACGAATTCTACCGCGGCGCGGGGTCTGGGCGGCACGCGATGAAATCCTGATTACCATGGGCGCGCAACAGGCACTTTATATACTGGCCGATCTGCTGATTCGCAAGGGTTCCCGAATCGGAATCGAAAACCCCGGTTACCCCGATGCGCGCAATATATTTTCACTGAAATCACCCGAGGTGGTGCCGCTCGCTGTCGACGAAAGCGGAGTCATACCCGGCGCCGATATGAATAGTTGCGAATTTGTCTACGTCACCCCCAGTCACCAGTCACCGACTACGGTAACAATGCCGCTGAATCGCCGCGAAGCACTATTAATAGCAGCCGATGCCCACGATTTTCTGCTGGTCGAAGACGATTACGAAAGCGAAATCAACTTTGTCAGCGAACCGACTCCGGCGCTGAAGAGTCTAGACGGCAATGATCGTGTCATCTACGTCGGCAGCCTGTCGAAAACGCTCGCACCCGGTTTGCGGGTGGGCTATATGGTAGCGTCGAAAACCCTGATCGAAGAAGCGCGCGCGCTGCGTCGATTAATGGTGCGCCACCCACCGGCAAACAATCAACGCATTGTCGCGCTGTTCCTGTCGATGGGGCATCACGATTCGCTGATCCACCGGCTCAGCCAGACCTATCAGCATCGCTGGCAGGTAATGGGCGAGGCCCTAAATAAGTATCTACCCGAGTCGACCCGGATTCCTTCCTTTGGTGGCACCTCCTACTGGGTTCGCTGTGACGACAAGCTCGACACCCGCGAACTGAAAGAATGCGCGCGCGCTGCGGGTATTCTGGTTGAGTCGGGTGATATCTGCTTCATGCAGGATGACCCGCCGCAAAACTTCCTGCGCCTGGGCTATTCGTCAATTGCAGCTAGCCAGATCGAACCCGGAATCGAGAAACTGGCGAAGTTGATTCATTCCATCGCTTAGTGCCCTGGCACTAACATTTGCCAGTTTCTGGTACTACCGCAAAATTCCTGCTCGATTATGTTATCGCATTGCCAATTTGCCTGTCGATTGCCACCAATGCCTAATTCAGGTTTGTGCTCGGTCTCGACTTGCATGAATCACCCTAATACCAAAGGTCTGAATTTTATTCGGGCCTTTTTTTACGCAATAACTCGATTAAACAGAGGAAAACACGATGAGAATGACCCCAAGTGAAGCTTTCGTCGAAACTATGGTAGCGAATGGTGTTACCGATATGTTCGGCATCATGGGCTCGGCATTCATGGATGCAATGGACATCTTTGCACCCGCCGGCATCCGCCTGGTACCGGTAGTACACGAGCAAGGCGCCGGGCACATGGCCGATGGTTACGCTCGCGTCAGCGGCCGCCATGGTGTTGTTATTGGCCAGAACGGCCCCGGCATCTCCAACTGTGTTACCTCGACTGCCGCTGCCTTCTGGGCACACTCACCGGTGGTCGTAATTACTCCGGAAACCGGAACTATGGGCATGGGCCTTGGTGGTTTTCAGGAAGCGAATCAATTGCCGATGTTCCAGGAATTCACCAAATATCAGGGGCACGTCAACAACGCCAACCGCATGGCTGAATTCACCGCGCGCTGCTTCGACCGCGCAATGTCAGAAATGGGGCCAACTCAGCTCAACATCCCACGTGACTATTTCTACGGCGATATCGACGTTGAAATTCCACAACCACAACGTCTGGACCGTGGCCCCGGTGGCGAAAACAGCCTTAACGAAGCCGCTGAACTACTCGCCAAAGCAAAATTTCCGGTGATTGTTTCCGGTGGTGGCGTAGTCATGGCCGACGCACTGGCCGAATGCCAGGAGCTGGCCGAGCGCCTTGGCGCACCGGTCGTTAACTCCTACCTGCACAACGATTCATTCCCCGCCAGCCATCCGTTATGGGCCGGCCCATTGGGATACCAGGGTTCAAAAGCCGCGATGAAGCTGATCTCTAAAGCCGACGTTGTTCTTGCTCTCGGAACTCGTCTCGGACCTTTCGGAACCTTGCCGCAGCATGGCATGGACTATTGGCCGAAGGATGCCAAGATTATCCAGGTCGATGCGGACAACAAGATGCTCGGACTGGTTAAGAAAATTTCGGTCGGTATCTGCGGTGACGCGGGTGCTGCCGCCAGGGCACTGATGAGTCGTATCGCTGAAAAGTCACTTAATTGTGACGAAACCAAAGAAGCCCGCGCCAAAGAAATTGCCGCAGAAAAAGCAGCCTGGGAAGATGAGCTCGACAACTGGACGCATGAAAAAGATTCGTTCAGCCTCGACATGATCGAAGAGCAGAAAGGTGAAGCTGGCAGCTGGTTGCACCCACGCCAGGTTCTGCGTGAACTGGAAAAGGCAATGCCTGAAAACAAGATGGTGTCTACCGATATCGGTAACATCAACTCGGTTGCCAACTCCTACCTGCGTTTCGAAACTCCACGCAGTTTTCTTGCACCAATGAGCTTTGGTAACTGTGGTTACGCATTACCAACCATGATCGGCGCCAAGTGTGCATCTCCTGATCGTCCTGCGATTGCCTACGCCGGTGACGGTGCCTGGGGCATGAGCATGATGGAAACCATGACTGCGGTTCGTCATAACATTCCGGTAACGGCCGTGGTTTTCCACAACCGTCAATGGGGCGCAGAAAAGAAAAACCAGGTCGATTTCTACGACCGTCGTTTTGTTGCTGGTGAGCTCGAAAGCGAGTCATGGGCAGGAATCGCCCGTTCGATGGGTGCCGAAGGTGTCACCATCGATCAACTCGAAGATGTCGGCCCTGCACTGCAGAAAGCCGTCGATGCACAGATGAACGACAAGAAGACCACGGTTATCGAAATCATGTGTACACGTGAACTGGGCGACCCGTTCCGTCGTGACGCACTGTCGAAGCCGGTTCGTTTCCTCGACAAGTACAAAGACTACGTTTAAGTCTTTCGAGTAAATAGAGTTAGATCAAATCCCGGCCATCGTGCTGGGATTTTTTTTAGCAGTCTACATTTCTGCTTCTCTGTGTTAGTCCCCGATTCTAAATCCCCGGGATTTGGTCAGTACTAACCACCTTACTGTGTCACCAATTTGTTGGAAGATTGCGGCTCGGCGGCCGCAATGACGGCTGGGCTGGAAGATTGCGGCTCAGCGGGCCGACCTGTGCGGCCCACTGGGCGCCGCAATGACGGCTGGGCTGGATATTGAGCCCAGGGCAGTTATCTAAAGTGAATGCGCGGCTTCGCTGAGGTTTCTCATCTTCGCCATTGCCAGTTCGCGCCCGAGCAGGCCGAGCCCGCAATCGGGGGCGGCGATGAGGCGATCGGCATCGATATGGTTTAGTGCCATCAATAAGCGCTCGCGAATTTCGTCGACGGGTTCGACCCGGCTTTTCGCAATCGCGACTACGCCGAATATAACCGTGGTCGTCGGCAGTCTTTCCAGCAGGGACAAGTCGTTATGACGATGCGCATCTTCGAAGGACACGGCATCGATGCTCGAAGCCTCGATGGCGTCGGCAATCTGCAGGTAGGAATCCTGATCGGCCTTGGGGTAATCGTCGCGGTCGAGCTTGTCCGGATAACCGCAGCACATATGTACGGTGCGGCGCACATGCTCGGGGCAACCGTGGAAGGCGCGTTCGAGGTTTTCAAACCCGAAGTCGAGCGCGGCCTGCGGTTTGCGCGCAAACAGGGGTTCATCGATTTGAATATGGGTACAACCGGCGGCAGCCAAGGCCAGTACTTCGCCATTCAAGGCAATTGCAATATCGTGACCGAGCTTTTTCGGGTCGTTATAAAAGGTATCGCTATTGGTATCGGAAATTGTCATCGGCCCCGGCATAGTAATTTTCACCGCGCGCTCGCAGTTGCTCTGCGCGCGCTGCCAGTCGGATACCAGGAATATATCGCGCGCCGACACCGGCCCGGTAATCGTCGGTAGCTTAGCCTCGTAAGTACCACCACGAACTTCTTTCGCGGTTAGGTTGGTAAAGTCGAAGCCGTGCAAATGGCGGCAGTGGTAATGAATATAATTTTCACGCGAAATTTCGCCATCTGTGGGGATATCGATGCCGCATTCGATTTGATCGGCAATCGCCTGGGCGACACCTCGGGCAATCACCGCTTCGGCATCGGGGCCGAGGTCGGCCATCGCCTTTTGCCAAAGCGCCGTTGGATCTGAGGTATCGGGGCCATCGGGATGGTTAAACCAGTCGGGCAGCTTGACGAAATCGGGTTTTGGATAAGCTCCGATACAGGTGGTTTTGATAGCCATCAGATGAATTTCTCCTCGTTTTTTATTGGGCTGCTTAGTTTTCAAGCGGATCTATCTTCGCATTATGCTCCGAGCATGTATACTCGCTTGATGAAAGTACTCAGCGCTGAAATCAATCACGAATCGAATACCTTTTGTCGGCGGAAAACCGATTTACAGGCATTCCGCGATCGCTGTTTTCTATTCGATGCCGTGGCCATTAAAGCACGTGGTCAGGCGAATACCGAACTCGCCGGTTTTCTACAGGCCGCTGACAAATTTGACTGGGAACTCGTGCATATAATCAGCGCATCGGCGGGCCCCGGCGGTAAGGTAACCTCACAGGCTTTTGAAAGCCTGTGTAAGCCGCTTATCGAGGCAGCCGCACAGAATGATTTTGACGGGATACTGCTGGGCTTGCATGGTGCGATGGTCACCGACTTCTGTGAGGACGGCGAAGGTGAAATATTGCAACGCTTACGCACAGTAGTAGGCCCCGACATTCCGATCGCGATAACCCTCGATCTACACGCCAACGTGACCAAACAGATGTGCCGCCTGGCCGATATTATGGTGTCGTATAAAACCTACCCGCATGTCGATATGCGTGACGCAGGGATACAGGCTGGCGAAATTCTGGAGCGCACAATGCGCGGGGAAATTAAGCCGCACACGATTCGAGCGAGCCGGGCCATGCTCGAAGAAGTCAACGGCGGACGCACCGATATCGGCCCGATGATCGACAGAATTGCAAAAGCAAAAGAATACGAAACCAATCAAGATGTTTTTGCGGTCAGTATAAATGGCGGATTTGCCAGCAGCGATATCGCCGAGATTGGACCCACCGTACTGGTGACGGCACAGGGCGATTTCAACGCGCATACCGCCTTTGCCGAAAGCATTGCTGACGATATCTGGAACCGACGTAAAGAAGTGTTAAACGATTATATGAGTGTCGAGGCAGCAGCCGGAATTGCCGCCAGTTTTGCATCTGCCAAGGGGCCTTTGATCATCGCGGACTATGCCGATAACCCGGGTGCCGGGGCCTACGGTGATTCGACCGCATTGTTAGCCGCCTTGCTCGACGCTGATATTGAGCAGGCCTGCTTCGGGCCGATGGTCGACGCGCAAACCGTTTCGGTCCTGCATGCCGCGACAATTGGCGAGCGGGTTAAGGTAAGCCTAGGTGGCAAGTTTGATGCGAACTTTGGTGGTGGACCGCTCGTGCTCGACGTTGAACTGGTTTCAATCAGTGATGGTGAATTTGTCGGCGATGGGCCAATGATGGGTGGATTGCAGGGTAGCTTCGGTCCGAGTGCCGTTATCCGCGTAAAAGGGTTTGAAATATTGGTAGTTTCGATCGCCAGCCAGATGCTCGACCTACAGCAATTTAAAGCCTTTGGTATCGACCCGCAAAATAAGCGCGTAGTCGCATTAAAATCGATGCAACATTTCCGCGCCGCTTTTGCTCCGATCGCCGGAAAAATTATTGTCTGCGACAGCGGGGCGCTGTGCACGCCCGACTATCAACGCATGACCTACCACAATGTTCCGACGCCGATCTACCCGCTGGATCAATAACAAACCGCTAACCTGATGGCCTCGACTGCCTGAGCCAGAGCAAACCCGAAACGAGTGTTACCGCGATTCCCCAGTACAGAAAATAATCGCTGGTCGCTGGCAATTTAATCAGCGTCGGCGAGAAGCACATCACCATTGCGCCAAAACTAAACATCACTTCGATGTAGACCCTGGTTCGCCCAACCGTATGTTCGCTACAGATTTGAAGCACCCGCCCATCGATAACGATGCGACACATCCACACCGTAAACCCCATCGCGGCATGCACAAATGCCAACGCTAATACGGTGCTACAAAATGAAAATATTATTGTCGATAGTCCTGCCATCAGCGAAAAAACATACTCCATATTTCGCGCGGTGAGTTTTTTCAAACCGATGCTCAAAAGAGCAGCTGCCGCCATGCCGCCAATCGGCCAGGCGGCATCGACGAAACCGAAAACGTCACTGCCCCGATTTAAATCATCGCGGATGAAAGACGACAGAATTGCGTTAGATAATTGCCCGACCGGTAAAGCAACTCCAGCTAATAAGGTCAAAACCCGAAGCGTCTGGTTGTCGCGAAACAACGCCAGACCACCGGAAAAGTCTTTGACAAACCCCGAAAAACCGACAGCATTATCCTTGCTTTTAAAGCCCTTCACGAAAAATACTGCGAGAATAAGCAGCAGGGAAAGCGCTGCCGCGAATAAAAAACCGGCCGTAGGCGAATTCCATTCGATGATGAAACCCGTTAATACCGTGCCTATCGTGGTCGCCAGCAAATGTGTTCCACGAAATCGTGCAACCATAGGCGCGATTTGTTCAGAACAGACATTTGCGTGAATCAATCCATCGTGTGAACCCTGGTACAAATTGCGAAATATTGTCACCAGAATCACGGTTAGAAAAAACCAGAGCAGCGAAACCGGACTGTCAGCCGCAATAGCGGCTCCGAGTGATGTCAGAGCAACGGCGATTCCCAGGTGGGCGACAATAGCCAGGTGCTTTCGATTGTTACGATCAATTATTACTCCGGCAACTGGCCCGGCGAACATCACCGTCAGCATCGCCACGATAAAAACCTGGCCTACTATCGCCACATCCCCGCTCACGATCAGAGTAGTCCAGCCAATACAAACCAGGTAGGCACCTCGGGCAGCGCCCGCACAAAGTTCCATGAGGTATAGAAATAGTAAATTTCTAGGCATCAATAAATTCTCAGGAGCTAAGCCAAATGAGATAGTGAATTCCTTTTCGATCCGGCGCGACAATCCTGTCTACATGGACACTTAGCGGGGAAATAAACCGGTAGAAATCTTCGCCCGCGAAGACGATAAATCCTTACTTACCGTCCGGCTCTTCCGCCAGTTGCTGCCAACGATGGCAGGCAACATCTTGTTCCGACCCCAGATGACATGAACCAGATGCTCGATCTTGAGCAATTTAGATCAGTCGGCATCGAGCCCGCCGACAACGCTGTTATCGGCTAAAAATCGATGCTGTATTTTTAACCCTTGGGGTGTGTCAGCAATACCGGTACCTGTGCTTTCTCAGCCAACGTGTCCGCTATATTTCTAAAGAAGAATCGGGTTACGCCGACTCGAGCCCTGGTCGACATTGCTACCAGGTTTATTTTTCTGCTCTTTATAATTCGTAGAATGGCATCGATCGGGTCTTTGTCAAAACCTACTTCAACAGATACATTGTAACCGGCTTGTTGCAAATGACTGACCACCGGCGCCAATTCGGTCTCGACATGGGCCTTTATGCTGTCCTGTTGCTGTGTCGCATAAATGGGATGCAAAGTTGGTCTTACAGGCGAATCGCCCGGCATTTGTATATAGCCCGCACCCAAATCCGGTTCGCCGAATCCAGTCGCGCTAGGTGGGTTTGTTATAAAATACAGTATCAGGTCATTTCCATCCGCAGGAAAAAACTCTTCAACGCGCGGAATTATTTCGCGACTTAGTTCGGATTGGTTCAGTGGTATCAGAATTTTGCTGTTGGCCACAATTCACTCCAGAATTTTAAGTTAAGTCGGATTTTCCTGACCTGAGTAGAAAGTAGATTTTCCTCAGGCAAGTTTTTCCACGAAGTGGCAGGCAACTTGATGCTCAGAGCTGATCTCGCGCCATTCAGGAATTTCAGTACGGCAGCGCTCCTCAGCATACGGACAACGCGTATTAAAGCGGCAACCCGGTGGTGGATTGATTGGACTTGGAATTTCTCCCTCCAGTTTTTGTGCCTTGCCTTTGTCATCCGGATCCAGCGATGGAATAGCGGACAATAATGCCTTGGTGTAAGGATGTGCCGTTTCAGAAAACAGTTTTGCAGTCGGCGCCGATTCGACGATCTGCCCGAGGTACATAACAGCGACATGATCACAGGTATGTGCAATGACGCTCAGGTCATGGCTGATAAACAGGAAGGTAATGCCGTTTTCGCGCTGAATCGAGTTCAACAGATTTAATACATCGGCCTGGATCGATACATCGAGCGCCGCCACCGATTCATCGGCAACGATAAATTTGGGGCCCGATACCAACGCGCGAGCTATTGAAATTCGCTGTCGTTGACCGCCTGAAAACGCATGTGGAAACCTGCGTAAATGTTCCAGGTTCAATCTGCACTGGGCAGCAATTTTCCGCACCCTCTCATCGGTTTCTTCACGTGACGATGTCAAACCCATGACTTCCAGCGGTTCGGCAATGATATCGCGCACAGTCATTCGCGGGCTCAGTGCTGCGTAGGGATCCTGGAAGATCAACTGCGTACGTTTACGATAATCCTTGAGTTCAGGACCTTTCAAACCACTAAGATCATAGCTGACTTCACCATCAGTAAAGGTCACTTCACCACGACTAATCGGGGCCGCCTTCAGCATCGCCCGACCAAGCGTAGTTTTACCCGAACCTGACTCACCCACCAATCCG
>JBLHOA010000006.1:0-40703 GCA_047622345.1 Gammaproteobacteria bacterium | reverse complement strand
CAATACCCGTGAAGATTTATTGCGACAAGTCGCTGGCAAAATTCTCAGTGATGCGAGCGAGCTGGCGAAGGAAGCAGGGGCAATCAGGATACAGACTGCGATTGGCTGCGGGGACCCGGCTACCAGCCTGTCCGGTTTTGCCAAACGGCGCAACGTCGATTTGATCGTGATCGGAACACGTGGTCTCAGCAAAAAGGGCGCATCGATGGGCAGCGTATCGCGCAAACTGCTCGATCTGACCGATATCAACTGCCTGGTCATTCGTTAAAAAGTAAGCAACTTAGCCGGGGTTTAAAACTCGAAATCCAGGTTGTCAACAAGTGCAGTTTACGCGCCAGTAAATGAGCGTTTTAGCCGCATTCCTACGCGGACTTTACAAGCGCAGTAGCGCAACAGGAAACTGAACCAATAATGCTTTTATAGCGTAGCGAGCGCCGTAAAGGCAAGGCGGGCTAAAGCTAAAAAGCGCAGTTTACACGAACGTGAATGAGCATTTTTAGCTTTAACCCAACGCAGACTTTACAAGCGCAGTAGCTATAAAAGCATTATTCGGTGCCTTTGACGCGGGATTTTGTAGGATCATAAAACGGAAACCCAACCACTTTTGCCGGTAGCCGCTTTTGCTTGCCATCGAGCTTGCCAACTTCAACTTCGGTGCCGAGTTCACTGTGTTCGACCTGGATTCGACACAGGGCCAGATTTTTCCGAAGTATCGGAGAACGAACCGCACTGGTAATTTCGCCAACCTGGTTGCGGCCGATGTTGACGCAGTCGCCATTCACGGCCATTTCATCACCATTGAGTTCAAGCCCGACAAGTATTTTTTGTGGGTTCTCTTTGCGCTTGATCAATGCTGCTTTACCGATGAAGTCGTCTTCCTTGGTTTTCAGCGGAACGGTAAAAGGAATGCCGGCTTCGAAGGGATCGGTTTGATCACTGAATTCGTATCCTGCGAAAATGAGCCCGGCTTCAACCCGAAGCATATCCAGCGCTTCCAGTCCCAGCGGGGTTAATCCATAGGCATCTCCGGCTTCCCATATTGCATCCCATACCGCTGGTGCATCCTTGGGGTGGCAGAAGACTTCATATCCGAGCTCACCGGTATAGCCGGTACGCGACACTAAAATTGGAATGCCGTGCTCATTATCAATCCGCGCAATCGAAAAGCGGAACCATTCGAGTTCTTCAACGGTTGCCTGGTCGGGTCTCGTCCAGACAATCTCTTTCAAAATGTCACGGCTATTGGGGCCCTGGATTTGCAGGTTATGCAATTGATCGGTCGAATTTCGTACCCAGACATTCAGCCCGAGTTTTTCCGCCTGCTCGCGCAACCAGATACCACTGGTATCGCAACCACCAATCCAGCGGAAATTATCCTGGCCAAGTCGAAACACCGTGCCATCATCGATCATGCCACCGTTTTCGTAGCACATTGCGGTGTAAACAACCTGTCCAACGGCCAGGCGTCGAATGTTTCGGGTGACACAGGTTTGCATTAATAACTCGGCATCCGGGCCGAGGATCTCATATTTGCGCAGCGGTGATAAATCGATCACTGCGGCACCTTCGCGGCATGCCCAGTACTCACCGATGGCACCATGTTTGGTGTAGCTATTGGCGAGCCAGTAGCCCGCGTATTCGATAAAGTTGCGAGTATGTTTCTGAGTTCTAGAGTGGAACCCGGTTTCTTTGGTCAATTGTTTTTCAGCATCAGTCGTCATTCTATAGGCCATCGCTTTGTTAAATGAATTCTTGCCCGAGTAAACCCGCATATGGATATCGGTTGGGTTCCAGCCATTTGCTGGGTCGATGTCACAGGGGCAGGCGGAAGTTACGCAAATCATATCTTTAAGTGCGCGCATCAATACATAATCACCAGGACGGGACCAGGGCTCGTCAAAATACATCTGGTTACCGTCGTCGATATTGGTGTTGAAGAACAGGTTAATTGCCATCCAGCCCGGGCGCGATTGAATGCCGAAAGGCTGTAAAGCACGATTAAAGTTTTCCGAACAATTGACATGCCCGGGGTAGCCGAGGTCGTCGTAGTATTTTGCGGTGCAGGCCGTGCCGAAGGCATCGTGGCGTCCGCAGGTATCACGGACCAGTTCGATCATCGGCTCAAAATCCTGGGTATAGAATTTACCCAATAATCCAGGTGCGGGATAGGATGCACCAATCACGTGTCGAGTACTGGTGGCGTCCAGACAGCGCTCCTTACCTTTTTCCAGTGCGTCAATATCAAAACATTGGAAGTCAGAGCATTCGCGGCCTTCGACATCGATGATCTGGAGGTATTGTCCGGCTTTAACTTCATAGGTAATTGCGGTTCGGGCTTCTATGCGTCTATCCTGTAATGGCTCTGCGAGCGGATCAGGCAGTTGATAGACTCGTTCCGCCTGCTCACCGGGAAGGCGATGCACATATAGGGTCAAGTCGGTTACTGTGTTCTGTTGGTCGGCCAGCATTGGTTCACCCGGGGCGGCGATCAGGCAGGTTAGGTTTTCGTTGGCGGTAAAGTTCACTGATTCGCCTGCCCGACTTTCTCGATTGAATAAACGTTTACTGATCGCTGAGTCGAGTGAGATATTTCGAAAGCGCAAGGTGCGCTCCAGTTTGACCGCGCTGGCATCGCCACCTTGAAGAATAGACTTCAGGCCTTCGGCTTTTCCATCGGCGGCGGCGCCAATAAACTGGATGTCACTCCTGCCCTGGTTATCAAAAACGGTAATTTCGCCGATCTGCATGCCTTCAGGATTCACAATGGTGATTTCGTCACCGGCAAACAGTTCAAACGCAGTTATGCCATGGGCTCTGACGACGTACCGCTCTGTATTGGGTGGCAGCGTATTTCGCCCAGGCTCGAGAAGCCGGGTGGGGGAAACAAACAAAGGTGCATTCATAAGAGTAATTCCTGGTTTGATTCGAGCAGGTCGTCGTGAACACCATGCAGGTGTTCTTTAATCAGCCGAACCGCTTTTGGGGTATCGCGCGCACTGATAGCTTCATAAAGTGCACGGTGTTGTTGATTGTAATAATCCATACGTTCGGGTGTTAGTAATTTAGCTTTCATGCTTCGCCATTGCGAATGCCGACGCACTTCGCTAATTCGCTCATAAATCCAGTGCATAAGTTTATTTTTAGTGCAAAGCGCGAGGGTGATATGAAATGCAGTATCAGCCAGCGCGAATTTTTCCGAATCACCATAACATTCCTCGCATTGCAGCAGTGCTTTGCGCAAGTCCTCAAGGTCTCGATAGCTGGCATTGGCGATAGCAAGTCGCACCATTTGGGGTTCGAAGGCAATTCGAACTTCCACCATCTCCACCGGGCTGGTAATACTGGATATTTCCTGCTGGTTACTCAGCTCTTTGTGTGAGACATAGGTGCCACTGCCGATCTGGCGCGCTACCAGGTTTTGCTCTTCCAGAATCTGCAACACCGACCGGATGGTGCCCCGTGATACGCTGAATTCTTCGGCCAGATTACGTTCGGCGGGTAAGCGTTCGTCAAAGCTGTAAACACCTTCGAGTATACGTCGTCGCAATTGCGTCGCAACATTACTGGTGGTAACCCCGACTCGTTTTTTACCAATTTTGGCTGTGGGCCGATGAGGCGGTTGTTCAGCGTTATTATCTGCTGCCTTCATCGGGCGAGGCCTCCTCGTTTTTAGTTGTCAGCATGGTACTTTAAATTGGTACAATGATGCGACATTAGAAACCCAAAATCAACCCTATATTTGCCTTTAAATAGAATGCCATGGCAGGTATTGGTACGATAAATTTTTTTAAGGCTATTTGTTGGTCTGGACTACATTCGATAGGATAATGGTCTTAACTGGTTGCAATAAAATTCCCTAACTATTTGAAATAAAAGAATTAAAAGTGAATTATTTAGCCAGGTTTGAAGCGCGATCAAGGTCCGGCGGGATTCCCTGGCAGAGTTGATTTTTGGATATTGGTATAAGTATGGTACCGTAAATTCAGAAAATATTGCACCAATTTCTTCAATTTTATTGTTAAAGGTCTTGTATTTGCCGATGTGATGGGTATACCATTGCCGCCTGTCTAATCACGGTAAAGAATCCGTGAGCACTAAAAACAGGACCGACAGGGCTCGTATCCCGGGTAATTATTAGAAAAATCTGGATTGATTCGATAAACAAGCAAGTCCTTATATAACCGTTGGAGGAAAGTAATGACTGATTTACAAGCACATGTGGAAGCGCCAGGACGCGCCGATCTGGTAAAGCAGGTAAGCGAAAAAATTAAAGAAACTGGCGTCGATTATATTTACTACCAGTTTATTTCGGTTACTGGTCGTGTCGTTGGTAAAGGTATTCCGGCAGCGCACTGGGAGCGGCTCGCGGAAAAAGGTTTTCAACTGGTTTACGGCTCGACTGCTAATCTGTTCACCGATCGCCACGGCGAGTACATCGGTTATGGTGCTGAGTCATCCGAGCTCGTTGGTATTCCTGATCCTGAAACTTTTGTGCAACTGCCCTGGGACAAGCGCATCGGTCGAGTTTTCTGTACCTTATTTCGCAATCGTGAAGAGCGTGAGAATCCGGGTGGCGCGTTAAGCTCAGATTGTCGCGGTAACCTGCGTCGTATCCATAATGAATTTCAGGACAAGCATGGGTTGAACATGCGTTGCGGTACCGAACCCGAAATGATGTGGTTGAAGCGTGGTGAAGACGGCAAGGCTGACGGCGGCGTGACCAAGCCTAACTGCTATCACATCGATCAGTTTGAAGAGTTACGTCCTACCTTTATGAAGGTAATCAAGTATTCGGTGCAAATGGGCCTCGATATTATCCAGGGCGACCACGAAGATGCGCCTGGCCAGTTAGAACTCAACACCCAGTACGATGACGTGTTGCGTAACGCTGACCGCCTAACCACTTATCGCCAGATTTGTGCGCAGGTTGCGCGTGAAGATAATCTCATCGCCTGTTTCATGTCCAAGCCTTTCATGGGCGTGTCGGCTTCCGGTTGTCACCACAACATGTCGCTTTGGCGCGGCGGTAAAGACGTCGTTAACAAGCTGGGTATGGATTCAATTCCAGGTATGGATGGCGCATTCTCTTATATAGAGGGTGGTGAAAACACGTTCATGCCGGATCCTTCGATTGACGATCGCGCACCAGGTCCGATCGGACTGAAATGTATCGGTGGCGTTATCAAGCATCTACCTGCATTGACTTCAATTGGCTCGTCGACGGTTAACTCTTATCGCCGTTTATGGGATACGGGCTTCTGGGCGCCGATTTTTGCTGACTGGGGATATCAGAACCGCACCTGTGCGCTGCGCGTATCGGCTCCCGGCCGTTTTGAATACCGTTCGGTAGATTCGATGGTCAATCCTTACCTGATGGGATCAGCGCTGTTGAAAACATTTGACGATGGCATTGATAACAATGCGGATCCAGGCGAAGCCGAAGAGCGTAATATTTACGCCGCAATGGAAGCGGGTAAGCAAGTTAGAAAGCTGCCTATGTCTTTGGGTGATGCGCTCGAAGAACTTCGCAATGACGAGGTCATCAAGTCTTCTATGCCAGGTGATATGTATCGAGTATACGAGCATTACAAGCGCGACGAGTGGGAGCGATACAACGCCACCGTTACCGACTGGGATGTTGAGCAATACATGGATTGCCTGCCTTAGGTAGCACTTAAAACGCGCTTTTTGGTGATCTTGCTGCGTCAGTTCCGTGCGAGGAACTACCGGCGCGCTGGCCTCCCGAAAAAATATTTTGAGGCGCCTGGGTAAAGTACGTGAATTGTAATTGTCCGGTGGCAGACGCGCCGGACAATTACAACTTTTTAAAGCCGCGTTGGCGGCGAACTATTAATCTCTGAAGAGGATAATCTTATGTGTGGTATTGCTGGCCTTATCTGGAAAGGTGGTGCAACCAGTGATATCGGTAGCGAGATGACCCAGATGCTTCAAGCTTTGAAGCATCGCGGGCCGGACTCTACCGGTTTTGCACTGTATGGTAAAAATGAGGCGGACGTGCAGGTGTTGCGTTTCAAAGTCGCCGAACAAGACGAAATGAGTACCGGTTTCGATATTCATCGCCAGGTTGTCGAACGCAAAGAAGCGGTCGATGCGCGCCTTGCCGAAATGGGGGCGAATGTATTGACCCGTGACGAAGCGACCGAGTATGCATTCCGTTATACCTTCAAATTTGATGGTGATCTGAAGCGTCTGATCGATTTTCTCGAAGACCTCGAGGGGGTTGAAGTTCTATCGGTTGGAAAGTCCCTGGAATTGATCAAGGACATGGGCGATGCCACGGTGGTTTCTGAGCAATATGGAATCAACGGTTTTATCGGCACCCACGCCATCGGCCATACACGGATGGCGACCGAATCGGATGTTGATATTCGTTCGGCGCACCCTTACTGGGCTTACCCGTTTAATGATGTATCGGTAGTGCACAACGGTCAGCTGACCAACTACTGGACCATGCGTCGTGATCTCGAGCGTCGTGGTCATCGGTTTGTGTCCAACTGTGACTCGGAACTGATCGCGGTTTATATCGCCGATGCGATCGACCATGGCGAAGAGCTCGAAGGCGCGATGCGCCGTTCGGTTGACGTTATCGATGGTGTATTCACTTATCTGGTAGCAACCAGCGACCAGCTGGGCATGGCCAAAGATATGATGTCGGCCAAACCGATGGTGTTGTACGAAAGTGATGAATTTGTCGGCCTGGCTTCGGAAGAAGTGGCCATTCGTAGTATTTTCCCGCGTGAAATAGACACCTGGGATCCTTATCAAGGGGAGGTAAAGGTATGGGCAGCGTAACTAGTGGTACTGTCACGGCATCCCATGACATGGGGTTGCACGATGAGCAGCTCGCGGGAAGAACGCAACAACGATTTTTCTCGGCAAGCGAAGAAGAAAACTTCACCTACCCCTGGGGTTATGAGGTCGATTTTGACAAGACCGCCGAGTTCGATGCGGCGGATATGGAAATTACCGATATCAACATCAAGATCCGTAATTTGATGAAGGAAGGTGTGGGCACGATTACCGTGCACAACCCACGTGCCAAGCACTCACTGGGTGTCGGCATCTTAAATCGGTTGAACCTGAACTTTGTCGGTAGTCTCGGCTACTTCGGTGCCGGGTTGACCGATGGCGCGAATATCCACATCAGTGGTCGTGTCGGCTGGTCCTGTGCTGAAAACATGATGGCCGGCACCGTGGTTATCGAAAAGAATGCAGGGTCTTTATTTGGCGCGGCGATTCGTGGTGGCGATCTGGTCTGTAAAGGTCAGGCTGGTGCACGCGTCGGTATCGATCAAAAGGGCGGCACTATCATCGTTGGCGACAGCGTTGGCGCCTTCACCGGGTTCATGATGCAGCGTGGTCGTATGATTATCCTCGGTGATGCCAGCGATAACCTTGGCGACTCGATGTACGACGGCACCATTTACGTCGGCGGCAAAATTGCCAGCCTCGGCGTCGACTGCGTTGAAACCGAAATGACCGACCTCGACAAGCGCTACTTGAAAGGCAAGCTCGATCTTTATGGTATGTCTGCACCTAACGGCATCGACAACATGATCAAGCTGACTTCCGGCAAGCAATTGTGGAACTACGACAACCTCGAACCAAGTGAGAAGAAACTGGTGCTTTAAGCACGGGTTTCATTTCTGGAGAACTTTAAGATGTCTGATAAAAAAATAGATCCCTATCACCTGGGGAATAGCTTCATCTTCCCACCTACGGTGATGAATGATATTCACATCAAGGCGGAACTCGGTCGCTACCGTATGCGTGGCTTTTCGCTGTTCAAGAAAATCCCGACCTGGGACGACCTGACTTTCATGCCGGGTACGCTGACTCGATTCGTAATCGAAGGCTACCGTGAGAAATGCCTGACAAAAACAATTATTGGTCCGAATGCGAAGCAGCCACTCGAACTCGATATTCCTATCTATATCACCGGCATGTCTTTCGGTGCGCTGAGCTACGAAGCGAAAACGGCATTGGCACGTGGTGCCACCATGGCGGGAACTGCAACTTGTTCGGGTGAAGGTGGAATGATTCCGGACGAGCGTCGTTACTCAAGCAAATGGTTTTACCAGTGCATTCAATCGCGCTACGGTTTTAACCCGAACCACCTGCGTCTTGCCGACGCGGTCGAGTTTTTCATCGGTCAGGGCTGTAAAGTTGGTCTTGGAGGGCACCTTATGGGGCAGAAGGTAACCGATCAGGTAGCTGAAATGCGTTCATTGCCCGCCGGCATCGACCAACGCTCACCGGCACGTCACCCTGACTGGATGGGGCCGGATGATCTGGCACTGAAAATTCAGGAAGTTCGTGAAGCGACCGACGGCCAGATTCCGATTCAGCTGAAGCTCGGCGCGGCGCGTGTTTACGATGACGTGCGTATGGCGGCGAAGACCGGTCCCGATTCGATTTATATCGATGGTATGGAAGGCGGCACCGGTGCGGGTCCGCACCTTGCCACCGAAGATACCGGTGTTCCCGGAATCGCGGCAATCCGGCAGGCGCGACAGGCGCTCGATGATGTCGGTATGTCGGGTCAGATCACTTTGATCTACGCTGGTGGTATCCGTAACGGTGCTGACGTTGCCAAAGCAATTGCACTCGGTGCTGATGCAGTAGCAATTGGCCACTCGGCGTTGATTGCCTTGAACTGCAATAAAGATATTCCCGAAGCCGATTTTCAGAATGAAATGGGTGTTGATCCGGGTTATTGCTATCACTGTCATACTGGTCGCTGCCCGGTTGGCGTTGCTACCCAGGATCCAATTCTGCGCAAACGCCTTGATCCCGACGCGGCGGCCGAGCGTGTTTATAACTTTCTACACACGCTTACCATCGAAGCCCAGTTGTTTGCCCGCGCCTGCGGTAAGACCAACATCCACTCGCTGGAGCCTGAAGATCTGGCTGCATTGACCCTGGAAGCGTCTGCCTGCGCGCAGGTGCCGATGGCTGGTTCTCAACACACTGTCGGGCGTCCCGACATGACTCGTTTCTAAGGGGGCTGATAATGGCTAACAATGATATTGATCATTTCATCGATGGTGATGGACTTGACTCTGAGCGTGAAAAAACGATCGGCCAGCATATCGGTTATCGTTATGACGTAAATTTGGTTCCGGATATGGACCGTTGCACACCTTTTCTGCACCAGTACATGGAGGTCATGGGCTGGAAAGATTTAAACTGGCTGGAAGATGTGCACATGGGCTACGAAGAAAGTCGCCCTGCGGTATTCGATCGGAACATCAACGGCTGGGTCACCATTCCGGAAACCATCAAGCTACCCGATAACCAGCAGGACCGCGATATGATTGCGCGCGAACTGTTGGTGAAGTTTCAGATGGCGAGTAACCATCCGATGGTAGATTTGCGTAACGCTTACGCAAAATTTACCTAAGGTGATGCAATCGCTGTAGTAAAAATTTGGGAGTCGCGTTGTTTCACGCGACTCCCTTTTTGTTTTGGGGCCATAGGTCTTAAATAGAGTTTTTTTTGGATAAAAAACACTCGAATTCTGGGTTAGTGCAGGGATGGCTGGTAATAAATTAAGGCTTGTTGCTGGCTATAATTCAGGGTATAAAATGGGGTCGGCTTTACTTGCAGGTATTATTGTTTCCTGTAGTGAAATAATAAAATCTAGCTGGTAGCGAAATAATAATACAAAAGACTAAAAGCTGATAAAGGGCAATGTCATAAAGAATGCGTGACATTCTGTTCTTATAAACTTTAGATAACTTAAAAGAGAGGTAAGAGGATGGATAATGAGTTAACCGCGCTCGGTATTATATTTACCGAGTTTTATTATTGGGTCACCGTCGTGTTTATGTTTTTGATACACGTCGGTTTCTGTATGTATGAGGTGGGAGCCTCGCGCTACAAAAACCATACGCACACCTTGATGAAGAACACCATGCTTATCCCGCTGGTAACCGTTACTTTCTTCTTCTTCGGCTGGTGGATTTATTTTGCGTTTGTGAATGGTCCCTGGATCATCGGTCCTCTGGTGGATGCACCTTTTGCCACGCCCTGGAGTGAATTGATGGGTACGCACATGGGTAACGCAGCGATACAAGATACGCTGACTGTGGACGATACCGCTTTCTGGGCGCGTATTAACGGCGTTTTCTGGGCTGCCTTTCTATTGTTTTCGTGGACGGCGGCTTCTATCGTATCCGGTGCTGTCATCGAACGTATCCGCCCCAGTGCTTTCTGGATACTGGCGGTAGTCATCGGTTCCTTTACCTGGATTATCGATGCATCATGGGGTTGGTCATGGAATGGCTGGATGGTGCAAAAGCTCGGTTATCACGATGCCTACGCCTCCGGTGTAATCCATGCAATAGCCGGTGGTTTTGCGCTCGGTATATTGCTTATTCTGGGTCCACGCATCGGTAAATTCGCTGCTGATGGCACACCAAGAAATATTAATCCGCACAATCCATGGTTGGTAACAATTGGTCTGTTCCTCATCTATACCGGTTTCTGGGGTTTTTACGTTGCCTGTAATATTCCGATAATCGATATCTATGGTTCTGCGATGCTGGATGTGGACGGTAAGACCTTCTTCAGCGCTACCAACATCTATTTGCAACCAACCACGCTTTCGGCGATTACCTTTAACTTCCTGATGTCTCTGTCGGGCGGCTTGATGGTGGCTTATATTGTGTCGAACGGCGACGCGTTCTGGACTTACTCCGGTGGTCTGGCAGGTGTTATTGGTGCTTCTTCAGGTAACGATCTATACCACCCGATCCAGGCTATGTTGATTGGCGGCGGCGGTGCATTCATTGCTTACAAGATGCATTACTGGGTAGAGAATAAGTTCAAGATCGATGACGCGGTCGGTGCGGTTGCTGTTCATGGTTATGCTGGTTTCTATGGGGTTGTCATGGCAGGGTTTATGCTGTGGGGTTACCCATCGTCTCCGTTTGAAGGCTATGCGCCTATCACTCCCTGGGGTAATTTCCTGGGTGCTCTGATTATGTTCTTCGTATTGGGTTTCTTCCCGGCATTGATTGTGTCGAAGATTCTGCATAGTTTCGGCTTACTGCGAATCCCACGCGAAATCGAAATGGTTGGTCTGGATATTAACCACGAATCGTTACGGGCAAAGGAAGCAGAAGACGTCGCGCTAGCAATTCGAGCAGAAGCCGAAAGTGGCTCCTGAATTCAATTGCTTCGATAACTGAAAAATATTAGGAGAAAATACTATGTCTACTGGCTTAGTTGATAACTGGCTTAATGTTGATACATTCGGTCCGATTTACCCCTTCGTCGGAACGGAAGGGATTCTGGCATTCGTGGGAATAGCGTGCTGGATTGGCTGGCATATCTGGCAAATAAAAAAGGAGACCGCCGAATTCAAGGAAGATATCGAAAACATCCAGAAGCAGGGCGGTCCTGGAAAGGTGCTGGATGCTGAAGAGAGCAGGGAAATGAAAGATATTGTCTAGGCGCCTTTAGTGACCCTGATAGTATGATGTATTAAGACCCCTTCGATCCGTAATCGAAGGGGTTTTTCATTTTTAATGTATGTGTTTGCCGTTGTATTTAGTCAGGAATTTTTAATGATAAAAGATGCGCTCTCAGTTTTACCAGCGCGCCCGGTTTTGTATATTGTGCCAATAATCATGGTCGTGGTGTTGTCATTTTACTACTGGGAGCAGTACACAAAGTGCTCAAATATTAAACAGTTCCGTACCTCTTTGAGCGAAACGCTAGATTCGAAAGATTTAACCGAAAAGTTTCGCCTGGTGGAAATTACCGACTTTGTCTGGGATAAGGTCAGGATTGCGGTCAATATAAAACCGGGAGAAAGAAACGCCGAATGTCCTTTTGGCTGGAACTGGGCCGAGGCAGAGCGTGAATCGCTGATGGCCTCCGGGTTATTAACCGTATTGATGTTCGGCCATGGAGAGTCGATTGTGGGCTATGCCGAATTGCGCAGCGATGAAGTCGAGTTTCGAGGCGTAGCATCCAGTTTAACACCGCAGACTGCTGTGTTTAGACTCGGTAAAAAGCCAGATAGCAGTGCATTTTCATTGACCTTGAGTCGATAGCTAGCACTGATAAATGATTAAGCCGATGTGTATAAAGTGTCGTAATAACGATGGTATGCAAACTGGATTTTCGTAAAATACATGAGATAGAAAATGGGCCGATCGAAGTATCGATAAACGGCCTTAATAAATTTATTTTGGGAGTACCGAGCTAGTGGCTACGATAATTGATGGTAAGGCCTTTTCGGCAAATTTACGTGGTGAAATTGCGCGCAAAGTTGAAATAGTAAAAAAGGATCATAATTTAACGCCTGGCCTTGCGGTAGTGCTGGTCGGTGAAGACCCGGCCAGCGAGGTTTACGTGCGCAGCAAGGGCAAGCAAACCCAGGAAGCAGGGATGAATTCCTACGAACACAAGTTGCCCGCGGAAACCGGCCAACAGGAATTACTCGATCTTATCGATCAACTGAATAATGATGCCGATATCCATGGAATCCTCGTGCAATTGCCGCTGCCGGCCCATATCAATGAAGCAATGGTGATTAACTCAGTATCGGCAGATAAAGATGTCGACGGCTTTCATCTGTCCAATGTCGGGCGTTTAGCCACCGGCGCAGATGGCATAGTGCCCTGCACACCGCTGGGCTCGATAATGATGCTGAAAGATCAGCTCGGCGATCTGTCAGGTATGAAAGCTATCGTAGTGGGTCGCTCCAATATCGTCGGTAAGCCGATGGCGGCACTTTTGTTAAAAGAAAGTTGCACGGTCACCATCGCGCATTCGCGCACCGCCGATTTGCCCGGAGAATGTCGACAGGCCGATATAGTAGTGGCGGCGGTTGGCCGACCCGAAATGATCAAGGGGGACTGGATCAAACCGGGTGCGACTGTCATCGATGTCGGTATCAATCGTATCGAAAAGGAAGACGGTGGTACTAAACTGGTCGGTGATGTTGAATTCGAAAGTGCGGCGGCAGTCGCTGGCGCTATAACGCCGGTTCCCGGTGGCGTTGGACCTATGACGATAGCCTGTCTGTTGCACAATACCTTACAGCAAGCCTGTCGCCTTAACGGTCTAGAAGTACCCGAGTAAAAACGGATTGTTTCATCTTGAGTTTTGACTAATCCGATACATACCAGTTCCACCGTATTGCTGACTGGAGAGTGACTGCCCATGTCCTTTATCCTTAGACGTAGCCTGATCTTTTTCGCCCTGCTAGTGATGGGGCTGGTGGGGTATTCTGTGTGGTACGGCATGAAGGCGGATCGATACGATGAAACTGCCGTTCCCTACCTCGAATCGACCATACCCGAATTGACCAGTTGGCAGTATTACCGCCTAAGACCGTTGTTATCACCGACTGCCCGGCAAGTATTTGAAAATAAAAAAGTCCGCTTGGCCTATCAGGCTTATAGCCAGCTAGGACAGTTGCAATCGATGGATAAACCTCAATATATAGCGAGTAGTTTTAAAAGTGACGCGGAATTGGGGGATATCGAAGTCATAGATTATCAGGTGGTGTTGCAGTTTGATTCCGGTCCGGCGGTGATAAAGATAAAACTCATCGCTGATGGCAAGTCATATTTTGTTCACCGCTTCAGCATCCAGTCTGATGTTTTTGCGGACGGTTCGAGCGCCACTGTCAACTAGAAATCGGATTTAAAGCATTCAGTCCACTGATGGACCGCAGAGGTCTGGATTTACCTGGTAAGTTTCAGTGCTGAAAAATTTCAAACACCTGCTGCGCACGGTTCGAATGCGCATCGCGATCAATAAATAATACGATCTCGAGATCGGCATGGCCGAGCGATGCCTGCAATGATTGTAATTCGCCCTGCTCGAGTTCAGTTTTGATCAATTCACCAGCGAGCCAGGCGATTCCCATGCCGCCCAGCGCCATTTCTTTCAGGCTGACCGAAAAAGCGGATTCGCAAATAATTTCTGCCCGATAGTCGCGAATGACCCTGGGCATGCAACTGTTTGCCAGGCAATCGGCGAGAAACCCACCTTCCTGGTAAGTCAGCAAAGGTAGCTTCATGCCGGCCACAGGCTCGCCGAGACGGGCGCATAATTCTCTGGACGCTACGGGTATCAGCTGGTCAAAGCCGAGGCTTATTTTTTCGGTGGAACGATGGTCGAATTCAATCGGCGCTTCGGGAGTTTGATAGCACAATAATATCTCGCCTTCTTTTAAAAACTGAACCTCACAGTCGTTATTGTTGACTGGAATAACGCGAAAACTGGTTTCTGGTAAGCGGGTTTTAACTTCGCGCATCATTTTTGGAAAATAGGAGACCGCCAGTGTGTGCTGAACGACAAAGGTAATTTTATCCTGATTTTCGTGGACCTTGTTGCGCAATGCATAAAATCGATTGACCAGGTCGCGTACACCTTCCTCGAGCGAATGCCCGGTAGGCCTGATTCCGATCGGTTTAATACTACGATCGACAATCTCGGCACCCAGCCATTGCTCGAGTTGTCGTATTCGGCGCGAAAAAGCCGGCTGAGTGACATTCCGACGGGTCGCTGCACGGGTAATCGATTTTTCTTCAACCAGTGCGATAAAATCTTCCAGCCATTTTAATTCCATGAACCGGTAACTCCAGTAAGATTATTAAATTTAACTTTATGAGGCATTATAAGCATTATTATCGGCTAATAATTCATGTAACCATGCATGTTGTTAATTTTATTGATGGAAGCGTCGATAAAATTAACTCGCTTAAATCAATTGCACTGCTACGGTGCTTGAAAATATTATGATCGGCTGCTCGATGTATTAGCGGCAAAAAAAGTGATCACCATATTCACTGTAACCCCCCCGGAATTATTTGCCGGGCCACAACAAAAATGTAAATGGAGCAAAGGATGAAACAGTTATTATCTACAACCGTTTTAGCGGCGACTATTGCCTTTAGTGGTAGTGCGTTGGCCGCTGAAAAAATAAATATTGGTACCCCCAACTGGACCGGTGCAAAGGCAATTGCCAACCTGGTTAAAGTCATTGTCGAGACTAAAATCGGCGGCGAAGCGAATCTGGTCCCCGGTTCTAACGCGACTATATTCCAGGGCATGGACGCCGGTAAAGGCGACATCGATATGCACCCCGATGTCTGGTTACCTAATCAGGCAAATTTCACCAAGGAATATGTTGATGGCAAGGGCACTGTTATACTGAGCAAAAAACCTTATGCAGGTAAGCAGAATTTTTGCGTTTCAAAGCAATTTTCCAAGGCCAATAATGTCACATCGATATTCGATCTGGCCCGTCCTGAAGTCGCTGCAAAAATGGACAGCGACGGAAATGGCAAAGGTGAAATCTGGATCGGTGCCCCCGGCTGGGCCTCGGCTAACGTGAATGAAGTCAAGGTTCGCGATTATGGATTGATGGCATTCATGGAACCGATCCGTGCCGAGCAAAGTGTGATGGTCGCCACCGTTGGTGATTCGATTGCGAAAAAACGTGGCTATGCCTTCTATTGCTATGCCCCGCATGCGATCTGGTTTATGCACGATGTTGTCGCTCTCACGGAACCTCCTTTTGATCCGGCCAAATATAAAATGGTACAGCCTAAGGAAGATCCAGACTGGTTTAAAAAATCTAAAGTGATGAGCGAAGACGAGGCTAAAGAAATTCAAATTGCCTATTCGAAGTCGTTAAAAACTCGTTCACCAGCGATCGCCAGTCTGCTCGATAACATTCAATTGACTACCGATGATGTCAGCGGATGGGCCTATGAAATAGCCGGTAAAGGACGTACCGAAGCTCAGGTGCTCGGCGAGTGGGTTAAAAAGAATGGTGCCCGTGTCGACGGTTGGCTCGGTCTGTAGTACCACTAGCTATTCCAGCTGGTTTTTATGATGTTGATGCCCCGGAGTTATTAAATTGCTCCGGGGTAGTTTGACGGTATCTTCGATCGAAAACGAAAATTTTTAACTGTTGCTATCGTCAGCATAAAAATGATAATCGGCAAATTCAGATCCTCGCTCTGGGACAGTTGCAAGTAATTCTCCGAAGGCTCTGCACGGCATCGACAGTTGGAACTGGTTTCAGTAATCCCTGAATTATATAGAGGTGGTTGAATGGCCTTAACCGAAAATCTACGGTCCGGTGAAAACGAATTCGCCATCGAAGTCGAAAATGTATGGAAAATATTCGGCGACAATGCTGAGCTCGCGATGCAGGATATTCAGCAAAACGGCGCCAGTAAAAAAGAAGTCCACGAAAAATATGACTGTGTCATCGGCGTCGCCGATGCCAGCTTTCAAGTGCGCAAAGGCGAAATATTCTGTGTGATGGGATTGTCCGGCAGCGGCAAGTCGACGCTGGTGCGGCATATCAATCGACTGCTCGAACCTACCGCTGGGCGTATTCTGGTTAATGGCGAAGACGTTATGTCGCTCGCCCCCGAAGCACTACGTCGGTATCGCAATGAACATATCGCTATGGTGTTTCAAAACTTTGCGCTGATGCCACATCGCAGCGTGCTCGACAATGTTGCGATGCCGCTGGAAATACGAGGGTTGAATAAAAACAAACGAATGGAAGCGGCAGAACGAACCCTGGAGATGGTCGAACTGACCGGCTGGGGCAACAAGTTTGCGCACGAATTATCCGGTGGCATGCAGCAGCGTGTCGGACTGGCGCGGGCGATTACCGCCGATCCCGAAGTATTATTGATGGACGAGCCGTTCAGCGCGCTCGACCCGTTAATTCGACGCCAGCTGCAGGAAGAATTCATGAAGCTCGCCTCGATCATGAAAAAAACCACCGTATTTATCACTCACGATCTGGATGAAGCCGTTCGTATCGGCGACCGGATTGCAATCATGCGCGATGGACGAATGGTGCAGATTGGAACGCCCGAGGAAATCGTGCGACATCCTGCCGATGACTATGTATCTGATTTCGTTGCGGGCATATCACGTTTGAAGATAGTTCGCGCCCACGCGATTATGCAGCCGATAGCTGATTATGAAAAAAAGCACGGGTCCCTCGACGAACATTCCCCGCGGTTTTGTGATGACGTCAACCTAAGTGTGTTAATCAATGCTGCTATCGGATCTGAATCGACGATAGCGATTACTGACAGTAGTGATCTTGTGATCGGTGCTATTACGCGGGCCGATTTATTGCAAACGGTTATTGAAGGGACGGAGACATCATGAATAGTGTCGTTGAAGATACTGAGGTAGTAGTCGAATCCCGCCATGATCTGGTGGCGCGATTTGTCGAATCGAATCCGGAATACTACGAGCGTGAGTTTGTCAAAATTGGTGAGGCCACAAAGTTCTGCTGGACCTTTAATCTGTTTGCTGCGCTGTTCGGACCGATCTGGTACGGCATGCGCGGATTGTGGAACTGGGGCCTGCCCTTTGCCATCGTTGAAGCCTTCGGGTTCGTACAAATTGCACGGGGGCTTTGGGGCGATCTGGCTGCCGATGCCCGTGAACGAATCGGGCAGATTGAAGGCACACTGGAGTTTCGCTACAAGCAGCTCGAAGCGGCGATAGAAAAAAATGCCGACAATGTCGATGTGTTTGAGCGGGCTATTCAATCCCTTGAAGCCACAATCGGTGGATTTCGCGCCGAGGTGCAGATCGCCGAAGACAGCTGGGTCGGGGTGGTGATATCCGGGATCATCGTGCTCGTCCTGGTAAAAATAGCTCAGGGCTTGATTGCCAATCTGGCGCTGGAAAGCCGATATTCCGACTGGTTGTCAGATCGTCGTGTGAACTCCGGCCTGAGCCAGTCGCGCACCATTACCGGTGCCGGGTTTGTTGCCATCATCTACGGCGTTAGCATTATTCATTTCGGTTTCCCTGGTATGCTCGAATTCGTTGCTGTTTTTCCGACCGACCCCGAGTACCGCCTGACCGCCATTGGCTGGATCAAGCAGTTTTTTGACTGGTCGATTCTCAGAGGTGAGTGGCTTTTCAGTTTTATAACCTTCGGTATCCGCCTGGTGCTTGATAGCCTCGAACTGATTTTTGTCAAAACCCCCTGGTTGGTTATGGCCAGTTTCATTATTTTGTTAACGGGTATATCGGCTGGCAAAAAGGCGGCTATTTTCTGCACCGGTTTTCTGGCTTATATGGGCCTGCTCGGTTTCTGGGACAAGGCGATGACGACGTTGGCCTTGCTTGGCACCGCGGCCTTCATCAGCATCATGCTGGGGATTCCGCTGGGAATGTATTGCGCACGAAGGCCTCGTTTTTATTCGTTTATTCGACCCATTATGGATTTTATGCAAACCATGCCGGCCTTTGTATTCATGATTCCAGTCATCGCTTTTTTCGGCACCGGTAAGCCGGCAGCGGTTATCACAACGATGATTTTCGGTGGTACCCCGGTGGTGCGTTTAACCGTGCTCGGATTACGTGGTGTACCCGAGACGGTGCGCGAGGCCGCCGTCGCCTACGGTGCCTCGAAATGGTATTTATTATTCAAGGTCGATTTACCCCTGGCGGCGCCATCGATTCTGGCGGGCGTTAATCAAACCATTATGCTCAGTCTGGCAATGGTAGTGGTAGCCTCGTTGATCGGCGCCAAAGGGCTAGGAGAGGATGTCCTCGAAGCATTGCAATATGCATCGGTGGGGCAGGGGATTCTAGCCGGGTTTGCCATCTTGTTCTGTGCGCTGATTCTGAATCAGGTCGTGCAGGGGAACAGGCAGTAAGCGATGAAAGTAACGCTGTTCTCCGGGAGTGATATTGTCACCATGGATGCAGCAACGGCGGGCGCTGAAGCTGTTGTCGTTGAAGGTGACCGGATTATCGCCCTCGGCAGCACCGCCGAAATGCGGGTCGATAATATCGCAAGCGATGACGATCGCCTGTGGACCGCCGGGGTGAAAATGCACGCCGATGGCTCTCCTTTTATCGGTAATATCTGGTTATCCGAGCCCTGCCTGGAAAGCGACGTAACCATCGAACGCATGTAGCTGAAACCCGGACATACCGGCAGTATCAATTACAGTCGCGACTACCTCAGCGAAATGATCCACAGTTACGTCGCGCAAGGCTGGCAATTGAGTGTGCATACCCAGGGTGACCGCACCATCCACATGGTGCTTGATATCATCGAAGCGCTGGTCGACGACGGGCAACTAAAGCAGGATCATCGCTTCCGCCTCGAGCATTGTGCGCTGATGCGCCAGGATCAACTCGAACGCGCGCAGGCACTCGGAGTCATCTGCAGTTTTTTCATCAGCCATATCCGTTACTGGGGAGCGGCGGTCGAAGACTTTCTGTTCGGCCCGCAACGCGCCGCGCATTATATGCCGGCAGGAACGGCAGTCGCCGCTGGTATGACGATCAGTTTGCATGCCGATACGCCGATGACTGATGCCTCGGCGCTGGCTTTGATGCAAACCGCAATTACCCGGCAGACGCTGGAAGGGCGTGTGATCGGCGCCGGCGAGGCGCTTACCGTCGAACAGGCTTTGCGCGCGGTGACCATCGACGCCGCCTATCAGCTATTCATGGAAGACAGGATAGGTTCGATAAGCGCGGGTAAGTATGCCGACTTCGTCATCCTCGATGCCAATCCGCTCAAGACTGCCCCCGATGCAATCGACCAGATTAATATTGATGAAACCTGGATTGCCGGGCGACGGGTCTACCGCGCGTGTTGAGCGGAGACTAACAATGCTACCGCTGGTTGTCATTTCTGGATTCCTCGGCAGCGGCAAAACCACGGCGATTAATCGGTTGCTGGCCAACCCCGCGGGTCGAAAACTCGCGGTCATCGTCAATGACATCGGTGAGATCAATATCGACGATGAGTTAATTGAACACAGTAGTGATAGCAAAATAGCGCTGACCAATGGTTGTATCTGCTGTTCATTGAAAAGCGACCTGTTCGATGCGGTAGTCACGCTGGCCCGTGAAAATTCGGTCATCGATGCCATCGTCATCGAAGCGAGCGGGATTGCCCATCCGGCATCGCTGGTGGCTTGGTTAAAACTACTCGAATCATCCGGGGTGACGCATACCGACACCGTGGTTTATCTGGTCGATGGGCAGAACTTCGATGCACTGGATTTTGATCAGGGCGAAACCATGCTCGATCATGCCGCCGCCTGCGATTTGCTGGTGATCAATAAATGCGATGTTGCCGCTAGCGAGGTACTGGCCTGTTTAAATCAACAACTCGATATTGTCGCTACCGATACGCGACGCATCGAAGTTGAATTCGGCGACATTCCCGCGGCGTTATTGTTTTCCCCGAGCATCGCCAGACGAAGCATAGTGAGTGAAATTGAACCCGGTGATGCCGGCCATCACGGTTACCGCGAACAAACACTGATCCGCGACACGCCGGTCGAGCGCTCGCGTTTCGACGCGCTGATCAGTGACATTTCAAGCTACGCCTGGCGCGCCAAGGGCTTTGTTTGTTTTAGTGAAAATCCGGGTCAAGTTTATTTGTTTAACCTGGTTGGTCAGCGCGCGAGCCTGCAAGCCTGCGACCATCGCTGCTCCGGTATGCGGCTGGTGATTATCGGGCGTAGTGCCGTGATGCCCGAAACGATCAAGTATTAACGATCAGTTTTAACGACTGTTGTTATTCGTCGAGGAAACCGTGCAGGATCTGGTTGAACAGGGCCGGTTTTTCCATGTGCGCGTTGTGCGCGCAACCGGGCATAACTGCAAGCTGACTGCTTTTAATGCCCTGCCACAATGCCTGCGGCTGGCTCCAACCGTAGGAGCGATCGCTATCTCCCCAGACCACCAGCGTCGGCATGGTGATGGCATCGAGCTGATCGACCACATTCCATTTTTCCCAGGCGAGCAGGCAGGCAATCGCCGCTTGTTTGCTCGCTTGCGCGGAGGCGAGACGGCAAACTTCAAAACCGGGTGCCTTTTCGCCGTCGATAAACCAGGTCGCGGCAATTCGATTGGCCGTGGCTTCCAGGCCTTCACTTTCAATACGTTGGTGCGATTCGGCCAGGGTTTCAAATCGATTCGGTAGTAGGCCCACCGGGCCGGTGCCAAAGCAAATCAACTTGCTCACGCGTTGCGGTCGGGTGATCGCCATTTGTTGCACGATCATGCCGCCCATCGAATGGCCGATCAGGTAACAATCATCGACACCCAGATGATCAAGCAGATCGAAAACGAGGTCCGCACATTCGTCGATGGATTCGGGGGCGGTCATCGCGGTGTTCGCGCCGAAACCAGCCAGGTCGGGAGTAATGACGTCGAAGAATTGCGAGAAATAATCGATTTGGGCGCGCCAAAGTTCGTGGCTGCCCAGATAGCCGTGTTGCATCACCAGCACTTTGCCGGAACCGCTACGGTTATATTTTAATTGAGCCCAGGATGACATTTTACGTCCTTGATTTATTGATTTGCGCCAGTATAGCCGTTACCCATTACGCTGACTCGGTATGGCTGGTAATTTTATATGATCAGGCCCATTTTTTTGATAAAGCATCAATAAGAGCGGCAGGCAAAAAAAAGCGAACCCCGAAGAGCCCGCCCATTTTTTTAGCCTTCCCGCCGTTGAACGGGAAGCTTAACTACTGACGAAACTCTTAATTCTGCAAATAGGCTTCCAGCGAATCGTCGAGCGCATCTTTCCACGGCGTGTGGTGCGCCGGCGCCTGGGTGCCGGTCATTGCCGACTTGTGGCCGTAGTTGCGAAATTCCATGATGCCTTTCTTCTTGTGCTTCTTCCATTCGAAGAAAGCCTGATTCGCACCGGCACAGTCGAATTCCGGATAATCGGTTAGCGCCATCAAGTCCATTGTGTATTTGCCCTGAAATTCGATCGCGCCGTAGTCGTCGGGAATATTGTCTTCGACTTCACGCCAATGGTCGATATCGGCGTGCATTTCGGCCTGCGAGGGCAGATCGATACGGCCCATGATAACGTCGCGGGCATACCAGGCCTGGGCGTCAAACATGTTGAAGGTATACCACTGGTCCTGCATGCCGAGGTACATCAGTTTGGGGTTGTGTTCCCAGACAACACCGTTGTAAAGGTTCACCGGGTAAAGCCGGTTGTTGGTCTTCAACTTCAGGTTTTCCGCCATAAACGGGAAGTGATGGATGTAGCCGGTACAAAGAATTACCGCATCGATGTCTTTCGTCGTACCGTCGATAAAAGTCGCAGTGTTGCCTTCGACTTTTTCCAGTAGCGGTACTTCCTGCCAGTTATCCGGCCAGTCGTAACCCATCGGAGCGGTGCGGTGCGATACAGTGATCGATTTAGCGCCGTACTTCCAGCACTGCGAGCCGATATCTTCAGCCGAGTATGAAGTACCAACTATGAGAATATCTTTATCCTTGAATTCCATCGCATCGCGAAAATCGTGCGCGTGTAAGACGCGACCCTTGAATGATTCAAAGCCGTCGAAACTGGGCACGTTTGGTGTGGAGAAGTGACCGCTAGCGACGATTACATTGTCAAATTCTTCGGTGTACTCGACGTCCTTCAGATGATCTTTAACGGTAACGTGGAACATGCCCTCGTGCTCGTCGTAGGTAACCCGTCGAACCGGTGAATTGAATCGAATCCATTTGCGCACGTCGGCTTTGCTAACCCGACCAACAATGTAATCGTAGAGTACCGCGCGTGGCGGATAGGAGGCGATCGGACGGCCGAAATGCTGTTCGAAGGAATAATCAGCAAACTCGAGCCCTTCTTTAGGGCCGTTCGACCACAGATAACGATACATGCTGCCGTGAACCGGCTCGCCGTATTCATCGAGTCCGGTGCGCCAGGTGTAATTCCACAGACCGCCCCAATCCGATTGTTTTTCGAAACAGACTATATCGGGAATTTCGGCACCTTTTTCGGCGGCTGCCTGAAAGGCTCTCAATTGCGCCAGACCGCTGGGTCCGGAGCCTATAATTGCGACACGTTTGCTCATTAATTTCTCCAACTCATTGAATTATATTGATTTAATTATTCTTGTTAGATGGTTTTATGATTTTAACCGGCCTAGTCTAATCGAATATCCAGCCAGGGTGTATTGTGGGATTCCCGTAGTGCTGGACTGCCTAATTCCACTGCAAATGAATCCGCACCAATTGCGCCAGTGTAGTGACTTCGAGTTTTTTCATCACCTGCGACCGGTGCACTTCGACGGTGCGTTCGCTGATGCCGAGGTTACTGGCGATGAGTTTATTCGAACTACCCTCGCCGACCAGGGCAAATACTTCGCATTCACGCGCGGTCAACGTGGCCACTCGTCTTTTTATTTGATCAAGATTGCGTTGTTCATTCCAGCCATCGGCTTCCAGCTGCAATGCCTGCTGAATACGTTCTAGAAAATCGCCTTCGTTGACCGGCTTACGCAGAAAATCGACGGCTCCGCGGCGCATCGCCTCCACCGCCATCGGCACATCACCGTGCCCGGTGATAAATACAATCGGCAGACGCGCTTCCCGCGCATTCAATTGCGCCTGCAATTCGAGTCCGGTTAGCCCCGGCATGCGCATATCGAGTACCAGGCAGCCTCGTTGTGTGCCATCGAATCCGGAAACAAATTGATCGGCACTTTCGAAGCAGCTATGCGGAATATCGGCTGACTCGAATAACAGACTCATCGAATCGCGCACGGCATCGTCATCGTCGATGATGTAAACCTGCGGCTGAGTCATCCGACACCCGGCAGGTCGAAGAAGAAAGTGGCGCCGGCTGTTTTGTTATTGCGAAATGAAAGTTGGCCACCGTGTGCCTCGATGATCGAACGACTGATCGTCAGACCAAGTCCCATGCCCGATTCTTTGGTCGTAGTAAAGGGTTGGTAGAGTTGTTTTTCCAGCGCGCGGGAAATGCCCATGCCACTGTCGTTAATCGAGATTTGAACTCCGCTTGAACTGGCCTGTGCTTTTAAAATTATTTTGCTGCCGGATTTGCAGTTATGGGTCTTCATCGACTCCATACCGTTGCGCAGAAGGTTTAATATTACCTGCTGAATCTGGATCGGGTCGCAACGTACCGCGGGCATTTTCTGTTCCAGACGCAAAACAATAATAAAATAACGCAGCTGGGCTTCCACTTCGGCCAGTTCATGAATTTGATGGATCAGCCTCAAGCAATCGGTGACCTCGTGCCGGCTGTCACGCGGTCGCGTCATTTCCTGCATGCGTTCGATGACGGCACCCGCACGGTGCGCCTGTTGCACCAGCTTTTCCAGTGCGGTCTTTACCCGGTCGATTCGCGGTTCCTCTTTATCGAGAAAACGCAGGCTCGATTCGGCATACATAGAAATCGCGGTTAAGGGCTGGTTGATTTCATGCGCAATGCCCGCCGCCATTTCACCGAGGGTGTTAAGTCGGTCGACGTGAGCGAGAACATCGCGTTGCTCGCGTGCTTCTTTTTCAGCGGCACGTTGATGGGTCAGATCGCGAATCAGAACGACGAATTTGATCGACTGCTTGTCGTAAATCTGACTGAGCGAAAAATGAATCGGGAATTCGTCACCGGACTGGTTCACCGCATTGAATTCGATGCCCTTGTCGGTGGACTGGTTATGGCCCTGACGATCGAAGTACTGATCAAACTCCCGATAATAGGCGGTCGATAATAATACCCGGCAATGCTGGTTACGCACTTCGTCGGCCGCGTAGCCGAAAATTTCGCTGGCGGTTTGATTGAAGCTTTCGATCCTAGCCTGATGATCGATGGTGATAATTGCTTCAACAGCCGAGTCGACGACAGCCTGCGAGAAAATTTCGGCTTGCCTGAGCGCTGTTTCAGCCTGTTTGCGGTCGGTGATATCGGTGATAAAACCTTCCAGAATAGCAACACCATCGTCGCGAAATTCAACCACACGGCCACGTTCCCAGACCCATTTTTCCGTGCCGTTTCGCGTGATGATGCGATATTCGACCTCGAAAGGTTCGCCCCTTTCTGCGGCTTTGCGCACCTTCTGGTCGACTTCGTCGATCATATCCGGGTGCGTGAAATCGCCCCAGAGTACACTCTGGCTTTCGATTTCGTGACGTTCATAACCACATAAATTGAAACAACCATCGCTGACGAAATCCATTGGCCAGTGATTCAGGTTGAGGCATCGATAAGCCATCCCCGGCAGATTTTTCAGCAGGGTTTCGAGGCGGTCGTAGTGCTGCGGATCTTTGCCGGAAATGCCTGGCTGGTTCACGTGCGCGGAACCTTCGTCTCGACAATGCTCCGGATCCAGTCACGAGTGGTGCTGAGGTGGGCGATATCACGATCCTGACGATGATACTGCATCCACAGGGGCTGGGTTAAAACGATATCGCTGACTTTCTGCAGGCGCGAATCGGGGTCAGAGAAAAAACAGGGCAGCATGGTGCGGGCGGCTCCGCAGGCAGTAATTTCGGTCAAGGCGTCGAAATTGAACGCGCGGAAGTGAAAACCATCGTTGCCGGCGAGCTCGATCATTTTCAAGCTCCCCGATGAGCGCACGTATTCTTCACGCAGTCCGGCCCAGGGTAATTCTTCGGCGGATTCGCCGGCCTTGCAGTAGACCGCATAGGCTAAATCACCAATCCATTCGGTTTCGATCTGATCGGTTTCAAACTGATAATCCGGTGGGCGGTCATCGATGCGCAGCGCGATGTCAGCTTCGCGCCGCGATAAACTGACTGTTGTCGTGGTACTGAGAAATTCGATGCGGATGCGCCGCAACTGGGTGAGCTTGTTCAGATGAGGGGCGAGCAAATGGCGTACTACGAACGGCGGTGCGGTGAGGCGCAAATCGCGCCAGATAGCACCACTTTCGCTGGACGCGGACTCATCTTCGGCGGCGCGAAAAGCCTCTGAGGCGGCTTCGATATGGGCCAGTAGTGACTCGCAGTGACTACTCGGATAAAGCTTACCGTCTTTGCGTAAAAATAGTTTAGAGCCGATTTTCGACTCGAGTATTTTCAAGCGCCGACCTACCGTGGTGGCATCCACCTTGAGCACCTTCGCCGCCTTTGAAAAGCTGCCGTTGCGAAAAATTGCCAGTAAAGTCTGCCATTGGTCCCATTCAATCATTGGCATTGCTCATGCGTTTAAGTCCACCAATATCTATTTTTTCATCCTGCGATTATGCAGTTTCTATTTTTAAAATCTATAGCAGCATGCGAATGCGCATAGTGAAAGAAATTTGATATGCTGCTGTGACTATTCCTTCAGGCCAGCGCTATGTCAGCGATCAATTCCGATAACGACGAACTCGAGCCGATGCGCGAGCAACACAGCGTAAAGGCACTGGAACTGGCCATCGGCAAACAGGTGCGAACGCTGCGCAAGCGCCTGAATCTAACGGTGGCGCTGTTGGCAAAGCAGGCAAAATTGTCTACCGGAATGTTGTCAAAAATCGAAAACGGACAGACTTCGCCTTCGCTGTCCACGCTGACCGCGCTGGCCAATGCGCTGCACGTACCGGTTACTGCGTTTTTCCGCAGCTACGAGGAACAACGCGATGTCACTTTCATCAAGGCGGGTGACGGCTTACCGATTGAACGACGCGGGTCGGGTGCCGGGCATCAATACCAGCTGCTCGGGCATACCATCGGTAAACCCTATAACATCGAGCCCTATCTGATAACGATTAGCGACCTGTCAGAAGTGTTTCCTGTGTTTCAACACAGTGGAATGGAGTTTATTTATATGCTCGAAGGTCGGGTCAGTTATCGCCATGCTAATAAAACCTACGTTCTTGAGCCCGGCGATACTCTTTTCTTCGATGCTGAGTCTTCGCATGGCCCCGATGAAATCCTAAAACTGCCTTGTCGCTACCTGGCAGTGATCATTTCAGAAGCTATTGGCGCCTAGATAGTTTCCTGTCAGGAAACATAATTTCATTTCAGTTGACAGAAAAAATACGTTTGCGTAGTCTTGCTCGATTGTTATTCGGGCATCTGAGGTGCTTATGTGCGGAATCGTTGGACTATTTATCAAGAACCCCAAAATGGAAGCCGAGCTCGGCAGCCATTTGTCGCATATGCTCGCGGAAATGACCGACCGCGGACCCGATAGCGCGGGTGCCGCTATTTATCACGACCCCTCTCCCGCCGGTGCGGCCAAGGTCACGGTACTGGCCGATAGTGAGGATTATCCCTGGGCCCCCCTTAGTGAGGAACTGCAACAGGCATTCGGCAACGACACCGATATCGCGGTGCATCGCGATCATGCCGTGCTCAAGATATCTGCCAAACCGGCCGAGGTTCAGGCCTGGCTTTTACAGGAGCACCCTGAACTGCGTATCAATAGCGCCGGTGAAACCATCGAGATTTACAAGGGCAAGGGCTCGCCGATGGAATTCATCCGCAACTTTGAACTGGAAAAGTATCAGGGTTCGCACGCGCTCGGGCATACCCGCATGGCTACTGAATCAGCGGTGACTACCGAGCATTCGCATCCTTTTTCCACCGGGCTTGATCTGTGCCTGGTGCACAACGGCTCGCTCTCCAATCACAACCGCCTGCGCGAAAAACTGCGCAAGGAGGGCATCAGTTTTCAAACCGATAACGATAGTGAAGTCGCCGCGGGTTACCTCGCCTGGCGCATGCGCGAGGGCGACAGCCTCGATGAGGCACTGCAAAATGCGCTGCGCGACCTGGATGGTTTTTACACTTTTGCGATCGGCACCAAAGATGGCTTCGCGGTACTCTGCGACCCGGTCGGCTGCAAGCCGGCGGTGATGGCGGAAACCGACGACTGGGCCGCGATGGCATCCGAGTATCGCGCCATTGCAACCTTGCCCGGCGTCGAAAAGGCGCGCATCTGGGAGCCGGCACCGGCCCAGATTTACAGCTGGTACCGGAGTTAATATGAGCGAATATGACTTGAAGCACGCCACCGTGCGCGATTTGAATCTGGCGCTGCACCAGGCCGATGCTGAGGGGCAGGTGTTTAACATCAGCAATCCCAACGGTAAACATTCGGTTGCGGTGGGCGCGATCTATCCCTGCGAAATCAACATAAACGGCCACGTCGGCTATTACGGCGCCGGCATGAATCAGAATGCCGTTGTCACCATCAATGGCAACGCCGGTTCCGGCCTCGCCGAAAACATGATGTCCGGCAGCGTACGCGTCAAGGGTAATGCCTCGCAGTACTGCGCTGCTACTGCACACGGTGGTCTTGTTGTTGTCGAAGGTGATGCCGCCGCACGGTGTGGCATTTCGATGAAAGGCGTGGATATAGTCGTCGGCGGATCGGTCGGACATATGTCGGCCTTCATGGCGCAAAGCGGACGCTTCGTCATTTGCGGCGACGCCGGCGATGCGCTCGGTGATTCGCTGTACGAGGCGCGCATATATGTCGGGGGCAAGGTCAGGAGTCTAGGTGCGGACTGCATCGAAAAGCCGATGAAGGAAGAACATCTCAGCGAGCTCAAGGCTTTGCTGGAACAGGCCGGTATGGGTAATGTCGATGCGGCGAAGTTCAAGCGTTATGGCTCGGCACGCAAACTATACAATTTCAATATCGATCACGCTGGGGAGTACTGATAATGAGTAACGATGAAATGAAATCCCGCCTGCGCGAATCGGCCACTTTTCCGCGCCATGTTATCGCCGAAATCCAGCGCGCTGCACGCGAAGGCATTTACGACATCCGTGGATTCGGTGCCAAGCGTCGCGTCCCCGATTTTGACGATCTGCTATTTCTCGGTGCGAGCATGTCGCGTTATCCGCTGGAAGGTTATCGCGAACGTTGTGATACCAATGTCACCCTGGGCACCCGTTTTGCCAAAAAACCAATCGAACTGAAAATCCCGATAACCATTGCCGGTATGAGCTTTGGTGCTTTATCCGCGCAGGCGAAAGAGTCGCTCGGTCGCGGCGCCAGTATTATGGGTACCAGCACGACCACCGGCGACGGTGGTATGACTCCGGAAGAGCGTGGCCATTCGGATCTGCTGGTGTATCAATACCTGCCGTCGCGATACGGCATGAACCCGGATGACCTGCGCAAAGCCGACGCGATTGAAATCGTCGTCGGGCAGGGCGCCAAGCCCGGTGGCGGCGGTATGCTGCTGGGGCAGAAAATCAGTGACCGTGTCGCGCAGATGCGTAATTTGCCGAAGGGGATCGATCAACGCAGCGCCTGTCGCCACCCCGACTGGACTGGCCCCGATGATCTCGAAATCAAGATCGCCGAGCTGCGTGAAATTACAGACTGGCAGGTCCCGATCTACGTCAAGATTGGCGCTGCGCGAACCTTTTTCGATACTACCCTTGCGGTAAAATCGGGTGCCGACGTCGTCGTCCTCGATGGCATGCAAGGCGGTACCGCGGCCACCCAGGATGTGTTTATCGAACACGTCGGCATACCGACCTTACCCGCGCTGCGTCAGGCGGTCGAGGCGCTTACCGAACTCGATATGCATCGCAAGGTGCAACTGGTCGTATCCGGCGGTATCCGCAGCGGTGCCGATGTCGCCAAGGCGCTGGCGATGGGTGCCGACGCGGTTTCGATCGGCACCGCGGCGTTGATTGCGCTCGGTGACAATAGCCCCGAGTACGAGGAGGAATATAACAGTCTGGGTACTTCGGCCGGTTATTACGATGACTACCAGGATGGCCGGGACCCGAGCGGAATTTCTACCCAGGATCCGGAGCTGTCGAAAAACCTGGATCCGGTAATGGGGGGTCGACGGATCGCCAATTATCTCAACTGTCTAACCCTCGAAGCGCAAACGCTGGCGCGGGCGAATGGCAAAAGTCATGTGCATAATCTGGAGCCGGAAGATATGGTAGCCTTGACCATCGAAGCCGCCGCGATGGCGGGCATTCCATTGGCAGGGACTAAATGGATTCCGGGGCAGAATTTCTAAGAGGCTGAAAGCCGAAGAAAATGAAGGAAAAGCAAAAAGCACATTTTTGCATTTCCGTCCTCTGGCAATTCAGGACGAATTGTCCAGAGGTTCAAATATACTGAATTGGAGGAGAGCAGCATGGCAAAAGATCTTGAAGCGATAGCAAAAGCTAAAAAAATAAAATACTTCCTGGTGGGCTGGGTCGATTTGTTTGGTGTGTTACGCGCCAAGCTGGTGCCGACCCGAGCGATTAAAGGCATGCAGAAAAACGGTGCCGGATTTGCCGGGTTCGCCGCCTGGCTGGATATGACCCCGGCGCACCCCGACCTGTTTGGCGTGCCCGACCCGGACAGCATGATCCAGTTGCCGTGGAAACCCGAAATTGCCTGGGTCGCCGCCGACCTGTGGATGGGGGGTAAGGAAGTTGAGGCGTCGCCGCGCGTCGCCTTGAAACGGCAGTTGGCCAAAGCCTCGAAAAAAGGCTATCGCATCAAAACCGGCGTCGAATGTGAGTTTCATTTGATCACTCCGGACGGTACTGCGCTCGCCGATTCGGCCGATACGCAGTCCAAGCCCTGTTATGACCAGCTGGCGTTAATGCGCCAGTACCCGGTGATCGGTCAAATCTGTGATTCGATGATCAAACTCGGATGGAACCCCTATCAAAATGATCACGAAGACGCGAATGGTCAGTTTGAAATGAACTGGGATTACGACGACGCGCTGAAAACCGCCGACAAGCATGTTTTCTTCAAATTTATGGCTAAGACCATCGCCGAAGAAAACGGAATGCGTGCCACCTTTATGCCCAAACCGTTTACCCATTTAACCGGCAACGGCTGTCATGCCCATGTTTCCATCTGGGATAAGGCTGGTAAGAAAAACCTGTTTGCCACCAGTAAGAAAGATGCCCGTGGACTCGGTCTTTCACCGCTGGCTTACAAGGCCCTGGGTGGCATCATGCACAACGCCGCCGACCTCACCGCGATGTTCAACCCCACGGTTAACAGCTATAAGCGCATCAATGCACCGCGAACCCTGTCAGGGGCAACCTGGTCGCCGAATGCGGTGACCTACGGCGGCAACAACCGTACTCACATGATCCGGGTTCCCGAAGATGGTCGCTTTGAATTGCGTTTGATGGATGGCGCGGCCAATCCCTATCTGCTGCAGGCCGGTGTTTGCGCGGCGATGCTCGATGGCATCGAAAATAAGCGTGACCCGGGTGATCCTTTGCACATCAATATGTACGAAGAAGGGCATAAAGTGAAAAACGCGACCAAGCTGCCCGCTAACCTGCTCGATGCCTTGCGCCTGCTCGATAGCAACAAGGTGTTACGTGCTGGCCTCGGTAATGAATTGATCGACGCCTATGTGAAGTTGAAAAATGAAGACTGGAATGCCTATTCATCCAGTTTGAGTGATTGGGAACGCGCCAACACTCTGGACTGCTAGGTCTGCAAGCGACAGCGAGGCCGGTGGATTAGTCGCCGGCCTTCGCGATTCTATAGAAATGTTCAGCAATTTAAGTTTACAGGCTCGTGCCAGCCTGGCCTGCGCCTATAGCGGCGTCGCCTGGGGGTTGTTCTGGATCCCGTTGCGCGGAATGGACGAGGCCGGTATCACCGATGCCTGGGCGACCGTAATGTTCTACGGGGTTGCGCTGTTAATTTTTCTACCCTGGATGATCAAAAACTGGCGGCGGCTTGTTTTTGGTGGCTGGTCATTGCACTTTATCGGCATTGCTACCGGCGTATCGCTGACCCTTTATTCGAATTCGCTGCTTTATACCGAGGTCGTGCGCAGTCTGGTATTGTTTTACACCACGCCCGTGTGGTCCTTGTTGCTGGCTCGCATAGTCCTTGGCGAGCGCATCACTGCGGCGCGTGTTCTGGCGATTATTTTTGGACTTGCCGGCATGTTGATCCTGTTCGGCATCGATGTCGGTTTGCCCTGGCCGAAAAACATTGGCGACTGGATGGCCCTGGTCGGTGCCATGGTCTGGGCCGTGGCCGCCGTTTTATTGCGCAAAGACGACGGTAACCGCAGCCTGGATATTTGCGCGGTGTACTTTATTTATGGCGTGATCGCTGCGTTTATTCTGGCCCTGTCGCCATTGGCTGGAGAAATCCAGTTTCCGTCCTGGTCCAACGTAGTCAACGTACTACCCTGGGCGATACCGATTGCGCTGATCGTTATCCCCGGCGCCTATGCCGCCTTCTGGGGTGCGCCGCACCTGAACCCGGGTGTCGTCGGTTTACTGTTTATGACCGAACTCGTGGTCGGAGGCATTTCGGCGGCAATCTGGGCGGGCGAACCGCTTGGCGCGCGCGAAATACTCGGAATCCTGTTGATTTCAATAGCCGGTTTGAGCGAATTTATTTACCGCCCAATCAGCCGCTTACTGGCTAGCCTGAGGCTGGGCTGAAACCGGTGGCAGGCTTGCTGCTGAGGCTGTTAAAGCATCGTGGTTTGGTATTAAATGTCGCTTTCGAGATACTTTTCGGCAGGAACTGGACCTATCATACTGCGATCAAAAATCGGCGTGACGGGTAATTCAAATCGATGCCTTTTTTTAAAGTAAATTAACGCGTCTCGACGCGCCTGACACTAAAGTCTGCTACCTGGAGATAAACATGGCTAAAAGCGATATAGAAATTGCCCGCGAAGCAACGCTACTACCGATTACCGACATTGCCCGCAAGCTGGATATTCCAGCGGAAGGTTTAAAGCCGTTCGGACACGATAAGGCCAAGTTGACCACCGACTTCATTAACTCGCTAAAAGACAAGCCGGATGGCAAGCTGATTCTGGTTACCGCGATTTCACCAACGCCCGCTGGTGAAGGTAAAACAACCACTACGGTTGGTCTTGGTGACGGTTTGAACAGCATCGGCAAGAAGGCGGTAATGTGTTTACGTGAACCCAGCCTCGGACCCTGTTTCGGCATGAAAGGTGGCGCTGCTGGTGGTGGTTACGCCCAGGTCGTTCCAATGGAAGACATCAACCTGCACTTTACCGGTGATTTCCACGCTATCGGTGCGGCGCATAATTTATTAACCGCGCTGATCGATAACCACATTCACTGGGAAAATAAATCGGGTCTCGATCCACGTCGCATTACCTGGAAGCGGGTTATCGACATGAATGATCGTACCCTGCGTGACGTCACTATCGGCCTCGGCGGACCCGGCAACGGAACGCCACGTCAAAGTGGTTTCGATATCACCGTTGCTTCTGAAATTATGGCGATTTTCTGCCTGGCCACTGATCTCGACGATCTGGCGCGCCGAATCGGCAACATTGTCATCGGCTACACCCGTGACCTGAAGGCGGTATTGGCGAGCGAAGTGAATGCACCCGGAGCGATGACAGTATTGTTAAAAGATGCCTTCATGCCGAACCTGGTACAGACCCTGGAAAATAACCCTGCGTTTATCCACGGTGGTCCTTTCGCCAATATCGCGCACGGCTGTAACTCGGTAATTGCCACTAAAACAGCGCTCAAACTGGCCGACTATGTAGTCACCGAAGCGGGTTTTGGTGCTGACCTCGGCGCTGAAAAATTCTTCGACATCAAATGTCGTAAGGCAGGTCTACGTCCGGATGCGGTAGTTTTAGTTGCAACTGCGCGGGCTCTGAAAATGCATGGCGGTGTTGCCAAGGATCAGTTGAATGGTGAAAACGTTGATGCCATCAAGAAGGGTTGTGAAAACCTTGGACGTCATATCAAGAATCTCAGTCAGTTTGGTGTTCCGATTACGGTAGCGATTAACAAATTCTCTGCTGATACCGACGCTGAGCTTGCCGCGATTGGCGACTACTGTGCCCAATTTGATGTGAAGGCATTTAACTGTAATCACTGGGGTGAAGGCAGTAAGGGAACGCAGGAGCTTTCCAAACATGTTGCCGAAGTTGCCGATTCAGGCATCGCCGATTTTCAAACCTTATACGCCGATGACATGCCACTTTGGGATAAGGCTCAGCATATTGCGCAAACTCTTTACGGTGCCGACGATATCGTTGCAGACAAAAAAATACGCGATCAATTCGCTAAATTTGAAGCCGAAGGCTATGGCCACTTTCCGGTATGCATGGCGAAAACACAATATAGTTTTTCAACCGACCCGACGTTAATGGGTGCTCCATCGGGTCACGAAGTATCCATTCGTGAAGTGCGCCTATCCGCTGGTGCTGAGTTTATCGTTGTTGTCTGTGGTGATGTTATGACGATGCCGGGTCTGCCCAGGGTGCCTTCGGCGGATAGCATAAGACTTAACGCGCAAGGCCAGGTAGAAGGCCTCTTCTAGTTTTCTAGTTTTCTAGCGATCGATTTTCACGATTGCTGCGTTGGTGATCGGCGGGAAACCCTCATGTACTTTGCGTACACTCCGGCTTTCCCGCCGATCACCGCCTTGCACTCGTAAAAATCGCTCGGCTAGAAAATGTTCTGGTGCTGTTGGGAAGGGCTGCTTCGATAGGTATTGGGGCGTTGTTCCGCCATCGCTTTGCTCGGCTTGAGTGGGTTTTGCTTCGATAGGTATTGGGGCGTTGGGCCGCCATCGCTTTGCTTGGCTTGAGTGGGTTTTGCTTCGATAGGTATTGGGGCGTTGGGCCGCCATCGCTTTGCTTGGCTTGAGTGGGTTTTCCTTCGATAGGTATTGGGGCGTTGTTCCGCCATCGCTTTGCTTGGCTTGAGATGTTTTATCTTATGAATTTTGAAGTCGGTAAACTTGTCTTAATGACATCAGTGGCAATTCTTCCATCATCGCTTATAGCGCTTGACTAGACTCTTATAAATTATGGAAATCAGCGAACAGTATCAGCGATTTATTGGTTGGCAGTGCCGTCTGCGCAAGATGAGTATGCGCGAGATGGGCGGTCGGCCGAGCATTGGCATGTCGGCTGGGGTGCATTCGGTTTCGGGTGGCGACGAAAAAGCGCGCATGAATTTTTTGATTCTGAAACAGGAGTCGGCGATCGTCGCTTCTGATTTACGCCACATCGTGCGTAAGACACAGGACCCGACCGAATGGATCAAAAACGGTCTGCGTCTTCTCTCCGAGTGGCATTATCAAACCGACAAGGACTTCGCCAATCAGCTGACGGGGTTATTTACCCTCGATTCGGCGCTCGCCGAAGCCTTAATCGAAGCCGGAGAATGCCGCTTGAATTTTGCCGAAACCTCGATCGAGCACAGTTTTGATTTTGACGTTGCTCTTTGTGAAAAAGACAGCGACGAGTACCAGTTTACCTATTGGCATAATCATCTGTTCAATGCTTCGATTCCGGGCAAGGTGCAGGTGTTGAGCTTTACGCCGCGGCTATAGTGACCCTATAAAACAGGGTGACACAAAACGGTTTCGCGCTAGGCGTAAACAATATCCAGCCAGTTATCAAATAATTGCCGCGCCGCCAGATTATGGCTGTGCCTATAGTCTTCGATACTGCGGTGGAATTCATCCACTCCAGCCTCACCGATTAAGTCCTGCATCGCTTCGGGTATCCCCGGAATGGTCATCCAGTCGGCTACCGTTTGCTTGTCGACTTCAGGGTGAAATTGACAGGAGAACGCGGTTTCACCGAGTTGCATTAAGTGATTGGCGCAGGCCTGTGATTCGGCGAGCACTATCGCTCCCGGTGGTGGTTTTGTCACTTCGGCCAGGTGCACATTGACCCACAGGGCAGGCTCGGGTAATTCCTGTAATAGCGGGTGATTAATGCCCGCGGTGGTTGGGCGTATTTCGACCAGCCCGATTTCGGGCGCGTCGGTTTTACTGACTTCACCACCCATCGCTTCGGCGAGTAATTGATGGCCCAGACATATGCCGAGAAAGGGCAAGGTCTGATTGCTTACTATCCTACGGATCAGCTCCATCTCATCGAGCAGCCAGGAGTGTGAGTCGCCGTCCCAGACATTCATCGAACCACCCATCGACCAGAGTCCGTCAAAGCCACTTATATCGGGAATTGCATCACCGCGATGCAGATCAATTTCGGTAAAAGCGACATTTCTGTCATTGCCGAACTGGCGGAAAATACCGACGTTCTGGCAAGCCATGTGTTGTAGAACCAGAATCTGTTTCAAGCTAGCTCCGGTAAATGGCGAGCTCGCGCATAATGCGTTCTTCGTCGGGGTCATCGATTGATTCAAAGGCTTCGATACTGACGATGTAGTCTGCAGGAAAATTGTGCTCGCGGGCGCCATAAATGACGTGTTCTTTATACCAATGATAAGGTTGCTGTAGGGCATCGATATCCAGCGCATAGTAGGTAACGGCTTCCAGAATCCCTCCGTCCAGCGTGGTTATGGGAACCATTTTATCGCTGTAACCAAAGCCTGCAGTTTCATAAACATCCAGTTCAGTTTTTTCAGCTTCGGTCAGATAATAAAGCACCCCGTAAACCTGGTCAGTTACGACACCAGTGTATTCGATATCACATTTACCCGACTGCCCACTATCGTTTTTACGAAAGCACAGCTTGTGTTCACGAAGAATTCCAACCCCGGTGATACCGGCATTGGGCAAGCGTTCTAGCAGTCGGGGAGTCGACAGGTTAGAACCGAAAGCGAAGTAGTGAATTGTCATGACTCAGTTTGGGCCATCTTCCCCAGCTTGATGAGGCTGGTGACGATAAATCGTCCAAACGGAATTCGTAACAGGAAGCACAGGAGCGTTGGCGCCGCCAACATCAGGATCAACTCCCAGTGTCTCAGTTTAGGAAGAAAGCTCATACCAGGCCTGCTATAAAAGAATGCCCAGCATTATAGATAAGGGTGCCTTCGAACGAAAGCACCCATTTGGCTGAACTTAAGCAGCGCTGCTGCGCGAGGCCTTTTTACGCTCGTGCTCGAGCAGGAATTTTTTGCGGATGCGGATACTTTTCGGAGTGATTTCGACCAGTTCGTCGTCATCGATGAATTCCAGTGCCTGTTCCAGGGTGTATCGAATCGGCTTGGTCAATATCAGGTTTTCGTCGGTGCCGGCAGCACGGATATTGTTGAGCTGCTTCGCTTTCAACGGATTAACGACTAAGTCGTTGTCACGACTATGGATGCCGACCACCATGCCTTCGTAAACTTCTTCGGCGTGGCCAATCATCATGCGGCCGCGTTCCTGCAGGTTAAACAGTGCGTAGGCCAGAGCCTTTCCAGTGGCGCTCGAAACCAACACTCCGTTCAGGCGTTGACCGATTTCGCCTTCAATTTTAGGGCCGTAGTGATCGAACACGTGATAAATCAATCCAGTACCTGAACTTAAGGTCATGAATTCAGCCTGAAAGCCGATTAAGCCGCGCGACGGCACCATGTAATCGATGCGCACCCGGCCACGACCATCGGGCATCATGTTTTTCAGTTCGGCCTTGCGCTTGCCTAGTCCTTCCATCACCGCGCCCTGGTAATCTTCTTCGACGTCGATGGTGAGTTCTTCGTAAGGCTCACATTGCACGCCATCAATTTCACGAATAATAACTTCGGGACGCGATACCGACAGTTCGAAACCTTCGCGGCGCATATTTTCGATCAGAATTCCGAGGTGTAATTCGCCACGGCCGGAAACGCGATATTTGTCCGAGTTTTCAAGTTGTTCGACGCGCAGTGCAACATTGTGCAGGCATTCGCGTTTCAGGCGTTCATCGATCTGGCGCGAAGTCAGGTATTTGCCGTCTCTGCCAGAAAAAGGCGAGCTGTTAATGCTGAAAGTCATGTTCACCGTAGGCTCATCGACGGTCAGCGGAGGCATCGCTTCAACGTTGTTTCGATCGCAGAGCGTATCTGAAATAAAGAGCGGGTCGAGGCCGGAGAAAACGATGATATCGCCAGCGATCGCACTTTCAGTTTCAACGCGTTGCAAGCCTTCGAAGCCGAATAACTGACTCATACGGCCATCACGAATCTTGCCGTCGGCACCGATAATTTTGATTGAGGTGTTGCGATCGATGCGACCACGGGTAATGCGCCCGATGCCGAGCACGCCCTTGTAGCTGTCGTAATCGAGGCTGGACACCTGCATTTGAAACGGGCCGTCCACTTCCACCTGGGGAGGAGAGACAAATTCTATAACCGCTTCGAACAGCGGCGTCATGTCACCTTCGCGATCCTTATCATTTGTGCTCGCATATCCGTTCAAAGCCGACGCATACATTACTGGAAAATCGAGCTGTTCCTCGGTGGCACCGAGCTGATCAAACAAGTCGAAAACCTGGTCGATAACCCAGTCGGGGCGTGCACCGTCACGATCGATTTTGTTGATGACGACTATCGGGGTAATACCCATGGCAAAAGCCTTCTGGGTAACAAAACGGGTTTGTGGCATCGGGCCTTCAACGGCATCGACGAGCAATAGTACCGAGTCGACCATCGACAGAATGCGTTCCACTTCGCCACCGAAATCAGCGTGCCCGGGGGTGTCGACGATATTGATGCGGAAGTCTTTGTCCTGTCCAGGATGGTGCCAGCTGATAGCGGTGTTTTTAGACAGGATGGTAATGCCACGTTCTTTTTCAAGATCGTTGGAATCCATCATCCGTTCGGTGACTTCGGCGCGCGCGTCGAGAGTTCCGGACTGGCGCAGTAATTGATCAACCAGGGTGGTTTTACCGTGGTCGACGTGGGCGATAATAGCGATATTTCGCAGATTGGTACGTTGCGTGCTCATAAGATATTCAAGGGGGGAAGAGTTCGCGCGGGATTATAGCGATCCTGAGCGATTTCACAAGTGAATTAATCCCTTGTACTTCAAGGGCAGGTTCAGGCTAAAGGCTACAAAACACGCACAACCGGTGCGCCGGCCGGACCATCCATGTAGCTCCTCTCAGGCATCCTTGCCTTCGAAGATTTTGTAGGCTTTAGCCTGAACCTGCCGACTGTCAGCATGCATTACGCTGGATAGCACATCGGCAGTATCTAGTTGGGAGGAGAAGGTGAAGAGATTGCGGCACATAGTGCCGCAATAGCTTTTTAGGATAGTTTTTTGACGATTTCGAGCATGGCTGGCGCGTGGCCTTTAGCGGTCACGTCGTAAAAGACGTCGGCAAGCATGCCCTGTTTGTCGATAATGAAGGTGGCGCGGTTAATACCCATATACTTTTGTCCCTGCCATTCCTGTTCGCCCCAGGTCTGGTAAAGGTTGCAAATTTCTTTTGAGGTATCGGCGAGCAAGTCTATTTTCAGCTCAAATTTATCGATGAAGGCGATGTGGTCGGAGCAGCTGTCGGCGCTGACGCCCAGAACTTTGGCTCCGGCGGCATCGAACTCGGCCGACAGGGCAGTGAATTCATTGGCTTCGATGGTGCAGCCCGGGGTGTCATCCTTCGGGTAAAAATAAAGTACAACTGCCTGCTTACCGTGAAAGTCGGCGAGGCTAACGCTATTGCCATGCTGATCGACGGTGGTAAAGCCGGGGGCGGGCTGGTTTTTTTCGAGCATCGGGGAAGTCTCTGGTTAATGTGTGATCGGGGATAATAAGAGAGTTGTCGCGAAAATTCAAAAGCCTGTTAACGGTAACACCAATATTTGACTTCCTGCTCATCGAGAAAAGATTCGGCATCGGCACCGTACAGCATGGCCAGGGTCGATAAAACACCGGCCTCGGTGCAGGTTGCGGCGGCAACCGTGACCGACAGGGGGGCCTCGGTTTCGGGCCAGCCGGTTGTGGGATTCTGAATATGCCCATAGCGCAATCCATCCTCTTCGATGAATTTGTAGACATTGCCGCTGGTGGCAAGCGCACCCTGACTGAGCTTGATAATCGCAGTGGCGTCGCCCGGGCGATTCGGGTTTTCGATGCCGGTTAACCAGGCGTCACCGTTGCTAAGCGGGCCGCTGGCGTGGCAGTCACCGCCAAAATTCACCATAACGCTGAGCGCAGAACCTTTGCGTAACAAGCTTAATACCGAGTCGACTGCGTATTCCTTGCCGATACCCCCGAAATCGATTTCCATCCCGGCAGGTACAGTCAGCATCGGGTCGCACCACTCGACTTTGGGCCAGCCGATTAGAGGGAGGTAAGCTTCGATTGTGGCTTGTGATGGCAAGCTACCACCGGGTTTGAAATCCCAGGCCCGACGCAGTAAACCCGAGGTGATATCGAACAGGCCATCGCTCAGCTGGTAGCAGTTGTCGGCGAAATCGAGCAGGCGCGAAGTTTCAGCATCGACGCTGATACTGGCACCTTCATTGTTGATGCGGTGAACGATATTGTCGTCGCGGTAGCGGCTGAATTTTTGTTCGATGCGCCGGGCTTCGGTTTCTGCCTGCTTGATTAACTTAGTGGCAATGCAGCGATCGTCAGTTTCGATTAACACTTCACAGGGGCTGGCCATGGACTCAAAGCGACCAACCCAGAGTTTATCCCGTTGTTCGAGTGCTACCACTGCAGCGAATAGTTGAACTGGATAATGACCGCGTCGACGTCAGGAAATAAATCCTGTTGCGTTAACTGGCCGATGGCTTCGTCCGGCGATGATTTCCCGCTTTGCCGGTAAAATTCGATTCGTGCCGACCAGGCTTGCTGATTGTCGACGTCCTTACCGAACTTGACCCCGATGGTGTTGCCGTCGAGTTCACCGAGTCGATAATCGGCGCTAGCGAATTCGGGTACGACTTCGCTATCGAGCAGAAAATAGCGGTAAAAATCGGTCGCGCTTTGTTGGTAAAGACGAACGTGCGGTTGGATATAATTTCCATTCTTTAATTTAAAGCGGTAGGTTAAATCGAAGGTGTTCGAATCGACTCCCCAGTCATCGCTCATCAATCGATACGATGTGGTGACTATGTCCTTATTGGCTAACTGTTTTTTATACTTGGCGTAAATACTCTGGCGCGAACGACTCTCTGGTCGCCGTTCAAATAACTGTGAAGTAGGCAGGCCGTTAGTATCGACGACACTGACATACTTATACGGGTCGGTTAGATAACCA
>JBLHOA010000005.1:0-42424 GCA_047622345.1 Gammaproteobacteria bacterium | reverse complement strand
TACGCGCCCTCAGTAATCTGGCCATGTCATTGCTTGAAATTCCATCCGGCATACTGGCAGAGCGCTATGGCGAGCGACGCTTACTCATATTCGGTTTGATTGCGGCCGCTGCGGGTTATCTCGGTGTGGCCGTCTCCACTTCATTCGGGTTGATTGCGCTGTTCTTTGTGCTCACCGGTGCCGGCGCAGGGTTTCAGCATTCGCTGGCCTCGGCGGTTTTGGTGAAAACCTTCGGTCCGGCGCAAAAGCGTCGGGCGCTCGGCACCTATAACGCCAGCGGCGATGCCGGCAAGCTCAGCTTTACCGGTTTATTCAGCCTGGGGATCGGCGCAGGGTTCGCCTGGAACTCCATCGTCACTGTGCTCAGCCTGGTCGCTTTGGCGTTTGCCTTCGCGCTGTGGAAACTACTCCCCGACGAGAAGCCCGAATCAAAACAGCGGGCACAAACAGATAGACAAACTTCGCTGGTTCAGCGATGTGGCATCAAAAAACCGCGCCAATTCACCCTGCTTGCGATTGTGGTTACTCTCGACAGCGCGGTACAAACGGTATTTCTGACCTTCCTCGCCTTTGTCTTGATCAATAAAGGGGCTTCCACCGAAGTCGCTTCCTTTGGCGTTGTACTTGCGCTATGCGGGGGCATGACCGGTAAATTTTGCTGCGGTTTTCTGACCGCACGGTTCGGCGATCACCTGCCTTTTGTTTTTATTCAACTGCTCACCATTGCCGGGCTCGCTGCCGTGATACTGATGCCATTGATTACGGTATTGATTACCCTGCCCTTGATCGGCCTGACAGTACAGGGGTCATCGACGGTAACCTACGGCGCGATATCCGATCACATCGAGACCAGCCATCAATCACGAGGCTTTGCATTGATATATTCTTTTTCAGGAATTGCAACGGTCATCGGTCCCTTTGCCTTCGGCCAGCTTGCTGATTTCGGCAGCCTCGACCTGGTGCTTTGGGCTCTGTGTGCAATTACCGCGTTGAGCATTCCTTTAGCCTCGTTTTTAAAAGACCAGCATCAGCTCGTCGATGTCGACTCGCGGTAATCTGTCGGCATTGTAAATGTACAAAGCAGTCCTTAAAACTTACAAAATTGAATTTGCTTTGTTAATGTCTGGCTCTGGTATCTTCGAGTATCATCATTTGAGGCAACAAAATGCTTAATTGGCAACGTCAGGGTGCGGGCCCGGAAGTGGTTTTAGTGCACGGGTTTCTTGGTAGCAGCAAGATATTTCAACCATTGGTAGAGTATCTGGTTCCTCGATTTTCGGTAACGACCATTGATCTGCCAGGATCTGCTGGAAGCTATGATGTTCCGGTCCCACCGACTGTCGAAGCGCTTAGCCAGATGGTTGTCGAAACGATCCGATCTTCCGGCCTCGAAACCTGTTCTATTCTGGGCCATTCGCTTGGTGCCTGGATCGCGCTGGAGATAAGTCTGCAACAACCGGCTTTACTCGAAAAGATGGTTCTCTATGGCGGTTCCCCGGATGGATATTGCCCGGAAAGGTTTGAACCCTATGAAAAAAGCATCGAAAGAATACGTGCCGTAGGGGTCGACTCATTCGCAGCCGACCTGGCCGCTGAATGGTTTCAACGCGGCAAGGAAGACCCGATGTACCCACTGGCCAGAGAGGCCGGCAGTCAATCGAACGAGGCGGCAGCTATCCGTCATGTGCAGACCTGGGATCAATGGAAAACACGCGACCGACTTGGTCAAGTCACAACTCCCACACTTATTGTTTGCGGAGATTGTGATCGTTCGACCCACCCTGATCTTTCGATCGAAATGTGGCGAAAAATTTCACTATCACAACTATTCATAATTCCGAATGCAGGGCATATAGTGCACCTGGAACATACGCAGGAGTTCAATTCAATCGTTGCAAAATTTCTGCAATAAAGAAGACGGTACCCGTTAGATTTAAAAACTCGTCGATTATAACTGAAATAAGACATACAAAGTGTCGGAATAAAAATGAAACTGATCATTATTACAGCGCTACTACTCCTGCCCTTGCAGACAAATGCTTCTGAGCTGACTCAGGCCGACTGTCAGAAAATCGGCATGGCCGGGGCTTCCGCGATGAATAATATGTCGAAGGGCGTACCAAAAGATCGACTCAAGGCGGTGCTACCTCCACTTGAATCAATTGAAGATTTAACCGATCTTAAAGATCAGCAAATGGCGGCCGAGTTACATCAGTCGCTCGACGAAGTCTACGCGTTTGATCCGATCAATGTGACCGCATTCATGGTCTACAAAAGTGAAAGCTGCATTCATAGAATAGCCGGGGGAAAAGTTGTTCCCTACGCCGAAGCGCATGCCGAACTCAAGGCTTGCAGTAGTGGTTCCGATGACGATGTTATTGAATGCAGTATCAACGCCGCTGGGGCCACCGGAGACTAGGAAATAATAAGTGGTTCGCGTAGCAATTACACGTTGCCCTTTTCCCTAAGGGTGCAATATGGAAAGAGCTGGAAAGTGTGTGTCCCTGTGAATTTACATTGTGAAATAGGTGGAGTCCATATACGGTCATTAGCAATAAATGTCCGAAAGGCTCAGAATAAAAGGGAATGATGCATATGGTACAAACTCTACCAATTTTCTCCAAAGTCGATACCCAAATTCATAACCCCAGGATCGTCCTACGGCAAGATACGGACTCTCAGTTAAAGCTGAAATTTATCGACATTGACCCCTTTTATTTTTCAGTACCTTCTCGCCTATCTTGGATGCCTCAAACGAGGGTTGGAAACTATCGAAACAACGTCAGCCAGGATGATAAGCACAACGTAAGTTCCACAGAATATCATCGCACAGGCCTGAACCAGCGGCAGATCCCGTGTCTGCACGGCATTGATCATTAATTTCGCCAAACCTGGATAAGAAAATATGGTTTCGACGATTACCACACCGCTCACCAAATAAGCCAGGTTCAGGGCAATAACGTTCACAATCGGCCCGATCGCGTTGTAAAGCGCGTGACGCAGGATGATGCGTTTTTTCGGTACGCCCTTAAGGATTGCCATTTCGATATAATCCGAATTCATGACGTTGAGTATTCCGGCACGAGTCATTCGTATCATTTGTGCCGATACTACGATAACCAGGGTAATTAGTGGCATGGCCACCGCTTTTAAAAGTTGCCAGACCGATTCATCGCCATTCAGGTAGGTGACTGAAGGTAACCAGCGTAAATTTACCGCAAGGATTAATACCATTACTGTAGCGATGAAAAATTCGGGTACCGAAACTGTGCTTAAGGTGCCGAAGCTCACAATTCGATCCAACCAGGTACCGGGATGCATTGCAGCGAAAAGACCTATCGAAATGGATATGGGTATAGATATAACCGCTACCAGCCCCGCCATCATCATGGTATTACCGATTCGGCTACTGATTAAACTGGAAATAGTGGCACCACCCGTCTTTGATATTCCGAGATCTCCTGTTGCCATATTGCCGAGCCAACTGAAATACTGGATTATCAGTGGTTGGTCCGTTCCCAGTTGAGCACGAAGTGCTGCCAGTGTCTCGGTGGTAGCAGCCTGTCCCAAAAGGATTGACGCGACGTCACCCGGTAACCAACTCGTCATCACGAAAACGATAACTGAAACTGCAACCAAGGTAACCAAACCAATTGCAATCCGTTTCAACACCATTTGCTTCATTCTAAGTTCTATCCTCTAAAAAAATATTATTGAGATATTTAAAAATAAACAAATTGAAATCAAAGACCATGACCACTCTTTCCCGATATTTTCTGGCCAGAGTGATCAATGATACTAATGTAATTAACCATCCCTACCCTCTATATTGCCGAAGATTTGCATACTGGTGGTTTAACATTCAAGGGCAACTCTGATCAATTAGCATTTTGTCACCAAGCCCGTTAAGTTTTGATTTTATCGCCAGTAATTAGGCCGGTTTTCCTGTCACTTGACTGGGGTTATCAGTCTTTGCCATGTTTCAGGCACAACTATCCTGATAAAGCAGTCATTAATGGCCGTTTCTCGATCACCAAAACGATCAGTACACATTTAGTAAACACACTATCGGCATTTTTGTCCAGCCCTCGATAGCGTACTTTAGTTATAGCCAAATTGGCGTTTCATAATGCCAAAGATGTGTTCAACCCTGGCGTGTGTCTTCCAATTTGGCCTCGTTGTTATACGGCAAGATTCCAGATATTACCGATTCGCAGATATGCGCCGAAAACGACTGAACATATTTAATTCCTGAATGGCTACTATCGGGAAGGAGCCTCGCAAAGCTGGCAACAACTTTCCCTAATTATTGCTGATCGGTTGAAAACTCGGCTAAACTGGATGCAACGATAAGGAGGTTTCACCATGAGCGAACCCATCACTGGCAGCTGTCTGTGCCAGGCAGTCAAATACGAATACGTTGGGCCCGAATTTGTTTTTCAATATTGCCATTGCTCGCGTTGTCGGAAATTTACCGGTAGCGCGCATGCGGCAAATATCATCGTCGACCCTAAGCAATTTAAGTGGCTTAGCGGTGAAGAACTGGTAGGCCGCTTTGAACAACCCGACGTGGTCCATTTTGCGACTTGCTTTTGCAAAGTCTGCGGGTCTTCCCTGCCGTGGATGGCAAAGAGCGGGCACTCGGTGGTTATCCCCGCAGGAACTCTCGACCAGGATCCCGGCATCCGGCCAAAGCAGAATATATTCTGGGGTTCGCGCGCGGTCTGGCGCGAGGAAGTTGATGACCTGCCGAAACACGATGAACTGCCGGGCACATAAAGGCTAAAAGATCTGATAGATATATTGGTCTATGACCCTTTTTTTATTGAAACATGTCCCGCTGTTGCTGGGTGATCATATCCATCGATGAACCCACCGCGGTCAGAATAGTGTCGGCAATCGGGGTTAGTTGTTTTTCGAGGTAATGCTCGTAGTCAAGTCGCCCAGTCTGACATTCCCTGGTTTCGGCGCCGACCGAAGTAATGACATACTCAATCCAGCTTTTGTTGCGATAGCGAGACGGCTCGCCGCGTTGCTTGAATTGTTGCTCGGCCTTGATAGCCGCCTGTGCATGCGGTGGAATATTTTTCTCGTACTCAGATAGTTTTTTACGCAATCTTTTGCGATAAACCAGCATTTCATCCCAGTCGCCGTTATTCAGTTGATTGACGATTTCCTTTATGTATTGCTGGTATTCCTCGCCATCAAAAATCAACCGATACAGTGTTTGCTGGAATTGTCGAGCCAGCTCAGTCCAGTCGGTACGCACTGTCTCTAAACCCTTGTAGATAATTTTACGGCTACCGTTTTCATCATCAACCAGGCCGGCGTAACGCTTTTTACTGCCCTGGTCGGAACCGCGCATGGTCGGCATAAAGAATTGCTTGAAATGGGTTTCAAATTCCATTTCCAGACAGGACTCGATGCCGTATTGTTCAGCAAGCGTCGCCTGCCAGTATTGATTAACGCGCGCTACCAGTTCATTGCCTATCTTCGCTGCGATCGCATTGCTTTGCGATTTCCCCAGGGCGACAAACACCGAGTCGGTGTCGCCGTAAATGACTTCGTAACCGGCCTCCTCGATGAGCTTAACCGTCTGGATGATGAGATCATGACCGCGTTTGGTGATCGAGCTGGTCAGGCGTGAATCGTGCACTCGACAACCGGGGGTACCAAGCACCCCGTAAAACGAGTTCATGATGATTTTTATGGCCTGCGACAAAGCCGCATTTTTATCCTGTTTGGCCTGATCCCGGGCAGCCCAGAGGTTTTCAATAATCGTCGGTAGAATATGCTCGGTTTTATGGAAACTGGCGCCATCGTAGCCGGGCACGATTTCGTCGGGTGATGCCTTTTGCGCGGCAATGCGCGCATAGGGGTCGATACGAAAAGTACGGATAATACTCGGATACAGACTTTTGTAATCGAGCACCAGTACCGAATCGTGCAAGCCGGGGCGCGAATCCATCACATAGCCGCCGGGGGCGCTCAGTTCACCCTGATAATCGCCAATGTTCGGCGCGATATATCCCTTGCGGTGCAGGCGCGGCAGATAGAGATTATCGAAAGCGGCCACCGAACCTCCAATACGGTCCATTTCCAACCCGGTGAGGCGCGATCGTTCGATGGCAAAATTAACCAGGTCGCAATGCTCAAAAATTTCCCAGACCAGCTGGCAGTCTTCCAGGTTATAGGCCGCCAGGGTTTCCTTCTCCGTTTCAAACTGACGCTTGATCTCCTTAGCCTTGTATAAGGGGTCAGAATTATACGAACCCTCGATGAGCTTGCCCCGCCCGAGTAGTTCGCGCGCGACCGATTCAAGGGCGAAGCTGGGAAAGTTGTAGGTTGCCGATTTCAAGGTATCGATGCCATCGAGAACAACGCGTCCGGGAATCAGAATAAATTGCTGATTGCTATCAAGCTGCGATTTCCGCCATACCGGAACCGCGTGATTACGCCCGATGGCAAACGGAATCGAAAACTGATTGGCTTTTTTCTGCAGTAGATTCATGTCGAAGTTGATCACATTCCAGCCGATCAACAAATCCGGGTCGCTCTTCTCCACCCACTCGATAAAACGCCGCAGCAGCGCTTGCTCATTCTCCAGGTATTCGATATCTGCGCTGTTTTCACCCTTGCCTATCATTAACACCCGCGCTTCGGTCGAGGTGACAAAGGCAATCGAGAATAGCGCATCGGTTTGATAATCCGATTCGATGTCCAGCGACATGATTTCAAATGTCGGGGTGTAGCTACCGGGGCTCAGTTTTACATTGCGCATCGGCGCGCTCGAGTAGTCTGCGCCAATATCAACCGACGCGGTTATAAAACGTTCGCACAGAAAACGTTCGGCGGGTCGAATATCCGACTCATAGCAGGCGATGCCCGCCTGTGTCAGGCGGTCGCGGACACGGTAAAACTGCTGCTGAGAGTTGAAATAAACCGCATGGACGGGCTCTCCCAAAAAGGTTTTCAATTCCAGCAATCGTGTGTTCGATGCCGGTCCGGAGACCGATCGGTTTTTATACTGCTCGGTGAAGGCGGGCAGGTCGGATTCGCGAACGAAAAAAACCGCCTGCTGCGCTTCGATGGAAACCTGCAACGGTCCCTGCGCGCTGGAAAACCAGAAGTCGAGGCGAATCCCTTCGCGCGTATCCTGCCACTGTCGGGTAAGTAAAAAGGCAGGGGTCATATCAGTATTGTTTTTGGCTGACTTTGCAGCAGCCACCCCGGACGGATCGATAAGCCAGTCATTAATGGATTAGGGAGCCTCAATCACAACCCTGTCAGGTCTGGCGGGAACCCTGCGATTGAAAAAAAGATGCGTTACCAATGCCATCAACAAAATTCCTGCCCCGATAAAACTGCTAGTTGACGGTACTTCGTTGACCGCCAGCCACACCCAGATCGGCGCCAGTAATGGTTCGCCCAATGCAAACAGGGTCAATTCGACTGCCGGTACGGTCGCCGATGCGATGGCAAATAAAATGCTGCCGATACCCAGCTGGAACACTCCAAGGCCGACACACATCGCGACTTCTTCGAGCGGAAGCACCAGCCCGTTGCCGAATACCAGCGCAACGAATGCCGCCGGGAGCGCGGAAAATATTCCCGCCCAGAGCACCGCTGGCGTCATGTCGACGGCCTTACCATGGCGCAGCACCACCGCGTAAAGACCGAAACCGCACATGCCGAACAAAGCAATCAAGTCGCCAAACAGGCTTCCGTCGATGGGATTACCACCCACCATAATGGTCAAGCCGACGCCCGCCATGACAATGGCCAACCCAGTCATTTTTGATACCGCCTCACCGAGCAAAACCCAGCCAAACAAAGCAGCGATAATTGGCCCGATAGCCATCACCATGGTCGCGTTAGCAATAGTGGTGTGTTGCATCGCAATCATATTGCAGAACATGGCAATGCCGATACAAACCCCGCCCAGAACGGCTTTAGTACCCGACGCACGGATGACTGCAAGCGTTTGCCCACGGTACCGGAACCCGAGATAGACGAGCAGAAACAGCGCCAGCGACGATGACCGGTAGAAATTAACCTGCCATTCGTCGGCCTCTTCGAGCAGCCGCACCACCAGCCCGGTAATGCTCCAGAATACCGGTGCCAGAATGGCGAGCAGGCGATTGCGAAACAGCAGATCCATAGTCGAGGTCTTCTATCGGGTGAAGTCAGATCGCGAGTATAACTGGTTTAATTATTATTTCAGCGGTGATGCCGATACAATCTCGCGACCTGATTCCCGATCATTATGCGATTATTTAACTTTGTTCTACGTTAATAGCATTTTATCTGCCCGATTTACTGTGCAATCATGCCTTAAAATAATTTTGGAACCATACATGCACCTTTCACGTTACCCTCGTTTACATTTCGCCCATCTTCCTACCGCATTGGAACCGATGACCCGCATTTCCGAGACACTGGGTGGACCCAACCTGTGGATTAAACGCGACGATTGCACCGGGCTGTCTTCGGGCGGCAACAAGACGCGCAAACTCGAATTCATCATGGCCGATGCAGTGGAACGTAAAGCCGACACCATCATCACCCAGGGGGCAACCCAGTCGAATCATGCCCGTCAGACGACGGCCATCGCCGCCAAACTGGGCATGGAATGCCACATTCTGCTCGAAGATCGCACCGGCTACGAAGACGAAGCCTACGTTTACAACGGCAATGTCCTGCTCGACCAATTGCATGGTGCGACCATTTCCAGTCGTCCTGCGAATACTGATATGAATGTGGCGATGGAAGAACTGGCTCAGCAATTGCGCGACGATGGTAAAAAGCCCTACATCATTCCCGGTGGTGGCTCGAATGAAATCGGTGCGCTCGGATACGTCAATGCTGCCATCGAATTAACCACGCAGGCGAATGATCGCTCGTTGCGCATCGATCACCTCGTCCATGCAACGGGCAGCTCAGGTACTCAGGCCGGACTGGTTCTCGGTATGGAAGGCATGAATAGCGGCATCCCGGTTTACGGCGTTGGCGTTCGCGCACCGAAGCAAAAGCAGGAAGAAATGGTTTACGCGCTGGCGCAACGCACCGCTGACTTCATGGGCTTGAACCCGGATATCGTCGCTCGCGAAAAAGTGGTCGCCAACAGCGACTATGTCGGTGACGGTTACGGCCTGCCCACCGATGCCATGGTCGAAGCGGTGAAAATGCTAGCGCAATACGAAGGCATCCTGCTCGATCCGGTTTACTCGGGCAAAGGCTTTTCAGGTTTGATCGATTTGATCCGCAAGGGACACTTCAAGAAGGGAGAAAACGTCGTCTTCCTGCACACCGGTGGTAGTGTTTCGCTGTTTGGCTATCCACAGGTTTTCGGCCTGCCGGGTTACATTTAAAAGAGGCTCTCATGTTAAAGCTGAAGAAACCGGGCTTATCCCCCGAAGATTCCGACCGTGAAGTACGTGTAGCGGTCGAATCCATGCTACAGGATATCAGCGAGCGCGGCGAAGCAGCAGTGCGTGACATGGCGAAAAAATTCGACAACTGGGATGGCGACTTTGTCCTCAGCGACGCAAAACGAAAGCAGTTGATCGACTCGGTTCCCGAGCGGGTGAAGGACGATATCAAATTTGCCTACGAACAGGTTTATCGTTTTGCCGAAGCGCAGCGCGACAGCATGCAATCCTTCGAAGTGGAAACCCACCCCGGTGTTAAGCTGGGGCAGCGCGTTCTGCCCGTGCAATCTGCCGGCTGCTATGTTCCCGGTGGCCGTTACGCACATGCCGCGTCGGCGATCATGAGCGTGGCCACGGCCAAAGCCGCGGGGGTAGATTTTGTCGTTGCAGCTTCACCACCCCGGGGTGATTCGATCGACGCCGCGGTTTGCTACGCGATGGACCTGGCGGGTGCCGATATGATTCTTGAGATGGGCGGCGTGCATGCCGTCGCCTCGATGGCGAATGGCCTGTTCACCGGTCACCCTGCCGATATTATTGTTGGTCCCGGCAACGCCTATGTCGCCGAAGCCAAGCGGGTATTGTTTGGCCAGGTCGGTATCGACGTTTTCGCCGGACCTACCGAATCGGCGATTATTGCCGACGACAGCGCCGATGCGATGACCATCGCGGTGGACTTGACCTCGCAGGCTGAGCACGGCATTAATTCACCGGTCTGGTTATTTACCACGTCACAGGCGCTTGCCGAAGAAGTAGCCGAACTGATGCCCAAAGTGGCTAACGATATGCCTAATGCCGATGTCGTCAATCAAGCCTGGAACGACTATGGGGAAATCATTGTCTGCGACAGTCGCGAAGAAGTGGTTACGGTCAGCGACCAGTACGCGAGTGAGCATTTGCAGGTGATGGCCGCCGATCTCGAATGGTGGAAGCAGCATTTGAATAATTACGGGTCACTTTTTCTGGGTGAAGGCAGTACCGTTACCCACGGTGACAAGTGCTCGGGTACCAATCACATTCTGCCAACCAAACGCGCCGGGCGTTACAGTGGTGGTTTGAATGTACAGAAATTCATGAAGGTTCTCACCTATCAGCAGATCGACGAAGCGGCCAACGAAGTGTTCAGCGCGGTCGGCTCACGCATTTCCCGGATCGAAGGCATGGAAGGACATGCGCGCGCCTGCGACTGGCGACTGCGCCGGTATTTTCCCGATCAGGAATGGGATTTCGAAGTCTACGATCAAAAGCATTATTAGTATTAACTGGCATCCCGGGCTTAGTCATCGTCATCCCGGGTGTACTGAACGTCAACCCGGGCATACAAAAGGTCATCCCGGACATACATAAAGTCATCCCGGACTTGATCCGGGATCCAGAGAGGCATAGTTTGTGTTAGATTCCGGACCTACGCGGCCCGCTCAGGCCGGAATGAGGGAGTAGCGCGGAACGCATTGACAACGGTGTTATCGAGTTTTCAAATATGGCTAAAACTATTTTCAAAAAACCATTTACCCAGCAGGAATCGATTCCTGAAGTGGGCATAGAACGCGCCGTTGAAGTATTGCGCTCGGGTCGGCTGCATCGCTACAACGTCGTCGAAGGGGAAACATCGGAAGCCGCCTTACTCGAACAGGAGTTCGCCGACTACATGCAGCAAGCCCATTGCCTGGCCTGCGCCTCCGGCGGCTATGCTCTGCATATTGCGCTGAAGGCGGTCGGCATTAAGCCCGGCGACCAGGTATTAACGAATGCATTTACTCTGGCCCCTGTTCCCGGTGCAATCGATAACGCGGGGGGTAAACCAGTACTGGTTGAGATCGACGCAAACTACTGTGTTGACCTCGAACATCTGGAATCACAGATGCTAAGCAGCGGCGCGCGGTTTTTTATGATGTCGCATATGCGCGGGCATATCGCCGACATGGATGTGGTCACCGCGCTTTGTGAAAAGCATCAAGTCATACTAATTGAAGATTGTGCACATACTATGGGCGCTTACTGGAATGGCCAAAAGTCGGGTAGTTTCGGCAAGGTCGCCTGTTTCAGTACGCAAACCTATAAACACATCAATTCGGGGGAAGGCGGCTTTCTTACCACCGACGACCCCCAGATCATCGCGCGTGCAATCATCCATTCGGGTTCCTACATGCTGTTTGAGCGCAATGGCACGGCCCCTCCGGCTGATGTTTTTGCCGACATTAAACTGGACACGCCGAATTACAGTGGGCGCATGGACAATCTGCGCGCCTCGATACTCAGGCCCCAGTTAAATCAACTCGATGAAAATTGCGGTCGTTGGAACGAACGCTACCGGAAGCTGGAACAGGTTTTGTCTGAAAACAATCACATTCAGCTTTCGCAACGACCCGAGCAGGAAAGCTTTGTCGGCAGTTCGTTACAGTTTCGGGTCGAGGCGCTAGCGCCGGATCAAATCAACGATTTTATTCAGAGTTGCGCCGGTCGCGGCGTCGAATTGAAATGGTTTGGCGGCGCCGAACCCCATGGCTTTACCAGTCGTTATGACAGCTGGCGTTATATCGCATCGAGACAGCATCTGCCGGCGACGCTGAACATTCTGGCAACCACTTTCGACCTGCGCATTCCACTGACCTTCAGCGTTGAAGACATGGTCACTATTGGTGAAATTATTAACGACGTTAGCCCCGACTTCCTCGCCTGAGCAAAACCGTTATTGCTGCATCTGCGGCATTATGGCTTCCATTTGCTTTTGCATTTCTGGCGTTATTTCAACGCCGCTTTGCTGCATCTGTTTGAGCAATGCGCTGAAGTCGATAGTCTTTATCATTTCTTGGGTCTTTGCAGCGGCTTCTTTCATTTTCTGGTCGACGGACACTACTTTCATACCCTCGGGAACCTGAAAGAGCTGACTCGATAATTGCAGGGCGGTTTTGACCCCGGTTACTTCCATCTGCAGAGTTCCCTTTGCATCGACGATGCGCAAGGCCGCGCCGATTTTTGGCATCGAGGCGGCCAGTTGTAAATTCGCTCTGGCACAAAGGTCAAGCATTCCTGCCATGCCGCCCATACGCTGGCGCAACTGCTGTTGCATTGTGTTCATCGAGTCATATAGTTTGCGAATGCCTTCCTGCTTGAACAATGCTGCCGAAGCATCTACAGTCCCGCAGTTCTGCCCGTCGGCTAGAATCTGATAACGACGACTGGCATAGCCGGCAATTTTACTACCGCTACCGAGGTCTTTTAACTTGATCGCAATCGCCGGACTTTCCTGCGCGCCGGTCGAGTCCTTGATCGATGAAGTCATTGCCTGTTTACGTTGACTATCTACCATGATGAATTCGCCAGTTTCATAATTCACTAGCACGTAGCCGGGCAACTGCCCGTCATCGATACGCACCACCCGACTGTTGCTGCTGATTCTGCTGCTTTGGCTTGCCGAATTTTTGAATTCGATCTGTACGTCGGCCTGCGCATTTACGGCCGCGAAGATAGACAACACAATTATCGGTATTTGTTGCATTTTGATCTCCCTGATCGCTTTAAGGCGACCGATATTAACACATCAAACACTGGCCACCAGCCAGTCGCGCAGCAGACTTGCCGCCTTGCTCAGGTAACGTCCCGGATAAGATTCAAAGGCGTAGCCGTAACCACTTAACGGGGTGTTGAAGGGGGCCAATAACTGCCCCCGGTCCAGTTCGGCCTGCATCAGCGCGTCGGCCATGGTCCAGCCCTGACCGTCGATTGCAGCCTGGGTACGCACGTTGGCATCGGCGATGATGCGACGGGGATTGTCGAGCGCCGGACCCTGCTCGCCATACCAGGCTTGCCATAGATCGAAGGGCCGGTCTTCGCAGAGTAAGGGTAGTTGTGCCAGCGGTGATTGCGCCAGCGCTTTACAGGGTAATCGCTGGTCGCCCCATTCAAATCCTGCACGCTGTAACAGTCGCGGGCTGCATACGGGGAATAACGGCATGGCGAGTTGATGAAACGGGGCCCGTCGCTGCTCTTCGACTAAAGGCCCCCAGCGGATAGCGAAATCGACATCCTGCATGCGGAAGTCACTGCTATTCACCGAGTGCTGCAGCAGAATAGAAACTTCGGCCTGCTCTTCGTTAAAACGGGCTATGCGCGGGGAAAGCCAACGTAAGGCGACATAGGTAGTCACCCCGATCAGCACATCGTGGGCGCCGTCGACCGGTCTGATTTGCCCGATAGTTTGACCCAGGTCCCGAAATACCTGCTGGCAGGTTTGGTATAACTCCTGACCCGCGCTGGTCAGGTATACCTGGCGTACCGAGCGTCGGAACAGCGCCGCATCAAGACTTAATTCGAGTTTACGAATCTGGTAGCTGATCGCGGCTTTACTCAAGCAGAGTTCGTCGGCGGCTACGCTAAAGCTTAAATGCCGGGCCGCGGCTTCAAATACCTTCAATGAGTCCAGCGATGGTAAGTGGTGTTTCATAGAACAGTCACATTACTAAAATTGCCTTCAAATTTGACGCTATATCCCATAACATCGCCAGTTATAGTTTAATTAAACTGAACCATACTTTTAATTTTTAGATTGTCAATCCGCCCCATGACCCCCACTATCAAGATCAGTTTTAAACAGGTGAAAAACGATGAAATCTCATGCCCGTGTGGTCGTCATCGGCGGTGGAATCGTCGGCTGTTCAACGCTTTATCATTTAACCCGTGAAGGCTGGAACGATGTCGTACTGATCGAACGCGACGAGCTCACTTCGGGCTCCACCTGGCATGCGGCGGCGCAGGTAACCCAGTTTGGCGGCAACCAGACAATGATTGCGCTGAAACGGCACAGCATCGACTTGTACCGTGAACTCGCTACCGATCCCGATCATCCCATTTCCTACCACATTACCGGTGGAATGCGTCTGGCGCATACGCAGGATCAAATCGATACCTACCGGCACTACATCGGCATGGCCAGCGGCATGGGTGTGGAAATGGAATTTATCAGCGCTAAAGAAGCCGGCATTCGGCATCCGTTGATGAATACCGACAGATTACTCGGCGCCTGGTGGGATCCTCTCGATGGCGACATCGACCCGGCCGGAATAACCGTTGCACTGGCGCGCAAGGCACGCGAAGCCGGGGCCGAGGTTTACCGCTTCAACCCGGTGGAAAGCATCACGCGCAAGTCCAATGGGGAATTCATCGTGCATAGCAAACAGGGTGATATCACTTGCGAGAAGGTAGTGAACGCCGGCGGATACCGCGTCAACGAAGTCGGCAACATGCTCGGTGTCACCCACCCGGTGACGTCGATGGAGCATATGTATTTTCTCACCGACACCATGCCCGAACTCGAGCAACTCGATTTCCGGGTACCGATTATTCGCGATCCCGGCGATGACTTTTATTCGCGCCAGGAGAAAAAAGGTTTGCTCGTCGGCGTTTATGAACAGGGCTGCAAAACTTTCGGCATGGATGGGATCGACCCCAATTTCACCCAGGCGCTATGCCCTTCCGATCTCGATCGCTGCCTCGATAACATGGAACGAATTTTTAATCGACTGCCGGCGCTGGCCGAGGCCGGCATCCATACCGTCATCAACGGCCCGATCACCTATACCATCGATGGCGCGCCGTTGATCGGCCAGATCCCGGGAATCGAAAATGCCTACTGTGCGATTGGCTTACGCGCGGGCATTGGTGAGTCGGGCGGGCACGGCAAAATTCTTGCCGAGCTGATCGTCCACGGCGAAAGCGAATGGGATGCCTGGTTTCTCGACCCACGTCGATTTACCGAATACGCCAATACCGAGCATACCTGCCTGAAGGCAATCGAAGATTACCAGAACGAATTCCACTACCACCTGCCCCACGAACATCGCCCCGCAGCCCGGTTAGCGCGCACCACGCCACTTTATCCGGTGCTCGACCAGTTAATGTGCGCCTGGGGCGTGGTCAATGGCTGGGAACGCGCCCTCTTTTTCAAACCCGAAGCCGACTTTGTCGACCAGCACAGTTACCGCTTTACCCCGACTCGGGACGTTGTAGCCCGGGAAGTCGAACATTTACAAAAGCAGGTCAGCATCATGGAAGTCTCCGGTTTCAACCGCTATGAAATCAGCGGCGAAGGCGTCGAGGCCTTTCTCGATCGTATGATTTGCGGCCGCTTACCCACCGAAATCGGTAAACTCAGTCTTGCCTACCTGCTCACCGAAAAAGGGAATGTTCTGAGCGAAGCAACACTGGTCAAACTCGGCGAAAATCGTTATTGGTGGGGTTCGGCCGCCGCGGCCGAATGGCACGACCGCGACTGGCTCAATCGGTTTGCACCCGATACCGTGAGTATTCGTGAAATGGCCGCAACCCATACCATTCTGGTGGTAGCGGGACCGAAGTCGCGCGAATTACTGCAATCTGTTTCACCGCGCTGCGACTGGTCTGCCAATGCCTTCCCCTGGCTTCGCGCAAAGACGATGTTGATCGGTCATGTCGAACTAACCGCGATGAATGTCAGCTTTTCCGGCGAGCGCGCTTACGAACTGCATGTTCCCAACGAACAGCTTTACCTCCTGTGGCAGATTCTCAATCAGGCCGGAGTCGGCTTCGAACTGGGTAACTTCGGCTTATACGCGACCGAGTCGATGCGCCTGGAAAAAGGTTACTTGCACTGGAAGAGCGATTTGATTTACGAGTTCAACCCCTATGAAGCCGGGCTGCAGCGTTTTGTCAAACTGGATAAACCCGACTTTATCGGCAAAGCGGCCCTGGAGGCACAGCAGCAACGTGGCCCGCGCAAGCAACTGGTAAGTATGATTGTCGACTGCGATATCGCCCCCGCGCACAGTGGTGACCCGGTATATTTCGGCAGCGAACAAATCGGCTCGGTATGCTCCGGTGGCTACGGTCACCGCGTAAAGAAAAATATTGCCTACGCCTACATTGACCCCGAGCATGCTGCCTTCGACAGCCGGTTAAGCATCGGTATACTCGGTGAAACTTTTCCGGCAAGCGTTGTTCATCCCGTTTTGTATGACCCTGACAATCAGTTGGTAAAATCATGAGCGAAGCCCCCAGAGTGAAACGGCGCCGCGGCGGAAGTCGTGAGGCCATGCTGGCCAGACGCAGCAAACCGCCAGCGATAAATCCAGCACCCGCAGGACCAGTCGGCGGTCAGTATCGCCCGCTCAACGATGTCCAGATCGAACAGATTTATAATACTTCGATACGCCTGCTCGCCGAACTGGGCATGGGCGACTGCCCACCGGCATTAACCGCGCAGGCGCTTAACTGTGGCGCCACTATCAATGACATGGGACGGCTATGTTTTTCACAGGCGATGGTCGAAGACATTATCGACGGTGCCTGCAAATCATTTATATTTCACGGGCGTGACGAGAAACATACTTTTGAAGTCGGCGGTGACCGCGTCTATTTCGGTACCGGCGGTGCCGCGGTGCAAACCCTCGATCTCGACAGCCATATTTATCGACCGTCCACGCTGGAAGACCTGTGGGGCTTTACCCGCCTCGCCGACACTCTGCCTAATATCTCCTGGTTTACGCGCTGCTGCGTGGCCACCGATGTCCCCGATATATTCGAGCTCGATATGAATACCGCCTACTGCTTGATGCGCGGAACACAAAAGCCAGTGGGCACCAACTTTACCATCGGCGAACACGTCGACCCCATCATCGACATGTTTGACTGGGTTGCCGGGGGCGAGGGTAAGTTTGCGCAAAAGCCTTTTTGCAAGGCCCACATCAGCCCGATTATTTCACCGATGCGCTACGGCGAAGATGCCTTCGACGTGGCCATGGCCGCGATGCGTCGTGGCATGCCGATCAATTCAATTATTGCAGCGATGTCGGGTGCCACTTCACCGGCCAGCATCGACGGAATGCTCGCAGCATCGTTTGCCGAAACCCTGGCCGCGTTAATCATGATCAATATTTTTGAACCCGGCTACCCGATGATTTTTTCCAACTGGCCCTTTGTTATCGATCTGCGCACCGGTGCTTTTTGCGGTGGTGGCGGCGAAATTTCGATTCTTAACGCGGGGGCAGCGCAACTGGCGAACCATATCGGAGTTCCCTCGGGGGTAGCCTCGAGTATGACCGATGCGAAGGCCGTCGATGCCCAAATGGGTATGGAAAAGGCGCTCTCTTCGCTGGCCTGCGGCTTGTCCGGAGCGAATATGGTTTATGAGTCTTCTGGAATGATGGCGAGCCTGCTTGGAGTTTCCTACGAGGCATTTATTCTCGATAACGAAATGTTATCGCATGTCTACCGCATGATCCGTGGAGTCGAAGTGAGCGAAGATACGTTGGGTTTTGAGTCGATGAAAAACGTCATTACCGGGGTTGGACACTTTATCGGGGAAACACAAACCATGGAGGCGATGGAACGCGATTATTATTATCCGAAATTCGGCGACCGCCTCGAACCAACGACCTGGGCCGAACAGGGCGCGCTCGATGTGTTTCAAAAAGCGAATGTAAAAGTTCGCGAAGTTCTCGATAATCACCAGCCCAATTACATTGACCCGGCAGTCGACGCGAAGATTAGAGATCGATTCAATATTTTGCTCCCCTGAGCAATCCGGGCTAAAAAATTGCTGATCGATTATCCAGCCGAAGCCTAGTGCCCCACTATCTGTCCGGCTATTTCTTTAAATGCATCAGCGGCGGGAAGAGTTCGAATTCGCGCAGACTTTCCGACAGAATCGCGCTAAAGCTGTTTTTCAATCGTGCGTCGGCAAACACGCCCTGGATGTCGATTACGTCAAAATAGCGATGCTCTTCATAATTCGGGTTCCACATGATCAACGGGCTTTCCTGCTTGTTGTAGATCGAAGTTGCCATCCCCTTGTGAATCGAGCGTACTTCTATTTCACCCGAACCCACATTTTCATTCAAATAAAGACAGGAATTTACATCAACTTTGAGGATATTTTCGAGCGCGCTACGCGGATGGATTTCGCCGATCACCTGAACCATGCGGGTCACATCGGCTTCCGGATCAACCAGATTGAAGGGGCCACGAACATTGTCACGGGCAAAGCTGTAAAACCCGTCATTGTAAACAATTTTGCCGATGTTCAGAAAATTATCGACGATATTAGCCGAATAATATTTAGAGATATCATGGAAAATATCTTCCATCGAATTTTTGCCCCGGTAAACAGCGACTTCAGCTGCAGAATGAATTGACCACTATACCTATTTGCACAGCTGCAATCGAGTATAGAAGAAATTCTGCGGTATTGAGGTAGAATCGCCGATTCATTCGATCAGGTCAAAGTATTAGCAGTACCTGAGGAAAAAAGGGCCAAACTAAATTGATTGGAGCAATTTTACAGAATAAAAACCTGGTCGCAGCGACCGGTTGGATGCTTCTAGGGCTGTTGTCTTTTCTCGGGCTAATGGTCTCGGTGCGTGAGCTTTCCAGCCGCCTGTCTTTGTTCGAAATGCTAACCCTGCGCAGCGTCGTCGCATTTTGCGCGCTTATCCTGTTTATTACTATTTACGGCAAACCCGTTTTTACTTTCAAACGTTTCAAGCTACATCTGGCGCGTAATATTTTTCATTTCTTCGGCCAGTACTGCTGGGCAAGCGGCGTCATTTTATTGCCGCTGGCCGAAGTCATTGCAATCGAATTTACTACTCCGATCTGGGCGGTTTTGCTCGCCGCACTATACCTGAACGAGCGCTTGACCGGTGCCCGCCTGCTCGCGCTCGCAGTCGGCTTCGTTGGGGTTTGTATTATTATCCGTCCCGGCTTTGAGTCGATCGAATGGGGTAGCGTAATGGTATTACTGGCTACCTTCGGTTTCGCTTTCACCATGCTATTCTCGAAAAAACTGACTAGCACCGATTCGGTATGGACGATATTGATGTATATGGCCGTTATTCAGTTTTTCATCGGCCTCGGACCGACTATTTATTACTGGCAATGGCCTGTGGGTATCGACTACTTCTGGATCACTGTCATCGGCCTTTCCGGTCTGCTCGCGCATCTCGGTCTTACCAAAGCCTTATCATTGGCCGACACCGCAACCATTTTGCCGCTGGACTATCTGCGCCTTCCGCTAACCCTCGCCATTGGATACTTTTTTTATCAGGAGACCGGAGATTGGTGGGTATTGCTTGGCGCCAGTATTATATTTGCAGCTAATTATTACCACCTCAGTCAGGAATCACGCAGGAGAATTTAATGTCTAATTTTTTCTATCAATCAATTGCCCGCAGCGACCCGCTGATTGCCGCAGCCTTGCGCGATGAGTTACAGCGCCAACAAACCCAGATTGAATTGATCGCCTCGGAAAATATTGTCAGCCGCGCGGTGCTCGACGCGCTTGCCCACCCGATGACTAATAAGACCCTGGAAGGTTACCCGGGCCATCGCTTTCACGGGGGTGGCGAATTCGTCGATGTTGTCGAACAGGCCGCCATTGATCGCGCCTGCAAACTGTTCGACTGCAGCTACGCCAACGTACAACCGCATTCGGGCACGCAGGCAAATCAGGCGGTGTTTTTTGCGCTGCTGCAGCCGGGCGACAGAATTCTTAGTCTGAACCTGGCCGCGGGCGGTCATTTGAGCCATGGCGCGGCACCCAATTTGTCCGGTCGCTGGTTCGAGTCGCATCACTATGGAGTTAGCCCCGAAACGGGTTTAATCGACTACGATGAAGCCGATCGTTTAGCGAAGGAGCTGCGCCCCAAACTGCTTATCGCGGGTGGCTCGGCTTATCCACGTAGTATCGACTTCGAACGTCTCGCCGCGACGGCGAAAGCGGTGGACGCGCTGTTTCTGGTCGACATGGCGCATGTCGCCGGGCTTGTCGCCGCGGATGTCCATCCTAATCCGGTTGAACATGCCGACATCGTTACCTGCACCACTACAAAAACGATGCGCGGCCCACGCGGGGGGCTGATTCTGGCGCGTGATCCGAAATGGGCAAAGCAATTACAGTCGGCCATCTTTCCGGGTGTACAGGGCAGCCTGCATAGTCAGATTATCGCGGCTAAGGCGGTCTGCCTCGGTGAAGCCTTGCAAGATGACTTCAAGCACTACGGCCAACGGGTAATCGATAACGCGCAGTCGCTGGCACAGAGTATTACCGCTAGTGGCATAAAGCTGGTCAGCGGTGGTACCGATACCCATATGTTATTACTCGATTTCAGCCAGCTCGGCATAAGCGGCCAACAGGCGCAGGACCGACTGGCGCTGGTCAATATCACTTCAAATAAAAACCCGGTTCCTTTCGATTCGAATAAACCGGCCGAGTGGTCCGGCCTGCGTCTGGGCGTTGCTGCGGCGACGACCCGGGGGCTTGAAAAAGATGAGTTTGATTTGCTCGGCCGGATAATTGGCGGAATTATCAAGCACCCTGATTCACCCGACCCTGCCACTGTCGAGCAGCAAAAATCCCAGGTGCTCGAGTTGTGCCAGCGCTTTCCGATCTATCAGGAGTAAATCTATTGCCGCCGGAAAATCGACTGGGTTTATTTATATAGGCGCAAAGCTATTCGGCAAACATTCCCGAAATCGAACGGACCAGACCATTTTCAAGTTCCGGCAGGGCGTCTTCAAAATCCAAATTGACCTGGTTCGCGGTACTGACGATTCGAGTGTGATAAGTCTTCCATTCGACCGTGGCCGACGATGAATACTGGGACACCGATGTACTGCCGCCCTGCGTACTGTCTTCGCTTTGCTGCTGAGTAATCACTTCGTTATTGCGTGGTCGCTCGCGTACCTGTAAATCGGTGACCATGGTGAACAGGGTGTCATCGACCATAGAGTCGGCAATAACACCAATCAAAGCCCCGATGACAATACCCTTTCCGGTATCGGAGCGGCTCGATACGGCATTACCAAGCGCCGCACCACTGAAGCCCGCCTCGACGTAACTGTCAGCATTATCTTTATTGTCCTTACCCACCTTCAACACATTTGCCTGCAACATAAAATATGCCTTATCCGGGTCATCGGTGACTTGATAGCCACTGGCCTGAAGCCGCTCGATTATCTTCGCCTTAATCGAAAGGTCCTTGTCGGAGGTATTGCGTACCGAGACAAATATCACCCGCTTATCCGGGCTTACCGGTTCGAGAAATACCGATTCACTTGCGCGTGTCTGCACGTCGAGATCACTTTTCTCAATGCTGGTATTGATCGCTGCACAACCGGAAATTGCGATTAACATCAGGGTCAGCAAAGTCGAATTCAGGTAGCTTGAAGTGGAAAGTTTCATGTCTGGTAACCGGGTAAAGAATTAATAGGTCTGTCTGAATATTACTTTTCAGCGTTGGCAGGGGTTTGGCTCTGTCAGTCGGGCAAAGTTCAATCAGCAGGAGATTATAGCGCGTTGTAAGCGTTAATTTTTCGGTAAATTTTTAGCCTTCCCAACGGGAAGCAATTCCGGTGCAGGCTTCAAAATTCCGGATTGCTCCTCGTCCTTAAAATAGCGGTGCGAAAAACCGATTATTCGGGTCATTCTCACCAGCACTATTGTTCATTTCCACTATAATCACTATTAAATTGAGACTAAATATACTCTTCCCCCCCCAGTTAAAATGGGGTTTTATAAAACGCTGGTGCCTTTACAGCCCGCCATTACAGAATTAACAAAAGCGTCGAAGGCATTCATTAAGTAGATGGCAAATTGCAGCCTAGATTGTACGCAAGACAGTTTTCCGCAAGCGAAAAATCCCTTATTGTCCCGGGTTTTACGAATCAGCCCTGATCTCGTATTCCAGATCGACAATAGCGGTTATGGGCACCTGCTCAACGAGCTTTCGCCTCTTACCTCTGGCCGGTTTATCTTTAGTCCCGTCACAGCGTCGATCGCTCGGCGACGCACTTTTAAAAGAGTTACAACCGTTGTTTGCGAGTGTCGACCTCGCCTCAATCATCGGCCCGCAGCAACCCGAACCTGTATTCGAAACAACCGAATCGGGACCGCAGGAATTACTCATTTCGATTTTCCCCTCCACCGACTGGGATAACCCGCGCAATGGGTACCTGATCTTTTACCGTAACGTGAGCCAGGCCAAACGCGACAAACGCGAAATGGAGATTAAAAGCTCAACCGTTGAGCCACTACTTGCCTGTACTAACCGGGCGAATCAAACCAATAATTTGCCCGAAGCCCTGGAAGATTGCCTGACAATCATCTGTTCTTTCGAGAATTGGCTTTATCGAGGTTGGCTTGTAGCCCGCGCCTTTTTGCTGGATGAGCGTCAACCCGATCAATTGATATCATCGAAAATCTGGTGCCACAAAAACAATCCTACCATTGAACCATTCGTTGAACTAACCGAGAAAACCATACTGCGAAAAGGCGAAGGTATACCCGGGCATGTGCTCGAAACCGGCAATCCGGTCTGGCACGGTAAATTGGAGGTCTACAAAAATATGCCCCGCGCCGAACTTGCCGATCGCTGTGGGCTGGTATCGCTGGTTGGCATTTCGATACATACCTCTACTAATGCTGTCGTGGGGGTGCTCGCATTTTTTGCCGACGACGAAAGATCGCCCGGCCCTCAGTTAATGGATGTACTGGTATCGATTGGTCGTGCGCTTGGCTCGGTTTACTCGCGCGAGCAGTCCAGCGAACAATTACGTCTGCTTGCCGACCACGACAGCCTTACTGGTTTAAAGGTTATGCGCATCGCCCGCGACCGCATATCACAGGCGCAGATCCGGGCCGAACGCCAACGGGAGCTGGCAGCGGTTTTATTTATCGATCTGGATGGGTTTAAAGCCGAGAGCTTCATCGCGATAGCGACATCGACATCGTTCTGAATGTTGTCACTATTGGGGAACTCTACCGCCCGGCCCGGCTCTACCGCGACCACAAAAGGGTTAAACGATGAAGTCGACCTGATCCATAGTCGCCACTGCCACCGACACCGATTTCACTTTTTGCTGTGGGTTTACAACTAGCGCAATCGCGAGTGGACTTCCTTGCTGGTCTACAATTTCAACGCTTTGCGAGGCCAGTCCTGCGGACTCACCGATCAGGGCTGCAACCAGCAACAATAACTTCCAGAATTTATTCGGGTTTAACATTTCGACTTATTCCTTCTTCGAAATGTACAAATAAACAGTATCCAGATCACCACCGGATAAAGCTGACTTCATCAGTTGTAATCGATCCTGACCGACATTGTTCCCGCGTAGGGGCCGAAAGCCTGGTTACTGCCAACATTCAGCCGGGCGCCAACCGACAGGGTTTGCAGGCCATTCGCGGAAATCCGACCCGAGCTCGAAGGCAGACTGGTAAATCGGTCGACTAACATGTTGTTACCCGCCGAACCGGTCAGTAAGACGGCTTCAGGCAGGCTGATCGAGTACACCGCATTCGGTTCGCCCTGCACTTCAAAAGTAGCGGCTTCACCGTTGACCGAAGACTTAATGCTCGCTCCGCCTGTCGCAACGCGCGACCCATCTGGGCTCAAGACAACAGTTCCGGCAAAAATATTGGGTGAAACATCAACAAAATTAAGCCCGCTTTGCGTATTTAGACTGATCGGTTTTACGATGTTGGCGCTCACCGTGGCGGTAGTAGTTGCCGCCTGCATCGGTAACTCGATGCCTATTGTTAGCATCAAAAGCAGGCAACCCTGAGTAGCACGAAGGCGTTGCAGGGGAAGTCCAGGCAAATGGGTTAAAATCATCATCGCTCCCGTCTTAAAAACCGTATTTTCGCTGTCGGTCGCACCCGACTGGTCAGCCACCCGACAAAATTATCGTGGCGGCTCCAGGGGTATGTCGGCCGCGGGTCAGGAAACTTGAAAAAGCCGAGGTAGAAAAAGACCGTAATTGGAAAGAAAATACCTACCCGGTTTGCCAAATTGATCGGTAGAATCAAAACTGTCGGTTAGAACGGACCGAAAACCAGCCGTTTTCAGGAACTATACCGACCAGAAATGGATCCCAATCAGCATTTATAGATAACTAACTTTCGCTAGTTCGAATTTAACGAAGGGTCTTTTTTGTTATGCTGCATTAAAATTAAGCATTTAAAATTTGAAGGTTATGCATCCGGACGACGCAAGAAAAATACTGGGAATGCTCGACGGAGACAGCGACGTACTGCGCAGCTTTACCAAGCGTAAGATTTTGATCACTGCCAGAATCGAAACCGCCCCTACCGAAGCATTGAAAAAACAGTTTCATAACATGCTGAAGCAGATCGAACAGGCTGCCTCCGTGTTGAGCAATGAGCAAAATGCAACCCTGTCGGATAAGCCTGCGCCTACCGGGGGCAGTTCCGAAACTGGAAAATATGGCCTGCAGGTTGGCCAACTGCTGGCGCAGCGCTATACCCTTTTAGAGCAAATAGGTCAGGGTCGCATCAGCGCGCTGTGGCGGGTTAGCGATGCAAAACGCAATCGGGATTTTGTGCTGAAGGTGATTTCCCCCGAATTACTGGCGGATGAAACCGCAAAAAACTGCTTTATCAACGAGGCGCATGTTTCCAGCGAGCTTTTTCACCCCGGCATCGTCAATTCAAGCGACTGGAAAAACGACGGCGACTATTATTTTCTGTTAATGGAATTGCTCCATGGCCGGACATTAAGACAACTTATCGATGATCGCAAAAAGACGAAAAAATCGTTTACCACGAAAGAGGCTCTACGCATCGGTAAAACCATTGCCGAGATACTGAGTTACGCCCACATCAGTACCGTCCATCGCGACCTCAACCCGGACAACATATGGGTCGACAGTCAGGGTAACTTTAAAATTATCGGCTTCGGCAGCGAGCGCTTGATGCACGCTGTTCAAAGCGCAGACACCTCGGCGTCTATGAATACCCGCTACCGGGCACCCGAACAGCTTGTCGAATCAAACCATATCGACGGCAGCGCAGATCAATTCGCGCTGGGCGTCATTCTCTACGAAATGCTTACTTTTCAGCTCCCCGATGCTTCCATGAAAACGGTAAGCCTTCGCTTCGGAAAGGCGGGCAGAAAGATTTCGCGGGCAATTGAAAAATTGCTACAAGTAAATTCGGCACAACGTTTTCAATCGACGGACGAAGTGGTGGCGGCACTTACGCTACGCAGCTCCGCCATATCGTTTCCCAGACTAGGCTTAAAAACAACGGCTTTGCTAGCTACCCTTGTTATCTCTGCAACCTTAGTCTGGCCCCTGATATCGTCGGGCCGCCTGGCCGAACTGTGGGACAGCTTTCGCCCGCGATCGGCGCAGTCCGAACAGCAACAGTTCAACGCTACCATCAAACAGGTAAGCGACGTAAATGAATTGATAAAACATTTACGCCAGGCGAGAAATAAACTGGAAACCCGGATCAGGATTGGTGACCGGAGTATCGGCGACCTCGAAGTATCGCTGCGGCGCGCCAGGCGGGAATCACAGGAAATAGAAATTACCGGAAAACTCGAGCAGGCCCGATTCGATCAACAGCATAACCGCCAGTTGCGCAGTCTGACCAACCGCATTATCTACGACGATAACTACTTGTCCAGGGCCAGAGACATTGCGCAAACAGCGTTGTCATTAATATCGGAAAACAGGCATGCAAAGGCAACTGCATTGTTGATCCCGGTACTGGTCGAGCTGAAATTCAAACTGGAGCAATTCGGCCGGGCGGATGGCTATCTGCTCGCAGTAGAAAGTTTAACCAAAACTCAATCTGTCTGGCGCCAGCATAATCTGGCCCAGCAACTTTCAATACCCGAGGGTATCGAGTCTTACCAACAGGCTCTTATTGGCGTACAAAAGCTGGCCGCGCGGGGTAAACTCGTCGAAAGTATCGCGCAGCTTAATAAGCTGAAAGATATTTATCAGAAGCTATGGCAAACCGATCAGGACCTGGCAGCAGCGCGCGCACGCCACCAAAAACAACAAGTACAGACTGAGCAAATTGAAAATGAGTGGCAGGCCTATCTGAGAAAACATGGCCTGAAAATAAGCCGTGTACAACAGGACTCGATTCAGCAGCACAAAGTGACCGAGCAGACCGAGTTAAACGCGCAGGAATTCGAAGCGGCTATCAAAACCAGTGTCGCCCTGCAGCAACAACTGATCGACTATCATGCGCAATCTAAATTAACCGCCGCCGCCAACCGGGAAAAGAAGCTAGCCCGAGCGCTTAGCAAACCAAAGTCGGCCGACACCAAACGACTGGCGCAAAACACTGCTATCTCTGAGGCCAGCGGCGTAGCTAAGCCAGCTAACGCTGATACCCCGGCTGAGTTGATCGAAAAATATGCCCCCGGGATGCAATTGCTGTCCATACCCGCCGGCAGTTTCGCCATGGGTGACCTCGGTCGAGACGGAAGCAATGACGAAAAACCCGTACGGCAGGTCAAGGTGAAACAATTTAAACTGACCAAGCACGAAATCACTTTTGCGCAATTCGATGTTTACTTCAAACTGACCTCGGCAAGAAGGCCGGGTGATGAATCCTGGGGGCGTGGCAATCGGCCGGTGATCAATGTCAGCTGGCGTGAAGCTAACGACTATGCCAAATGGCTGAGCGCGCAAACTCAGTCCAGCTTCCGGCTGCCCAGCGAAGCCGAGTGGGAATATGCGGCAAGAGCCGGCAGCCGAAGCAAGTTCAGCTGGGGGAATACCGCCTCGCACAATAATGCAAACTACGGCCAGGATAATTGTTGCGGCGGGCTCGCCGCCGATGCCGATAAATGGATAAACACTTCCCCGGTCGGGGCCTTCCCGGCCAACAAATTCGGTCTCAGCGACATGCACGGCAACGTCTGGGAATGGGTTCAGGACTGCTGGAATAAGTCATATAACGGCGCATCACTGGATGGCAGTGCCTGGTTGATCGGCGATTGCAGTAAACGCGTTTCGCGCGGCGGGGCCTGGAGCAGCGTTCCCGGCTATATGAGATCGGCGAATCGCGATGGTGTTGCTATGACGAAGAGTAACAATTCCCTCGGATTTCGACTCGTTCTGGATTAATAGCGCAGAATCAAAACGAATGTTACTTTATGAAAATACGGTAACGTCAGGATTTCCTGATTCCTCTCGGTTTCTGTCTACCGGTTGCAGTGGAAGATCCTGACAACGGTAAAACTGAACCGGGCACTAACGTCGAATGGTTTATATCGCTACGAATTATTTTGATTTTCGCATCGGCAAAATGCTTATATGGTCATCGAAAAAACCTGCGTATCCGGGGCTTCGCGCAACAGGCGTAAATCAAAGGCCATACATATATTTCTGACAAAGGGCCTGGCATGTTCCAGCACCATTAACTTGTTTTCACCAATTTCCAGCAATCCATCGTGCTCCATTTCAACTAGCAGGCGCAAATAGTTTTCGAGTTCCGGGAAGCGGCTGTCCTGGCGATCCCAGGTTGTTTCAAAATGACACATAATATTGAGTATATGTTGCCGTACGATTAGGTCTTCACCGGTTAATAAATGACCCCGGAAAATCGGTAGCTCACCACTGTTGGCACGAATTTCGTAGTCAGCAACCGTCTTTTCATTCTGCGCAAAAGCGAACCAGGAGTCACTAATCGCCAACATACCCAGACCGATCATCAATCAGGTTTTAGGGGCGGTATAGCCCATGAAATTACGGTGTAAATCTTTGTTGGTTAAGGATTGATACAGGGAGTCAGTTTTCACCGCGAAATGATCCATGCCTATTTCTTCATAACCAAATTCAGAAAACAGCCTCTTCCCGGTTTCATACAAGGCTCTTTTAATCTCATTTTTGGGTAGATCGGCTTCGTCAAACCCATGTTACCCGGTCCCTTTTATCCAGGGCACATGCGCATAGCTATAAAAAGCCAATCTGTCCGGGGCAATTTCCAGGGTCTTATCGATGGTATCGACTATATTTTCCAGGGTTTGATGCGGCAATCCGAAAACCAGGTCATGGCTTATCGAACTATATCCGGTTTCTTTAGCCCAGTTGGTCACCCGTTTGACCTGCTCGAAGCTTTGCACCCTGTTGATCGTTTTCTGTACCCGCGGATTGTAGTCCTGCACCCCGAAGCTGCATCGTCTGAACCCAAGGTCATACAGGATTTTTAGCTGATCTGAGTGGTATTGTTGGGGCGTCCTTCAAAGCTGAACTCGTGGCCCTCGGCCGGCAGTGCATGCTCCATTACGCCATCGATCAGCTTCTTTAAATGGTAGTACTAAAGAACACCGGGGTAACCCCACCCAGGTGCAATTCCTTTATTTTCGGAGTCTCGGTGAATAGGTTTCGGTAGGTCTTCCATTCGTTTAATACCGCATCGATATGGGGTGATTCGACGCTGTGATTTTTGGTAATACCTTTATGGCAAACGCAAAACGTGCACAGGCTTTCGCAAAACGGCAGGTGTATAGATAAGCTGTTGCCCTCGCTTGAATTGCTTTGCTCAAATTCCCTTGCCACCGACTCTTTCCATAGGTCAGACGTAATCGAGTCGTCATTCCAATAGGGGTCGGTCGGATAGCTGGTATAGCGCGGCCCAGGAATGTTGTATTTTTGAACTACGCTGTCATCCATAGTTTGTATTAAATTAATCCCTGATGATTGGCTGTCCCCAGTTGAAAACAGGCCAGCGCATTTCAACTTTAACCGCTACCTTAACAATATTTGCGCTAACACCAACTCAGGGAAACACTGATTAATTCAAAGGTTCCTTAAAATAAACGTAAAACCGCTATGGTTTATTTTCCCGCAATACAAAATCGAACCCGTTGAGGAAATAATCCTGCGCGTTAATAGAAAAGGACTCGACTTTATTCGATACCAGTTCAAGCTCGTCCTGCTGCTTTTTAGATACGCGTAAATGATACTGCCCGAAAGGAATTTTACTCATCACGTAGAAGCCATCGTAGGCAGTTACCGCGGTACTGACTATATTTCGGTCAACATCCAGCAATTCAACGATAACGCGGCCGACACCAAACTGTCTGCCGTCTTTGGCAAGATAAACCGTACCGTCAATTTCACCGGTGATCAGTATCGGGAAATCGAGCTGCATGGTATGCCCGGGCCTTGGTACCACCCCGATACCTTCCCGGGCAACAATCCACAATGGGTCGGTTATGGTTTCAGGAGCTACCGTCAAATTTAGCGGCTGATGCACCGGAAGACCAGTTAGAAATCCTACACCATCATCGTCGGTACGAATCGAATTGTAACCGCCGTTTAAGCGAAAACCGACGTCAGGTAGTGCTTCATCGCCTTCATTAAAAACACTGTCCTGATTGGAATCGAGGAATGCACGGGCTGAAATACTACCGCTGCCCGCCATGGTTCGTGCGTTTGAAAACCATTGGCGGCTGCGCGGTTCATGTCCGAAACTGATAGACAAGCTGGCATCCAGGGCTATTTCATCGTCACTGTTATAACGGAGGCCATAGCCCAGGTTGTAGCGACCCGACCCCTTACTGGCGCTGACACCATACTCGGTTAAACCCTGTTCCAGTGAATGGGTTAAACCCAGTGTCACCCGATACTCACCAAAGCGCCCGGGGTCGGCGGTTAATGCCAGACTGCTCAGCTCACTGTGCGGATCGATTGCGTAATTTACGGTACCCCGCCAGCGCGTTCCCGAGTAATTACCACTAAGCTGCAAAGTACCCGTCGAAGTTGCATCCTGGCCGCTGATTTTCTGGCGTACCAGTTGATTACTGATCGCAATCCCGTGCGCATTCGTCGATATGCGGTTGATAATACTATTCAGCTCACCGCCATCGGCAAACACATCACGCTTAAACTCAAAACCAATCGGAATTCTCGGCAGCAAGCCCGGTGGGATTGAGCTGTCGACACGCCAACTGCTACGCCGTGACAGTTCAACTTCATTGGGGCCGAATTCTTCGCTGAAAAAATTATCGAGCACAGTTTCAGTGACCCCGAAAATTGTACTATTCCATCGGGTTTGCAGGTTAATTTCATAGGCGTCACCCCCTCCCAAATCGGAAATCGTATCGAAGGTCACAAAAAATTTATCCCAGTAACTGCGTAAGCCCAGATTCAGATAATCATGTTGTTTGCGCTCGCCTGAAATCTCCAGTGGAATACTGGCGAGGTTGGCGGTAGCCGACAGGCGTTTATTCATCCCGGCATCGAATTGCAGTATGGCGCGACTACCGCCAGCATCGTCGTTGGTCGCTGTTACCCGATAATAGTATTCACCTGCGCGGGTGAGTGACTGATTCAGATCAAATCTATTTTCTTCTTCTCTGATTTGACCCTGCGGACCATAGAAAACTAAACGGAAATGATTGTTGCCGAACAGTAATGGCACATCCTGAAAATCGTACTGACCGTTGATCGGCTCGCCCTGATAGCCGATTAGTGCGTTATTACGGTACAACTCGACTTCCCAGTCGGGTAACAATTCACCAATAAAACGATGCCGGTCAAATTCGATTTGACGCCCTAGTGGAAAACTACTCGCGCTGACTCCAGCCTCCAACGAACTCGGTTGATTAATTAATGCCAGCCGCGGCTCGGCCATGTGTCCAAAAGAAAACTCCGTCGCATCGAGCTTACCGAGCAATCCGCCTTGCGGATCTTTGCGTCCGAAGTTAATCCTGAATTGATCGCTTTCGTTTTCATCGCTACCGGAAAAGAAAAGCGACGACTCGAGTTTTGCCAGATCGGCAGTTGCGTAGGTTGTATATTGATAGTTGCTAACCGAATCACCCTGATCATTTTTACGATGGCTCAAACGAAATGTCTGGTCGACAAATGGCATGCTCCAGTTTTGGTAAGGCTCAACATGCCGCGGATATTGCACCTGATCCTGATTCAAACGCCCCATCGCCAAGGCGATGCGCTTGTCCCGTTCCAGCTGTTGCTGAAATGGCAGTGGCTCTTCTGATTGAATCCATACCCGCGCTGCGAACAGATCAACATCGAAGGTCATATTGAGCCAGTCGCCGAGCAAGTTGGATTCGACATAAATATCATTAAAGAGCACGTGGACCTTGTCAGGGTCGTATTTTTTGAGCACGCCTTGCAGGGTGATTTCATTGCGTGGGATATCGAGAAATAGGGTTCGATTCTGGTTGATTACAAATCCGGAGGCCGATTGTTCACCGACATCGATGGCTAAATCGATAATTTCGCTGATCGCTCCAAGGGGAAGTAGGACGATATCTTCGAATTGGTAGCCGGCAACGACATCATCGAAAGTATATTGTTTAACGCGAAGTTCCAGAATCCGTAAATCCAGGCTATCGGGAGTCCAGTTTTTATTGTCGTTACCAGTAGTGGATTGCGCGTTTGCAAAAAATGAGGTGGTCAGTAAAAGAATTAGGCTCAGCCTTTGCAAGCCTGCCATCTTGCCAGTCATTAACATAGTTGCCGCGCATTTTATCAGTTCAGTTCAAGCCGGGTTCGGGCCAGGGTACCGGTTTCAATATCCGAGCCGGAATTGATGAAAGCAATATCGAGAACACCATTGAGCAGATTTACCCCGGCCGGGAAATTTAACGGCATTTCAAAACGTCGCTTATTAATGTTGGCATACACACTGACACCATTGGCCTGGGCAACGACAACCGGTGCGCCTCCATCTGGAGTGAAACTAACCCGGAAATCACCGTAGACAGAACTCCCCCCCTGGCGGCTAATTTCGATCGAAATACGGGTATTGGCGCTCTCGTTTGCAGCCGGAATAATCTTCGCATTAGCCAGTGCGACCGCGGAGACCAGCTCACCCTGACGAACAATGACAGGAATCGACACACCTACGATCGGAATGAGTTCGATAGTAATACCTTCTGACGAACCAGCAGCTGCCTTTTCGATGCTGGTTGACGATGGCGAGGGCAACGCCTGAAATAACATGTGCGAGCGATATTCCCCATCATCCAGTGCATTTGGCCTGCGCAGTTGCAGGCGTATTACCTGTGATTGCCCCGGGGGCAGGCTGACCTGCCGTGGCGAATAACGGATCATCGGGTCGGAGAACAGGCCGGCTTCGCTTTCCGAAACGGCTTCGAATTCGCCGTTTTCGGTCATGTTCTGACGTATAAATGAAATGCGGAAATTTCCCGTTTCGGTACCCTGATTAACCAGCGTTACCTGGGCGCTACGCGTGCGTTCTTCGAACACCACGCGCGTCGGTGTGACCATCAAATTACCGGCCGCCCGTGAATACGAGGGTATAGCGCTAACAAACGCTAATACGGCAATGGCATTCAGTAAATATTTGATCATTGTTCGCTCGTTGAAGAATTTCTAGATCTGGGCCGAATCTGATTTTCTGACGGAATTCGGGCTCGACTTCTGCATTTTGGGCATAAAGCACAGTTTTGCCTTTAGATAGTGCCCGATTCCGCAGGCATAAAAAAGGACAATCAAATTTCGATTGTCCTTTTGCTTACTACTCCGTCACTGCCCGCTCGAGGCGCGGACGATTAATTGTAATTGACAGTAACCGTGTAAGGCGAGCCAGCGGTGGTATAGGTACCCGCAGGCTGGCTAGCACCGACGTTCAGGTTAGCACCAACGTTAAATGACTGTGCGCCCGCGATGAGCCCACCTGTTAGACCGATACTGCTGGAGAAACCATTGACAGTCATTAAGTTACTGCCACTCTCAACCGTAGCGCTGGCCGAAAAAGATATAGCATAGATCGAAGTACCTGCACCGGTAACGTCAAAAATGGCCGCATTACCCGCATCGCTGGTAATTAGTTCGGCATCACCCGAACTGAGAGTTCGCGTACCGGCGGAAGACATAGCTATCACACTGGCAGATGGACCGGCGGCAAGCGTGCCAAAATCTATCGGGGTATTTTCGGAGATCGTTAGCGGCGCAATCAGTTCTGCAGAGGCAGTGCCTGGCTCACTTGCGGCATATGCACTGGCACCAACGAGGCCGGTAAAGGTTAATGCAACGCTCAATTTAAGCAGGCTTTTTTGTACTTTCATTTTTTCAACTCCAAGTGAAAATTTATAGGTAAGCAACTTTGGGTCTATTATTTTTATAAAAACGTAATGATTTCAAAAGTGTAACCACTGTTTTTCATTTTGACTAGGCATTTCGTCACAAAATTGACGCGGATTATCAGTTATAGCCGATAGTCACCGACATAATCCCCGAATAGGACCCAAATGACTGGTTTGCACCCACATTCAGCGTAGCACCGACGAATAAACTCTCTCCGCCACCACTATCGGTTAAACCGTTTACCTGAAAACTGGCGAAATTATCGACTACCATGATGTCGCCGCTGGTTGCATTTAAAATCACCACCCCGGGTAGGGTAACGGTGTAGGTTGAATTGGGCTCTCCGACAACATCAAAGGCTGCAGGCCCGCTGGCAACGGTTGAATTGATGCTGGCACCACCGGTGGTATCGCGACTGCCGTTCGGACTCAGAACAACCGTGCCGGCCACACTGCTCGACGATATATCACCAAAAATCAAGCCATTACGATTGGTCATAGTAATAATGCGAACAATTTTGACCGCGATTGTGGACGTTTCCGTAGCCGCATAGACCGGGAATGCAGATACCATAATCATTGCCAGCAATAAAAGACTGTGCACATGGCGCATGCCCAACGGCAAATAACTAAATACCGCTAAATGCATGACCAACTAAAAAGATTCAACCGGATGGCCATAAAAATTTTGCGTATTCCCGTCAATAATCCGACGCATTGTACGCATGACCATTGGAGAAGTGAAAAATAGTTTTCAATGTTGCGATGAGATCGTCAAAAATCAGTTGTAGTTAATCGTAATCGTATAGGGGCTGCCGCCGCCGTTGCTGGTGGAATACAATCCGGCCGGCTGGTTGGATCCGATACTTAGTGTAGCGCCAACCTGGAAAGTCTCGACCCCAGCTCCTGGCAAAGTGCCCAGGCTATTATCGGTAAAAGCCGACAGGCTGAGTTGCTGCCCTCCGGCATTTGCCAGAGTGCCGTTACCGTAGGTCAGTGAATAGACCTGACTCGGTTCTCCCGAAACCTGGAATGATGCAGCATTTCCAGGGCCGGTTATCAGCGATTGCACATCCCCGGTCAACGAGCGCGAGCCGAAAGTATCTAGGATCACTGTGCCGGCGATCGGGCCACCGGCAACCGTACCAAAATCCATCGGCACCGTTTCGACGATGCTCAATGGCACCAACGAGGTAGCGCCTGCGGTACTGCTTGCCGATTTTGCGGTGCCTTCCTGAGTGAGGTCGACGGTGAAGGTCGGGGACAGATAAGCCCCCGCTGACTGTGGACTGACGACCGCAATACTGCCGTGGATAGTCATAGTGAACGGAATAGTATTGCCGGGGTTGGCGGCAATCGTTTGTGGCAGGCTGACATTGTTCAGGCTGTAGGCGGGAATGGTAACGCGAACATTAGTTAACGGAATTGCACTCCCGGGTCCCGTCAAAGGCGCCGGTAACACACTCCAGCTCAAATCAAAACCGTGGGTGGCACAAATGGCACTTTTGGTATTATCGACGTTGACGACGAAGGTCGTTACCGGAATGGCCGTTGATAAACTGATTAGTCCGGCGGTAGTCAGCGCGGCATTGCTGTCCATGCTCAAACTGCCGCTACCCGCTTCGATGGCAAAGCTACCAAACACCATCGGCTGAGTGGTGGTCAGTACCCATTTGGATTTGCACTGCTTAATATTAGGCGGCTTGGGTGCGGCCTCAAGCATAGTCGCCATTGATGCTACGAGCAGCATGACGCCGGGAAGAAAGAGAGTTTTGATCGACACCTGGTTTACCCGACACGGGCCGATAGCCGACCATCGAAAAGTCGCCCGGAAAATAGACCTGATTGTGAATTCAATTCGATCAAAGTTAAGTCAGTCCTGAAAATAGAAAGCATCGCGCTCCTCGAGGAAACCGCCGGTGAAAATAATTTATGGCCATCATCACAGCGGCAACAATATGCGCTCTATATCGCATTTAAAGTCTATTCTGTCTAGCCTTGTTCGATAAAACAGTGACGAAGGTTGAATAAATTGGATCCTGGTTTCCTTAGAAAGCACAGCTGCCATTTATATGGATAGCGCTCGTTACCCTGGTGTTAGTCTCTACATTTATTCCGACATAACATTGTCATGCTCTGCCTAAATCCGATTTACATTCGGTATCACTAACCCTAGGATAAGAGCCACCGAAAGGAAATAGCCAGCCATGTTGAAAGCCGATAATTTCGCGCCGAAAAAGTTAAAGTTCCGAGGCTTACTCATACCGGTATTCGCCTGATGCTGCCGGTATTGGACCTGAGCGACTATCGCGCAGACCCCACCAGCGAGCGCGCCGGCGCATTTGTGCAGCAACTGCGCGAGGTCTGCCACGGCCCAGGGTTTTTCTACCTCGTCGGGCATGGCGTCGAGCCACAATACGACCGGCAAACGCTTGCCGTCGCCAATCGATTTTTTAACTTGCCGCTGGCCGAACGCGAAGCGCTGGCAATTGCCAATTCGGCCCATTTTCGCGGCTATACGTTGCTCGAAAGCGAAATGACCAACGGTCGCTTTGACTGGCGCGACCAGATCGATATCGGCCCCGAGGAACCCGCGTTAAATATGAGCGCTGACGACCCGCCCTGGCTGCGTCTGCGCGGTCCCAACCAGTGGCCCGGGAGCCTGCCGGACATGCGCCAGGTGGTCGATGACTGGATGCAGCAGATTCACCCGGTAGGAATGGCGTTGATGCAGGCGCTCGCGCAGGGTCTCGGACAAGCGGCCGATTATTTTGACGCACGCATGAGCCCCGATGCCTATACACGGGTGAAAATTATCCGCTATCCCGCGCAACCCGATGCCGATGGCAGCGGACAGGGGCTCGGCTTGCATCACGATTCCGGCATCATGACTTTTATCCTGCAGGATGAAGTTCCGGGTCTGCAGGTGATGAGCGAAGGCAAACTGGTCGACGTCGAACCCTACCCCGGTGCCTATGTCATCAACCTCGGTGAAATGATGCAATCGGCTACCAACGGTTACCTGCGCGCGACCAAACATCAGGTGGTCAGCCCTCCCGCCGGCAAGCAACGGATTTCGGTCGCCTACTTTATGAACCCGCGGCTCGATGCCGAGTTTAATGCGCTGGAGTTACCCGCCGAACTGGCAACGGCAGCTACAGGCGGTCAGAATACCGATGCCAAAGACCGGGTGTATTCAACCTTCGGTGCCAACACCTTAAAAATCCGCATGCGCGCGCACCCAGACGTGACCGCGAAGCACTACGCAGGGGTCAATCTGGATGATTTTTCCCAGCGTTAGATTCTCAATTTGAAAGGCACTTTTTCGCCCGAATAAAAGCTTGAGCAGAGAAATGCATGTCAATAGGAAAGCATCTTGATTGACCTTTCCCGTAAATAGCCACTGGGGATTGATGTGATCACGGTCGCGCCCTATGCTATGGCCATTCCACAGAATCAATAAATTTCAGTAGCTGTTTCCGTAATCAATAATTAAGGGCCGTATTCATGATAGACAATAAACCCGTAGTGCTGGTAACGCGCAAACTGCCGGAACTGGTTGAAAAAAGGCTACGCGAACACTTCAACCCGATGCTAAATCCCGATGACCGCCAATACCCGGTTAGCGAAGTACTGGAACTGGCCGCACAGGCCGATGCCATCCTGCCCTGTCATACCGAAAAGTTTAGCGCCGACACCATCGCCCTGATGCCCTCAAGAGTTAAAGCGATTGCCAACTTTTCGGTTGGTGTCGATCACGTCGACCTCGAAGCGGCCAAACAGAAGGGGATTATCGTAACCAATACCCCCGATGTACTGTCCGACGCCACCGCCGAAATTGCACTGCTGCTGATGCTCGGCGCGGCGCGGCGGGCGGGCGAAGGCGAACGACTGATGCGAACCCAGCAATGGAAAGACTGGAGCCCCGCGTTTATGGTCGGCCGGCAGATCAGCGGCAAACGCCTGGGCATATTGGGCATGGGCCGGGTCGGTCAGGTAGTCGCACGGCGCGCGCGTGGCTTTGATATGGAAATTCACTACCACAACCGCCACCCTATCGCGGCAGACCAGGTCGAGGGCGCTATTTACCATGCGACTATCGAAGACCTGCTCTCCAGCATCGATATTTTGTCGATTCATTGCCCGGCCTCGGATCAAACTCGCGGTCTATTAAATCAGCAACGCATTGCGCTGATGCATGCCGACGCCATTGTGGTGAATACCTCCCGTGGTGGCGTAGTCGACGATGACGCGCTGGTCGCGGCGCTGGAATCCGGCAGCATCGCCGCCGCTGGACTTGATGTCTACAATGGCGAGCCCGATGCCATCCACCCGGGTTACGCCAAACTCGACAATACCTTTTTATTGCCGCATATCGGCAGTGCCACGCGCGACACCCGTAACGCGATGGGGTTTCGCGCAATCGATAATCTATTGGCGATTTTTAACGGCGAAGAACCCGGCGACCGGGTGGCCTAGACTGAAAAATGAAGGCCGAAACCGCTATAGAGCAGTGAAACCGGTCAAGTCAATTGCCAGACCAATTGGTAGTACCAATATGTTTTTATCCACTATATACTTCGGGCTGGCGCAATATCAGAAGGTAAACTGTTTTTGATTCTGGTATACAATATCCCAGCCTATTCGGCCGACCCTTCCGGGCCACGAAAATCTCGAATAGACAGTAAGGATAAAGTGGCTAGCTAAGGCGGTAAGCCAGTGTATTAAATAATACCGGCACGCTGACCTCTTAAAATAATTATTCACCTATTGAAGGAGAACCACCATGACCGAAGTAACACAATCACGCCGAAGTTTTCTGACCAAAGGCGCTGCCACTATTGCAGGCGGTGCAGCGGTATTAGCCGCACCATCGATCGCGGTCGCCGCCAAGCCCGTCGTACTTAAAGTGCAGGCGGCCTGGGGTGGCGGTATTTTTCTTGAATTCGCGCAGGACTATGTAAAACGCGTTGAAGCCATGTCCGGTGGCTCACTCAAAATTGACCTGCTAGGCGTTGGCGCGGTAGTCAAAACCGCCGAAATGCAAACCGCAGTGCACAAAGGTGTTCTCGACGGCGCGCATCTGGTAACCGCTTACTGGTACTCGAAAAGCCCGGTTGCATCGCTGTTCGGCACCGGTCCCTGTTTTGGTTGGTCTGCGAATGAAATGATGGGCTGGATTCAGTATGGCGGTGGTAAAGAGCTGTATTATGAGTTGATGCATGATCGCTTGCGCCTCGACCTGGTCGGTTTCTTTACCGGTCCGATGCCTGCACAGCCTCTGGGCTGGTTTAAAGAAGAAATCAAGAATAGCGGCCAGATGAAAGGCCTGAAGTATCGTACTGTTGGCCTGGCAGCCGATGTTCTACAGGAAATGGGCATGTCGGTGGTTCAGCTCCCAGGTGGCGAAATTCAGCCAGCAATGAAAAGTGGCCTGATCGACGCGGCCGAATTCAACAACCCGACTTCGGATAAAGACTTCGGCATGCAGGATGTTTCCAAGCATTACCACCTTGCCAGTTTCCACCAGTCGCAGGAATGCTTCGAAATTATCTTCAACAAGCGCCTTTACGATGGCCTCGCTAAAGAGCATCAGGCAATTCTTGAATACGCCTCAGAAGCGGCATCTGCCGACATGGCATGGAAAGCGATGGAGCGTTACTCGCAGGATCTGGTCACGCTGAAAGAAAAGCACGGCGTCAACGTTTACCGCACACCCGACAGTGTCATGGACGATCAGTTAAAAGCCTGGGATACGGTTGTTGCGCGTATTAGCAAAACCGATCCGTTTTTCAAGAAAGTCATTGACTCACAGATGGTCTTTGCGAAACGCCATGGAGCCTATGCGCTGAATAATGCGCCTGACTATCATGGTGCCTACAAGCATTATTTCGGTAAATTATAAGCGCTAAGTTGTAACTTGATGCGGGACGGTATTTTGCGATACCGTCCCTGTTTTTATTTGACCCGTCCGATTTGATTACGCCAGGTGCATTGCCATGACCCGTATTCTTCATTTCATCGATAGTTTAAGCGCCTGGGCCGGCAAGTCCTTTGCCTGGTGCATCGTGATCTTGACCTTCTCCACCTGTTACGAGGTTTTTGTCCGCTACGTGCTCAACGCGCCGACGGTCTGGGCCTTCGACATGAGTGTGCAAATGTATGGCGCACTATTTATGATGAGCGGAGCCTATGCCTTATCGCAGGGCGCGCATGTTCGCGGTGATGTGGTCTACCGGCTGTTCAGCAATAAGACACAGGCGAGCATCGACCTGGTTCTTTACTTTCTGTTTCTGATGCCTGGCGCGCTGGCGCTGATTTATTACGGCTACGGCTTTGCTTCCGACTCCTGGTTTTACAAAGAAGTCAGCTGGAGCAGCCCGGCCCGCATCCAGATTTATTTTTTCAAAACATTGATCCCGATCGGGGGAGCATTGCTGCTGTTACAAGGGATAGCCGAAATGGTGCGCTGCGTAATCTGTATCCGCACAGGCGCCTGGCCCCCACGATTGCACGATGTGCAGGAAACCGAAACTATGTTGATGAACGAACAACAGGATTTACAAGCACTGGAGAAAAATCATGACTGATCCAGTCGTCGCGGTAACAATGCTCGGCCTGTTCATTTTTATGGTCATGCTGGGATTCCCAATAGCCTTCACGCTGATCGCGATGGGGCTCGGTTTTGGTTATTACGCCTATTACGACGTCGACCGTATGCAGCATATCTTTGATAACCGGATTTTCGATTTATTCGTACAGAATACCTTTTCGGTGATGTCCAACGACGTACTGGTGGCCGTCCCGCTCTTCTTATTTATGGGCTATGTGGTCGAACGGGCCAACATCGTCAACCGCCTGTTTTTCAGCATTCAACTCGCGGCAAGGCATCTCCCGGGTTCAATGGCGGTCGCCGCTTTGTTTACCTGTACCATCTTTGCCACCGCATCGGGAATCATCGGAGCAGTAGTCACCCTGATGGGCATGCTCGCCTTCCCGGCAATGTTGAAAGCAGGATACGATGAAAGCTTTGCCGCCGGGGTTATCTGTGCCGGTGGTTGCCTCGGAATTTTGATCCCGCCGTCGATCATGCTGATCGTGTATTCGGCGATTGCCGAAATTTCGCCACTACGTCTCTACGCCGCCGCGCTCTTCCCGGGCATGTTGCTGGCGGGCATGTATATGCTTTATGTGGTTGGTCGCGCCACGCTCAATCCGAAACTGGCACCTAAACCCAAAGAGGAAGATATACCGCCGATTAGTAAGATAATCTGGGAATTGACCACTTCTTTTATTCCCCTGGCCCTACTCATCATGAGTGTGCTCGGTGCCATCCTGATGGGACTGGCCACACCTGCTGAAGCGGCAGGTGTCGGTGCTGCTGGTGGCTTGTTCCTGGCATTATGCTACCGCTCGCTGAGCTGGGAACGTCTGAAGCAGGCCGTTTATTTGACCGCAAAAACTTCGGCCATGGTGTGCTGGTTATTCGTCGGCTCCTGGACCTTTGCCTCGGTTTTCTCCTACCTCGGTGGTCACGACCTGATCAACGACTGGGTGCTTTCCATGGACCTGAGCACGGTGGGCTTTCTGATTCTCGCGCAATCGCTGATCTTTTTGCTCGGCTGGCCGCTGGAATGGACCGAAATCATTATTATTTTCGTGCCGATTTTTCTGCCGATGCTGGAAACCTTCAACGTTGATCCCCTGTTTTTCGGAATTCTGGTGGCGCTCAACTTGCAGACATCGTTCTTGACCCCGCCGATGGCGATGGCCGCGTATTATCTAAAAGGTGTGGCGCCACCGCATATCCAGCTGCTCGATATATTCCGCGGCATTATGCCCTATCTTGCGATCATCATTTTCTCCATGGTGTTGCTCTATAACTTCCCGGGAATCGCACTTTGGTTACCGGTATACCTGTTCGGCTGATCCGGGTCAGGGTGAATAACGATGGGTAAATTCGAAACCGCCAGTGCAAATTTGTTGAGCGCCTGCGATGCGCGCTCGGCGATGTCCGAGGGATTCCTCAGTTCGCAGGAGCTGGTTGAGTCCTGTTTTGCGCGGATCGACGAACTCGAAGAGTCCATCGGTGCCTGGGCACATCTGGATAAAGCCGGGGCGATGGAGCAGGCCCGCAAAGCTGATGAAACTCGTCTTCAGGGCCGCCCTCTGGGCCTGTTGCACGGCTTACCCATCGGCATCAAGGATATTATTGACACCCGGGACTACCCGACCGAGCGCGGCACGGTGCTACACCGGGGTCGGGCACCCGAGAGCGATGCCACGCTGGTGTCACTGTTGAAAGAAGCAGGAGCGATTATTTTAGGCAAAACCGTGACCACGGAGCTGGCCGTATTTTCACCGGGCAAAACACGCAACCCGCATAACACCGCACATACCCCGGGCGGCTCGTCGAGCGGTTCGGCCGCGGCCGTATCCTGCGCGATGGTGCCACTGGCAGTGGGCACCCAGACCAACGGTTCGGTAATCCGTCCGGCATCGTTTTGCGGGGTATACGGGTTCAAACCCAGTTTCGGCCGAATCTCGCGTCACGGCGTTTTAACGCAATCCCCGCCGCTGGACACCGTTGGTGTTTTTGCGCGCAACCTCGAAGACCTGGCATTAATTGCCGACGTTTTGATGCGATTCGACGCCCGGGATGAAGCAATGTCACCGGTGGCACCACCGTGTATTTCGGCGGTAATGTCCGCAGAAGTACCGGCTGCACCCAAATTTGCGTTTGTGCGCAGCCCGGTCTGGGACCAGGTTGAACAGGATACCAAAGACGGTTTTCGCGAACTCATCGATGCGGTCAATGGAAAGGCAGAGGGGACGATCGATATCGTCGACCTGCCGACCGGGTTTGAAGATATCCACAAAGACCACGCCAACGTCATGGAAGCCGACCTGGCCAAAAGTTTTGCCGACGAATACGCCCGGGGCAAATCCGAGCTAAGCGCGGTATTACGCGAAATGATCGAACGCGGACAACAGGTTTCGACCACCGATTACAATGCTGCCGTCGCCAACATTGCCGATTATAACGAGGCCTTGAGTGAGGTTTTTGATTCCTTCGATGCAATTCTGACACCATCCACCCCGGGGCCAGCGCCGGCC
>JBLHOA010000004.1:0-46704 GCA_047622345.1 Gammaproteobacteria bacterium | reverse complement strand
TGACCTGCCTGTCCGCCAAACATGATTTGCTCGGCAACGGGGCTTTCAGCAACAGCCGTTGTGGCAGTGTTTATATCGTCAAGCCGAAAATGCACGGCCCCGAAGAAGTCGCTGCTGCGGTGCAATTATTCACTATGGTCGAACAGGGGCTGTCGATTGCGCCCGGCAGTTTGAAAATCGGAATCATGGATGAAGAGCGGCGTACCACGGTTAATCTAAAGGAATGTATTCGTGCAGCCAGTGACCGGGTTGTATTCATTAATACTGGTTTTCTGGATCGAACCGGTGATGAAATCCATACCAGTATGGAAGCCGATGCGATGATCCCCAAGGCTGAAATTAAAAATTCGACCTGGTTGTTGGCCTACGAAGACTGGAATGTCGACATCGGCCTGGAGACCGGCTTTCCCGGCCACGGTCAGATCGGTAAAGGTATGTGGGCCGCTCCGGACAATATGGCGGCAATGATGGAGCAGAAAATTGCACACCCGCGCGCGGGAGCGAGTACCGCCTGGGTTCCTTCGGCCGTCGCTGCCTGCCTCCACTCGATGCATTATCACGATGTTGCGGTACGCCATCGTCAGCGCCAGCTAACGGGTATTTCACGAGCCAGCCTCGACGACATACTGATGATTCCGGCGCTTGATGGGCGCAGCATCAACGAAAGCGATTTGATCAGGGAGCTGGAAAATAACGCGCAGGGCATTCTGGGTTATGTAGTGCGATGGATCGACCATGGCGTAGGTTGTTCCAAGGTGCCGGATATCTCAAATCTGGAATTGATGGAAGACCGGGCAACGTTGCGTATCTCGAGCCAACACATCGCTAACTGGTTACACCATGGCATAACCAGCGAGGCGCAGGTGCGCAAGGTTTTTGAAAAAATGGCGGAAGTCGTCGATCGGCAGAATGCAAATGACCCGACTTATCACAATATGGCGCCTGGTTTTGAAAAGAGTATTGCGTTTCAGGCGGCGATCGAGCTGGTGTTCAAAGGGCGGGAATCGCCCAATGGTTACACCGAGCCGGTGTTACATGCACGTCGACGGCAGGCAAAGGCCGCGCAGCGTCGTTAAAAGCTGAGCGCGCCACGTGCGCGCAGTTCAAGCGAGCGTAAGCTGTCCAGAAAAAACCGGTTAATCGGTGTCTCGATGCCGGCTTCATCGGCGAGTCGAACTACTGCACCGTTTTGCAGGTCGAGTTCGGAAGGCTTTCCATTCGATAAATCGCGTTGCATCGAAGTGGTTGAATTTGCCGGAAAACTTTGCAACAGCGCGAGTATTTTGGCGACGCTATTTTGCGGTAGGTCAACGCCCAGCTTGCAACCGAGTTGATACACTTCTTCAATCGCCGCTTCGAGCAGGTTTAGAGTATCGGGCTGCTGTAGTAACACTCCGATCGGCGCGCGCGACACCGAACCGAGCCCGCTCCAGGGCGTTATCAGCATGAACTTCTGCCACATGGCAACGCTGATGTCGTCGGGTATGCTTGATTTGACCCCATTACATCGATTCAAAACCTCGGACAATTCATTGATGCGATGATCGGCCTTCTGATCGAGGTGGGCGAAGCGTATCAATGGGTTGGCGCCGATGTGTTTGATGTGTCCGGGTGCGGCCCGGAAAGCGATAATGGCACAAAGCCCGCCGAGGATATTAGCCGGGTCCAGTCGCTCACTCAGGTGGGCGGGGGCTTCAACGCCGTTTTGCAATGGAATGACCAGGGTGTTTTCACCGACCAGGGGTTGCATGGCTTTTGCCGCGGCCGGAATCTGCCAGGATTTAACCGCGCAGATGACGTAGTCAACCGGTCCCACTTCGCGAGGGTTGTCGGTGGCTTTGATTCCACTGACATGAAAGTCTCCTGCGATGCTGTCCACTTTCAATCCATTCTGTTTGATCGCTTTGAGGCTTTCATTGCGTGATATGAAAGTGACATCCTGGCCATGTTGAGCAAGACGGCCGCCAAAATATCCGCCGACCCCACCGACACCAAAAACTGCTATTCGCATACTAATAATTCCCAGAAATTGTCCGAATGCGGGCGATACTAACGGTTTTGCCACAAAATTTCTGTGATTTGAATCGGACAAATCCAATTTTATCAATAGCTGACATTGATTTGTGTCGTTTTCCAGTAAATTGTGCTGATCGCTTGCTGCTAGCGTCTGTGGTTTAAAAATATGGAACTGTGTTAATGCTTCAGAAATATACGATCGACCTGGAGTCGGCAAAAAGGGTGGCTGCGGCGGCGGAACAAGAGGCCGCGCATAACGGCTGGAATGTGGCGATCGCAATAGTTGATGATTCTGGACACTTGATGTATCTGCAGCGCGACAAAGTGCAGCTCGGCAGTATTGACGTGGCCATCGAGAAAGCCAGAGCCGCGTTTATTTTTCGACGCCCGACCAAGTTCTGGGAAGAGGTATTAGCTGCCGGTAAGCAGGGTTATATGTCGATGCCCGGCATGTTAGCGGTTGAAGGCGGTGTTCCGCTCGAATACAAGGGCGAGATTGTCGGGGCGATTGGCATCAGCGGAGTGACATCGGTTGAAGATGGCCTCGTAGCCAGGGCCGGTGCGGCCGCGTTATAGCCCTATTTGGGATATTGTTTTTGTCGAGGCTGCGGCCTTAAATGTCGACACTGACATAGTTGGCAGCACAGCCGCCGCCTATACTCGCGCATGATTTTTGCTGTGGCAGGGAATGGATGCCTGCTAACAGAACTAACGAATAACACTTTTAGAGAGTAAATAGCAATGTACCCACAGCTTGAAATACCCCATACGCTGGCCGCAGGACCCGGGCCCGGAAACACCGACCCACGAGTTTTGCAGCGCTACGCCGCCGCCGGTGTTGCCGATCATATGCAGGCCGATGTGGTCCGTGGCATGAAGGAGGCTAAATTCATGCTGCGCGAAGTATTCGGCACCAAAAATGTCCATACCTTTGCCGTTTGCGGTACCGGTTGGGATGCGCTCGATTGTGCCTTTTCACCGATTCTCCCCGGCGACAAGTGTGTGAATTTTGTGAATGGAACCTTCAGCGGGCTCGACGATTTTAACGTTCGGTTAAAAGCGTCTACGCCGCAAGACCTCGCCGCCGATCCATTGAATCCAAAACCCGAATGCGTCGTTACGGTGAATGTCGCTCATGGCGATTCGGTGAGCGGTGAAATCGTGGAAGCCGCCCTGGCCGAACATAAACCGATGTGGGCTTTTATGGCGCATTGGGAAACCGGCAGCGGTCGAATCAATGACTTAAAGGGTTTCAATGATGCCTGCGCCAGGCATGGTGTTATGGGTATAGTCGATGCGGTATCGAGCCTCGGCATTTCCTATTTTAATATCGATGATTATCCTGCGGTAACCACCTGGGCGTCCTGCCCGCAAAAGGGCATACTCGCGCTACCTCTGACCTATGCGCCGGTGAGTTTTAACGACAAGGTAATTGAAGTGCTCAAGGCGCGTGGTTGTTATACCTATGTCCACCACCCGATTCTGGAAGCGCGCCACTGGTGTATTGCCGATGGCAAGGATGTTGACGTGGCCGCTTATCATCGGACTCACTCGGGCTATGCCGTGGCCTCTTTTCACGAAGCATTGCGTTTATTGCTGGATCATGGTCGTGAGCAAAAATCGGCCGACTACGAGTTTTACGAGCAGGGTCTGCGGACCGCGATCGCCGCGATGGGTTGCAAGGTAACCTCGAATATGCCGAGCCTGGTGGTATTCGATCTGTCCGATGATCTTGCGGGTAAGGAAAAAGAACTGGTTACCGGATGTCGCGCTGACGGGTTTGCAATCTGGAACACCCTGTCGGAACCAGCGCAGGTACGAATCGGTATTCTCAACCAGTTAACAGTCGCTTCGTTGACCGATATCGTTGGGCGTTTTGCCGATGCGATGATCGCCATGGGTGCCTCGGTTGATAAGCCGGCAATTATGGGACAACTGTCCGACCATCTCGCCTCGCGCTAACCGCTAAACTTCGAAACTATGCGTCGACTCCAGCTGGGGGCGACGTCATTTTTACCGGTGTAATGGGTACTTCGACTACAGACTGAAGGCCACGAAGTAACGCAGGTTAGTCGCATAGCTGTTGCCCGCGCTACTTAAAGCGTATTCATCCATATATGTCGCGTCGACATCGCTTTGTATTTCGCCGCTTCTGGGCGAACCGTCGTCGAGCTTACTTTCAAGGACGCGGGCGATCGGCCCTTCGATGGAACCGAAAATGACAGCGTGCCCGGAAATGCGCAGCGAGCCATCGCGAACCCCGATTTTCCCGCCGAAGGCATTGGTGAACAAGGTGTCGTCGTCGCCAGTCCCTGGAATCAGGCCGGCGGCGCGCAGGTGCTTCCAGAAGTTGGCGGTTTCGCTATTGGGGGAGGTCAACCAGGCGCCGTCAATAAGGCCATCGTTATCACCATCGATGTCCACAGGGTCCGGGTCATTGACACCGTCGCTGAAAATCGAAAAATTCATACTGGCGCGATCGTCGTCACCGGGCAGCGACAGATATCGATCCTGATAGGAATTCATCGCAACAATAATGCCGGTGTGGTCGCTTTCGATACGTTTCAGCTTGCCGTTGGTGATCATTTCCTGCGCCTTCAGCACGCCGCCAATAATCAGCCCTAAAATAACCAGCACAATGGCAATTTCAACAAGGGTAAATCCTTTTGTGGTTCTGATCGTCATCACATTCCGGTGATTCATTAATTCTCCAGCAACTGTTATAGGTTAAGTTGCCTGCCTTGTGAAGTGGGTTGTGAACAGACTAGATCAGGTCGATGGAACTTACCCTGATAAATATCAATAACTTAAAGATAAAATTATGGTTGGGGTAAAAATCTCACTTTTACGCTGTGGCTTGCATCAGTTTTAGCTCGGCAAAAAGATCGAGCATTTGCGGGTTATCGATAAACGAAACATTGTAGGGGTGTTCGCAAACGATTCGGTGGTAGGCCGACTCTGGCGTTATCTTTTCAATTTCAGCCGCGATTTTGCCCCACAGTAGCAGCGTGACACGAGCAGAAGACTGTTCGGCGAGTAACGCTAAAAAGCGCTGTAAAAAAGGAAGCCAGTAATTTGCATCTAGCGCTGGTTTGCGCTTCGCGTGTAAAACTGGGGTGGCGTTCAGCATCAAGAATCCGCGTCGCTCCAGCTTGTCAAAAAGTGCTGGCATGGTTTGAATCAAATCGTGCTTATTCAACTGTGCAATCGTCGACTGCGGTATCTTACCGTCTTCGTCCTTGTCGATAAATCCCTCGGCAATCAACATCGTCTTTATCAAATTACGCATTGAGGTCGCGCGATTGACCGCCTTGCTCAAGCCCTGCTCACTGAACAGTTCGCTAACTGCTGCATCGTAAAAAGCGATGCCGTTGGCCGACTGTGGGCGCGGGTAGGGCGATTCGCCAATCAGCAGGAAGCGAACGCCGCTAAGGCTTCGGCGAAAACTGGCCAGCAGATTTGCTGTGCCGGGTAACCAGTTAGCATCGGTGTGCAAGGACTCCAGATAGTCCAGGTCCATTTCGTTTAGTGACTCATACAGAATGTTATGCCAGTCGGGATGGACATCGCTGGCATCGATTAAGGCGGCCGGGCTATCCATCAATTAAAGCGTTTAACCGGATGGCTGCAATTTTATCGACTTCGCTTAAGGCGGTGTTAAATTCAGTGCCGACCGGGTTGGTTAATCGAGCTTCCATCACCGCAATAATTTGAAATTTGTTCAAGCCGGTAACCGCGATAATAAATGGGAAGGTGAAATTTTCCTGGTAGCGCTGATTGAGCTGCTTGATGTGGGCCAATTCCTGCGCGCTGCACTGGTTTAAACCCGCCGAGCTTTGTTCGCTTTGCGAAGCCCGGGTAAGGGTTCCGGCTTGCGCTTCCCTGCCGGCAAGTTGCGGGTGGCTGCACAATAGTTTCCGACGTTGGCTGTCATCCGCAGCGCCGACACACTGTGCCATTGCCCGCAACAGTTGCTCCGCATCGGCAAAGGGTTTTTGCTGGAAAACCGTTTCAGCAACCCAGGGCGAGTGTTCGTAAATACCCCCCAGCAATTCGACAAACCGGGGAAGGTCGAGATGGTTAATTGAGTCGATAGTCGTCGCTGTTTTCATTTTATTTATTGTGCGTTGAATGATGTTCGATCCAGTGCTGCGCGATATCCATACGACGGCAGACCCAGACCGCAGGGTGGCTTTCGACGTAATCAAGAAAGCGTTGCAAGGCGCGAAAACGACCCGGCCTTCCGGCCAGACGGCAATGCAGCCCAACCGACATCATTTTCGGATGATGCGCACCTTCGGCGTAAAGCACGTCGAAACTGTCGCACAGATACTGGTAAAACTGCTCACCGCTATTAAATCCCTGCGCGGTGGCAAAGCGCATGTCGTTGGTATCGAGGGCATAGGGAATAACCAGCTGTGATTTGCGTTCACCCTGATCGGTGGTTACTTCGCACCACAGCGGAAGATCATCGCCGTAGTAGTCGGAGTCGTAGAGAATATTTTCGTTTTCAACGGCGAGGCGGCGGGTATTCGGACTGTCTCGGCCGGTATACCATCCCATCGGCTTGTCACCGGCGAATTGCTGGATGATAGCGCAGGCCTCGGCCATGTGGCTACGTTCACTATCCACATCCATATCCTGATAGTGTATCCAGCGTAAACCGTGGCAGGCGATTTCGTGACCCTGGTCGACAAAATGTTTTGCCAGATCCGGGTGTCGCTGCAAGGCCATGGCCACCGCAAATATGGTGAGCGGCAGCCCCCGCGATTCAAATTCATTGAGGATGCGCCAGACTCCTGCGCGGGAGCCGTATTCGTAGATCGATTCCATGCTCATATGCCTGTCGGGATAAGAGGCGGCACCGATTATTTCGGAGAGAAACTGTTCCGAACCGGCATCGCCGTGCAGTACATTGCTTTCGCCACCTTCCTCATAATTCAATACGAATTGCAGCGCCAGCCTTGCCTGCCCCGGCCAGTTGACCCTTGGTGGTTTATTGGCGTAGCCAATCATATCGCGCGGATAATCAGACAATCGAAATACCCTCATTATTGACAGCGCCGATCAGCGTCGCGAGATCGGGAGCCGCTTTTTCCGGCTGATGCTGGATCTGGTTTTCGATATGCAGTAGATGCTGGTTCATCACCCGGATTGCTTTTTTACTGTCCCGATTGGCAATTGCCTCGACAATTTCGGCGTGTTCCTGATTTCGGCATCGATTTTCATTGTCGCTGCCGAGATGGGTCAATATCACCAGCGGGCTGCGATGAATGATGTCGTTTAAGTATTCTTCGAGAACGCTGTTGCCGGCTAATTTTGCCAGTTGGCGATGGAAATCAACCGACAGGCTGAGCGCGCGGGTGGTGTCTTTGTCTGCATAGGCTTTTTCTTCCTGATCGAGTGCTTCACGCAACTGTTTGATCGTCGCTTCGTCGACGGCTTTGATCAAGGTATCCAGAATCGCCGATTCGATCACGCGGCGGCTGGCAAAAAGATCGCGGCCTTCTTTGACCGTCGGTTGGGCCACCGTGGCACCCCGATTCGGGGTTTGGTCGACCAGTCGGGAATGGGCAAGACGCGCGAGGACTTTGCGGATCATGCCGCGTTTTACCCCGAACAGGTTGGCCAGTTGAACTTCCTTCAGCTTGGTGCCCGGCGGCAGGCGATGGTTGAGCACTGCCTGTTCTATCTGGCGCAGCACATCGTCTTCATTAATTTTTGTTGCCGCCTGATTTGAAGCTGTCGCCATAGGTCCGGATGTACTGTGAGAATTTCCGTCGGAGTCTAGCAGTAAATAATATTGTTAACAATAATCATTCAAATTGTTGACAAAAAAATAAATTAATGCCATTTTAGCCGCCTTGTCAGGCACCTGGCCTGGCAGTCCTGCTCTGGAGGGGGAATGGGAAGCTTAACCACTCATGTGCTCGATACTGCGCGCGGATGTCCAGCCGTTGGTATCAAGGTATCTCTGTATCGGGTCGACCTGGATCGAGAGGAACTCGTTCATGGTGTGACTAATTCCGATGGTCGGCTTGACCACCCCCTGTTGCAAAATGAAGATTTCACCTGTGGAAAATACGAACTGATATTTCAGGCGGGTGATTATTTCCGCGCTTTTGATAGCGAGCTGGCCGAACCCTTATTTGTCGACGAAGTGATAATCCGCTTTGGCGTCGGTGTCCCTGGTCAGCATTATCATGTGCCCCTGCTGGTGTCGCCCTGGGCCTACTCGACCTATCGCGGTAGCTGATGTCACACATAAGTTTCTACCTTGATAATGATTTGGTCGAACTCGACCAGGTCGATCCCGAACGAACGTTATTGCAATATCTGCGTGAAGACCTCCGCCGGGTCGGTAGCAAAGAGGGTTGTGCCGAGGGTGACTGCGGTGCCTGTACCGTTGTTCTAGGCGAGCTTGACGGTGGGCGAATTCGTTATTTGGCGGTGAATGCCTGCATCCAGTTTCTGCCCACGATTGACGGTAAGGCGCTTTTCACGGTCGAGTCGCTAAAATCAAAATCGGGCAAATTACATCCGGTTCAGCAAAGCCTGGTCGATCATCACGCGTCGCAATGCGGGTTTTGTACCCCCGGGTTTGTCATGTCGATGTTTGCCCTGTACAAAAATGAGAGCAATCCTGAGCGTGCCCAGATCGACGATGCGCTGTCAGGTAACCTGTGCCGTTGCACCGGATATCGCCCGATTATCGACGCCTGCCACCATATGTATGACTATCCCGTGGGCGACGATCATGGGTCACTGATTTTGCAGGCGTCCAGCCGATCGTCAACCGCGCCATCGGCCGCCGAGCAGGAATTGATCGAGCGTTTGCAGGCGTTGCGCCGCTCGCGGGCGGTGTCGATTGAGCGAGATAGTAAGCACTTTTTAGCGCCATTGACTCTCGAAGCGCTAGCCGCCGCTTATTTGAAGCACCCCGATTCGGTCATTCTGGCCGGTGGCACCGACGTCGGGCTCTGGGTAACCAAGCAGTTGCGTGAACTGAACCGGGTTATCTACCTCGGGCAGGTCGCTGAATTGCAGCAGATTGTCCGGGATGAGCAGGGCCTCGAGATCCCGGCTGCAGTCTCGCTGACCGAAGCGGTAAAGGAAATCTGCAAAGACTACCCCGAGCTTGGTGAAATGTTTCGTCGTTTTGCCTCTTTGCCGGTGCGTAACGCCGCCACCCTGGTTGGTAATGTCGCCAATGGTTCACCGATCGGCGATTCGATGCCGGCGCTGATTGCAATCGGTACGCGGGTAAAGCTGCGCCAGGGCGAGCGAGTCCGCGAAATTGTGCTTGAAGACCTGTACCTCGACTATATGAAAAATGCGATGGAGGTCGGCGAGTTTATTCAGTCCATTGTTATCCCGCCAAAAAATCAGCCCGCCACGATTCGGTGCTACAAATTAAGCAAACGCTACGATCAGGACATTTCCGCGGTATGTTCAGCATTTTCACTGTCGCTCAATGATGGCCGGGTCGAGGATATTGTTCTTGCCTGGGGAGGGATGGCGGCGATTCCAAAACGGGCCCGGCAAACCGAACAGTTTCTGGTCGGTAAGCAATGGGATGAAACCAATGTTCAGGTGGCAATGAAGCAACTAACCGATGAACTGTCGCCCTTATCGGACATGCGCGCCAGCGCAGCCTACCGCAGTCGAGCCAGTGCTAATCTACTCTATCGGTTTTATCTGGAAACCGGGCCGCAGCAGCTTGCCAATGAAGCGGTCAACGTATTTGCGGTGTCGGGCTGATGGAGAACCCGTTGACTCAGCAAGCAAGGGAAGTTAAAGCCGGGAAAAGTATTGCCCACGAATCAGCCCATTTGCATGTCAGCGGTGAGGCCGCCTATGTCGATGACATCGGCGAACTGATCGGCACCCGCTTTATCGCTTTAGGGTTGAGCGAGCAGGCACATGCGACTATTTTGTCGATTGATTTCGAAGCTGTGCGTCATGCGAATGGTGTAGTCGCAGTGATGGTTGCCGCCGACATACCCGGGGTGAATGACTGCGGCCCTATTATTAAAGATGATCCGATACTGGCTGATGGCAAGGTTGAATATATCGGGCAGCCAATTTTTGCAGTAGTAGCAACCAGCTATGTTGCGGCGCGCAAAGCGGTGAAGCTGGCTAAGGTCAATTATCAGCCACTCCCGGCTACTATCGATTTAGTAACGGCTAAGCAGCAGCAAAGCTGGGTAATCCCTCCGATGCAATTGCGTCGTGGCGATGCCGAACAGGGCTTAAGCAAATCGGCGCATACCATCGATGGCGAATTTATCGTCGGTGGCCAGGAGCAGTTTTATCTGGAGGGGCAGATTTCCTATGCGGTGCCGAAGGAAGATGGTTGTATTCACCTTTGGTGTTCGACCCAGCACCCCACCGAAATGCAGCAGGTGGTCGCCCATGCCATCGGACTAGATTTCAATCAGGTGGTCGTAGAAATGAGACGCATGGGTGGCGGCTTTGGCGGTAAGGAATCGCAGTCGGCGATATTTGCCTGCATCGCTTCGGTTGCCGCGCACAAGCTTCAATGCCCAGTCAAACTGCGTCTCGACCGTGACGACGACATGACCATTACCGGCAAACGGCACGGTTTTCATTTCGATTACCAGGTTGGTTACGACGATCGTGGTGTGATCGACGCTGCGCTGGTGGAGATGTCGGCACAGGCGGGTTTTTCGGCCGACCTGACCGGTCCGGTGGTGACGCGTGCGGTCTGTCATTTTGACAATGCCTATTATCTCAGTGATGTCGCTATCGATGCTTACAGCGTCAAAACCAACACCCAGTCGAACACGGCTTTTCGGGGTTTCGGGGGGCCGCAGGGCGCGATCGCAATCGAATACATTATCGACAATATCGCGCGTAATCTGGGCAAAGACCCACTCCAAATCAGGAAGGCGAATTTCTACGGAATAGACGATCGCAACACCACTCCCTATGGCCAGTCAGTCGATGATAATGTCATCGCAGCATTGGTAGACGAGCTGGAAACGAGTAGCGATTATCAACGGCGTCGCCAATCGATTGCTGAATTTAATCGAGAAAACAGAATTCTACGTAAGGGACTGGCGCTTACCCCGGTCAAATTCGGCATCTCATTCAACGTTGTCCATTTCAATCAGGCCGGCGCGCTGGTGCATATTTATACCGATGGGACCGTTTTAGTTAACCACGGTGGCACCGAAATGGGGCAGGGTTTGCACACCAAGGTATCGCAGGTGGTAGCGCTTGAACTGGGTATAGACGTGGGCCGGGTGCGGGCCACCGCGAATGACACCAGCAAGGTAGCGAACACCTCGGCCACCGCGGCATCTACCGGCAGCGACTTAAACGGTAAGGCAGCCCAGGATGCGGCGCGCCAGCTGCGCAATCGGTTGGCTGAATTTGTCGCCGGACATTTTGGTGGCGATGCCGCTGACGTCGAATTCGATAATGATAGGGTATCCTGCGCCGGGCAGAGCATTGCTTTTGGCGAACTGGTTGTGCTGGCCTATCAGAATAGAGTGCAGCTCTGGTCCGACGGATTTTACAAAACCCCCGGCCTGAGCTGGGATAAAGAAACTTTACAGGGGCGACCGTTTTACTATTTTGCCTACGGTGCCGCGGTGTCCGAAGTGGTGGTCGACACGCTCACCGGGGAATTTAAGTTACTACAGGCCGATCTATTGCACGATGCGGGCAATTCCATCAATCCGGCGATCGATATCGGCCAGATCGAAGGCGCTTTTATTCAGGGTATGGGCTGGCTGACCAGTGAAGAACTTTGCTGGAATGAACAGGGACGGTTAACGACCCATGCGCCATCTACCTACAAAATTCCAACCATTACCGATTGCCCGGCGCGCTTCACCACGCGATTGTTTGATAATCACAATGTCGAGGAAACGATTATGCGTTCCAAGGCCGTTGGTGAGCCGCCCCTGCTGTTACCCTTTTCGGTGTTTTTCGCGATCCGCGATGCCATCGCCAGTGTCGCCGACAACCAGATCAATCCGCCGTTGCAGGCACCGGCGACACCCGAGTCTATTCTGAACGCAATCTACGCCGTGCGCGCGGGGCGGGATAAGTTATGAATCGGTGGCAGGATAGTGTTTCACAATTGCGCAGCGCCGGTACGCCGGCCATTTTAATCAGCGTTGACTCGATTGTCGGGTCTACTCCGCGCGAAGCCGGTGCCCAAATGGTGGTCAGCGCCGATCAGATTTTCGGAACCATCGGTGGCGGCAATCTCGAATTTCAGGCCTGCGCCATCGCGCGTGAGCAACTCACCCTGGGTAGTGGGGAGGCATTGCGTCGCTTTCCTCTAGGGGCCGGACTCGGGCAATGCTGCGGTGGCCTGGTAAACCTGATGTTTGAACCCTTGAACAATGAAGCCAGCTGGCAGAAGGCAATGCAAAGCAGCGAATCTGCGGTGCTTTATCTTTTCGGCGCCGGGCATGTCGGAAAAGCGCTTGTGTCGGCGCTACAGGATTTGCCTATAGAGATTCGCTGGATCGATACGCGCGATAATATGATGCCGCAAGATAGCGGTGCGGTTGCCCAAATGCTGATTACCGACAGCCCGGAAGCCGAAGTTGACGCCGCCCCGGCGGGTAGTTTTTTTCTGGTGATGACCCACGATCATGGGCTCGACCAGCGGCTTTGCGAACAGATTTTTAAACGCGACGATTTTGCCTATTTTGGATTAATCGGCTCGCAATCGAAAAGACGCAACTTTGAAACCCGGATGGCACGGCGGGGCGTAGACCCTGGCAAATTTGAACGAATGACCTGCCCGATTGGAATCGATGGTATTCGCAGCAAGCTACCAGCGATGATCGCGATATCGGTTGCCGCTCAAATTTTACGGGTATACGATCAACGGCAAAATAAAAAGGCGGGCAACCATGCGATGCTGAAAATAGTTGAGGGGGTGGGATGATGGGCGACTCGGATAGCAATCAGGAACTTCGTCTCGAACTCGAGGGCATAACCAAAATTTATCCATCGGTAATCGCCAATGAAGCAGTTAATCTGCAGATAAAGCAGGGCGAAATTCACGCGGTACTCGGTGAAAATGGCGCGGGTAAGAGTACCCTGATGAAAATGATCTACGGGGTCACCCGGCCCGATGCTGGGGCGATCAAGTGGGAAGGTGAAGTGGTCCAGGTTGAAAACCCGGCGCATGCGCGCAGTCTCGGCATCGGCATGGTTTTCCAGCACTTCTCGCTATTTGAAACGCTGACGGTGGTAGAAAATGTCGCCCTGGCGCTGCCGGATAACCCCGATCTACCGACCTTATCCTTAAAAATTAAACAAGTGTCCAATCGCTACGGCTTACCGGTCGATCCACAACGGCTGGTTCATGCGCTGTCAGTGGGCGAGCGTCAGCGCGTTGAAATTATTCGCTGCCTGCTACAAAACCCGAAGCTCCTGATCATGGATGAGCCCACTTCGGTACTCACCCCGCAGGCGGTTCGTAAGTTATTCGACACCTTGCGCCAGCTCGCTGCTGAAGGCTGCAGCATTCTCTACATCAGTCATAAACTGGATGAAATTCAGGAACTCTGCCACGTCGCGACAGTACTGCGCGATGGCAAGGTTACCGGTTCCTGCATTCCCGCCGAAGAAACCTCGAAATCGATGGCCAGCCTGATGATTGGTAAAGAGTTGCCGGTGTGTCAGCACGATGAGCCCAAAGAGCTGGGCGAAATTCGATTACGTCTGGACCGGCTCTACCAGAAATCGAAAGACCCCTTCGGTAGCGATTTGATCGATATCGAGCTTGAAGTTTCCTCCGGCGAGATTTTCGGCATTGCCGGTGTTTCCGGCAATGGCCAGCAGGAACTGCTTTATGCCTTATCCGGGGAGGAATTGATCGATAAGCACCAGGCAATCGAAATATGCGGCCAGCCTTCGGGCCATAACATGCCGGGGCAAAGACGGCGTAGCGGTATGGGATTTGTACCGGAAGAACGTCTCGGTCGCGGTGCGGTGCCGCAGATGTCGCTCAGCGAAAATGCCTTATTGACGGCGCATTACGATGGACTGCTCGATTATGGTTTGATTCAATTTAATCGGGTCAGTGCCTTTGCCAAACGCTGCATAGACGAATTTAACGTCAAATGCGGCGGCGAAAAAGCGGTGGCGCGCTCGCTGTCGGGAGGAAATTTACAGAAATTCATCATGGGCCGCGAAATTCTGCTGGCACCGAAGTTACTGATAGTCGCGCAACCGACCTGGGGCGTCGATGTCGGTGCGGCTGCCTTCATTCGCCAGGCGCTGATCGACCTGCGTAACAAGGGTACAGCTATTCTGGTCATTTCCGAAGAGCTCGAAGAATTATTTGAAATTTCAGACCGGATTGCGGTAATCGCCAATGGCAAACTGTCCCCCGCGAAGAAACTCGCCGACACTAATATTGACGAAATCGGGGTCTGGATGAGTGGCATGTGGAATGACCCGGCGGGCGCAGGAGTAAGCGCTAATGATTAGGTTAGAACCCCGTGCCGAAGCTTCGCTGGCAATGTCTTACGCGTCACCCCTGATCGCCATTGTGTTGATGCTGATTGGCGGACTGGTGCTGTTTACCCTGCTCGGCAAAGACCCCGTCGAAGGCTTTATTATATTTTTCATCAACCCGGTGCGCGATCTTTACGGCTTTTCAGAACTGTTATTGAAGGCCACACCTTTGATGCTCTGCGCGATCGGCCTGGCGGTGGGCTTTCGCGCCAACGTCTGGAACATCGGTGCCGAGGGGCAGCTGATCGCCGGCAGTATCGGCGCCAGCGCGGTGGCGCTGTATTTTCACGAATCTGAGGGGCCGCACATATTATTCCTGATGATAATCGGCGGCGGCATTGGTGGCATGCTCTGGGCATTGATTCCGGCATTTTTGAAAACCCGCTTCAATACCAATGAAATTCTTGTGTCGCTGATGCTGGTTTACGTGGCGCAATTGCTGGTTTCCTGGCTGGTACACGGGCCGATGATGGATCCGATGGGCTTTAACTTTCCGCAGTCGCGCCTGTTCGGCGACTCGGCCTTGATTCCGATCATGATTGAAGGAACCCGACTGAACTACGCCTTCGTATTTGCGACCTCTGCGCTCCTGGTCGGCTATGTATTTATGTACCGCAGCTTTGCCGGTTTTCAAATGCAGGTCGCAGGATACGCCAGCGATGCCGCGCGTTACGCCGGGTTTTCGGCGAAACGAATGATCTGGATAGGCCTGTTAAGCGGTGGTGCGATGGCAGGTCTGGCCGGCATGTCCGAAGTTGCCGGACCGATGGGACAGATAACCGAGCACGTGTCGAATAACTACGGCTTCGCGGCTATTATTGTCGCCTTTGTTGCGCGCCTGAATCCGGTCGGTATTTTCTTTGCCAGTCTGTTGATGGCACTGCTTTATCTGGGTGGCGAGCAGGCGCAGCAGTATATGAACCTGCCTTCATCGATTTCCAACGTATTCCAGGGGATGCTGCTGATGTTTCTGCTCGGCTCGGATGTGTTTATCAATTACCGCCTGCGCTGGACGAAGGAGGCCGTGGTTTAATGGAGACCTCAATTCTCAGTTCAATTCTGGTGGCAACCGTGATTGCCGGAACCCCTCTAATTATTGTCGCCCTCGGGCAGCTGGTCGCGGAAAAATCCGGCGTACTTAATCTCGGCGCCGAAGGCATGATGGCAATGGGCGCGGTGGCCGGGTTTGCAGTGACCCTTTATACCGGAAACCCCTGGCTGGGCGTCCTCGCCGGCATGGTCGCCGGTGCTTTGATGTCGTTATTGTTCGCTTTTGTGGTGTTGACCTTAATGGGTAATCAGGTCGCCACCGGACTCGCGCTGTCGATTCTCGGCGTCGGCTTGTCGGCATTTATCGGTAAGCCTTACGAGTCCGAAATACTGCAGACGGTTGGCACTATCCGCATTCCACTGTTGGCCGATCTGCCGATAATCGGCGAAGCATTATTTAATCAGCAGTCGCTGGTCTATTTTTCCTGGTTATTGTTTGGCGCTATCGTCTGGTTCCTCTACCGCAGTCGGCAGGGGCTGGTATTGCGCGCCGTCGGTGAATCACCGTCATCGGCGCATTCGATTGGTTACCCGGTAATTCGAATTCGCTATATGGCGACGCTTTTTGGCGGTGCGATGGCTGGAATAGGGGGGTCTTTTCTGTCGGTTTATTACACCCCGCTGTGGGTCGAAGGGATGGTGGCCGGGCGTGGCTGGATCGCGATAGCACTGGTTGTTTTCGCGACCTGGCGGCCGTTTCGAGTGCTCGTCGGCGCCTATCTGTTTGGTGGCGTGATGGTGGCGCAACTATTCGTTCAGGGGTCGGATCTCGATATCAATATACCGTCGCAGCTGCTGTCGGCGATGCCATATCTGGCGACGATTATCGTGCTGGTAATCATATCGCGCGACCAGAACACCGTGCGCCTGAACGCGCCGGTTTCGTTGGGGCAGGCGTTCAGGCCGGAGGCCTGACAGTAAGCAAAGATGCCGGAGGCCTGACAGTAAGCAAAGATGCCGGAGGCCTGACAGTAAGCAAAGATGCCGGAGGCCTGACAGTAAGCAAAGATGCCGGAGGCCTGACAATAAGCAAAGATGCTGGAGGCCTGAGCATAAGCAAAGCTGCCAGAGGCCTGAAAAATTAGATACAGCTGCCAGAGGTCTGAAAATGATGAATTGGCGCAAAAAATGCGGATCAACAGCTGATCAGATCCGCTTAAAAAGGTAAGATGCCGCAGTCTGCAATTCAGCGAGCATTCATCGGGAATAGCTATAAAGAAGAATGCTGAACAACAGATTGAAATTTAAATATAATCCCGGGAGGATTTAGCAATGAGTGTTACAAAAATATTTGGCAAAAAACTGGCCGTAGTCAGTATGGCGGTCGTCGTCAGTCTGTTTAACGGTACTGCGATGGCAGCACCGGACAATGTTGGTTTTGTGTATGTCAGTCCGATCGGTGATGCCGGGTGGACCTATCAGCACGACCTGGGTCGATTGCAGATGGAAAAGGAAACAGGCGTAACCAGTAGCTATGTAGAAAATGTCGCCGAAGGCGCCGACGCCGAACGCGTTATCCGTGAAATGGCAAAACGCGGCGATAAAGTGATTTTCGCCACCAGTTTCGGCTACATGAACTACGCGCTGAAAGTGTCTAAAACTTTTCCCAAAACCGCCTTTGTCCACGCCACCGGTTATCAAATGGGTAAAAACATGGGACTGGTTAACGCACGCTTTTACGAAGGTCGTTACCTGAACGGCGTAATTGCCGGGGAAATGACCAAATCAAATGTATTGGGCTACGTTGCTGCATTTCCTATTCCGGAAGTCTTGCAGGGCATCAATGCTTTCATCAAAGGCGCTCGCAGCGTCAACCCGAAAGCCGAATTGCGCGTAATCTGGGTAAATTCCTGGTATGACCCGGGCAAAGAACGGCAGGCATCGATGGCTTTGATGTCACAGGGCGCTGATGTTATTACCCATCACACCGATTCCACCGCCGTGGTTCAGGCCGCCGAAGAAAAAGGTAAATATGCCTTCGGTTACCATTCTGATATGTCTAAATATGGTCCCAATGCACATCTGACCGCGACTACCCACCATTGGGGTGATTACTACACTAAAACGGTCAAGGAAGTACAGGCGGGAACGTGGAAGCCGAGCAATGTCTGGGGTGGTTATGCCGAAGGTATGATAAAGCTTTCGCCGATGAACAAGGCGGTTCCAGCCGAATTGCAAAAGCGTATCAAGGCCATGGAAAAGCAAATGGCGAATGGGACTTTGCATGCGTTTTCGGGCCCGGTAGTTAATCAGGATGGCAAAACCGTTGTCGCCGCGGGCAGCAACATGAGCGACAAAGACATGAGCGGAATGAACTACTACCTGCAAGGTGTAGTGAGCAAAATCCCGAACTAGTACCGAAAGCTAAATCGATAGACTGTGCAGTCAGGTCTGGCTGCACAGTTTAATCACAAAACGGGTTAACTAATGGAAGCATATCTCCTCGACTGGGCCAATCTGTTATTGCGCTGGCTGCACCTGATCGCAGGTGTCGCCTGGATCGGCGCTTCGTTTTATTTCGTCATGCTCGACAGTTCATTAACCAGGCCCGCGCGTAAACAGGACAAGGATCGCGGTGTCAGTGGTGAACTCTGGGCGGTGCATGGCGGTGGCGTCTACCAAAGCCAGAAGTTTCTACTCGGGCCGCAGGGCGAACCGCTAGCCGAAAATCTGCACTGGTCAAAATGGGAAGCCTATACCACCTGGCTATCGGGTATGGGTCTACTGGCGATTATCTACTGGTTTGGCGCCAGCACCTACCTGATCGATCAACAAGTAATGGCACTGTCCCCATCGCGAGCGATTCTTATCAGCGTCACGGTTATTGTCGGCGGCTGGTTGATCTATAACAGCCTTTGCAAGTTGCTTCGAGGAAAGGATGGTCTGCTCGCGGCAGTACTATTAGTGTTGGTTTCGGCTACCGCCTGGGGTTTATTTCAGTTGTTCAGCGCCCGGGCCGCCTATCTGCATGTCGGTGCAGTGATGGGTACGATCATGGCGGCGAACGTTTTTTTCCAGATTATCCCGGGGCAGAAAAAAGTCGTTGCGCAAATTCGGGCGGGTGAAACCCCCGATACCGAGCCCGGTGTAATCGGTAAGCAGCGCTCGGTGCATAACACTTATTTTACCTTGCCTGTGCTGTTCATCATGATCAGCAATCACTTTCCGATGACTTACAGTCACCCGCAGGGATGGCTGGTATTAATTTTTATAATGCTCGCCGGAGTTTTAATCCGGCAGTATTTTGTGATGCGGCACAGTGCCAGGCCGAGCCTGATGTTGCCGATTGTCGCGACCGTTTTATTGTTATTCCTGATCGCGTATATGAGCCCCGAAACAGTTGAGAGCAAAGGTACAAAAGTGAGCATGACGCAGGTTGAAGCGGTCGTTCAGGCGCGTTGCATCTCCTGCCACTCGGCTACACCGACGCAGGCGGGGTTTATTGAAGCTCCGCTGGGGCTGGTTTTTAGCTCGTCCGATCAGATCAGGGCGCATGCCGACCGTATCGCATTTACGGTTCAGTCTAAATACATGCCGATCGGGAATTTAACCGGAATGACCGACCAGGAGCGCGAGCTGATTGCCATCTGGTTTGCGCAATCGAAGCAACCTTAGCTGGCATGTCGATTGTTCCATCGATGCTCGATAATCAAAACTGTGACCTGGTCGTTCGTGCCAGTTTTCTGCATTTTATTGACGACCCGGCGCTTAACGACAACAGCTATGAGTACCTCGAAGACGGCCTGTTGATTCTTTACCAGGGTAAGGTGCAGCGGCTGGTTGAAGCGCTCGATTGGATCGATCACCTGCCCGATGGCTGTTCTTATTACGATTACTCGGGCCGCCTGATACTACCCGGCTTTATCGATACGCATAACCACTATGCGCAAAGTGAAATGATCGTCAGTTTCGGCAAGCAGCTACTCGACTGGTTACAGGACTATACCTTCCCCACCGAGGCGAAGTTCGGCGATGCGCAATATGCCGAGGGCATCGCGGATTTTTATTGCGATGAACTCCTGCGTAACGGCACGACTACGGCTGCGATTTATGCCACGGTTCATCCCGAGTCGGTAGATGCGATTTTTAAGCAGGCGCAAAAACGCGATATGTGCGTAATCGCTGGAAAGGTAATGATGGACCGCAACGCTCCCGATTATCTTTGTGACAGCGCCGAACTGAGCTATCGGCAAAGCGCCGAACTGATTGCCCGCTGGCATCAAAAAGGGCGGGCTCACTATGCCGTTACACCCCGCTTTGCCCCTTGTTCGAGTGAGGCCCAGCTCGAAGTCTGTGGTCAGTTACTGCGCGAAAACCCTGAGTTATACCTGCAATCGCATGCTGCCGAAAACAAAGCCGAAGTGGAGTGGGTTGCGCAATTATTTCCCGAGCGACGCAGCTATCTCGATGTCTATGATTTCTACCAACTGCTGGGCGAGCGCTCGATCTACGGGCACTGCATTTATCTCGATGATCAGGATCGCAGGCGCCTTGCGCAAAGCGGAGCGGCGATAGCCTATTGCCCTTCGTCAAACCTTTTTCTGGGCAGTGGATTGTTTGACCTGGATGCCGCTGTCGAACAGAATATTCGCCTTGGTCTGGCCACCGATGTTGGTGCGGGCACCAGTTTCAGTTTGTTGAAGACGATGAGTGATGCCTATAAAGTCGGGCAGCTGGCGGGTCAGCAGCTTAGCCCGCTGAAAGCCTTTTACCTGGCCACCCTGGGCGGTGCAAGGTCTTTATCCCTTGAGCAGAATCTGGGTAATTTTGAACCCGGTAAAGACGCTGATTTCGTGGTTGTCGAGTTGACTCCAACCCCGATAATGGAAAAACGCATGGAACAATCCGAATCGATAGAAGATCAATTATTCGCCTTGATGATGCTGGGTGATGATCGAAATATTCAAGCTACTCATATCATGGGTAAACGCCAGTATCTGAGGGCGGATTAATGCCAGTAATATTGATTCAGCATGCACAGATGATGGTAACCATGGATAGCGAGCGCCGCGAAATTGCCGATGGTGGGCTGGTTATTGTCGACCGTGCCATTGCCTTTGTCGGGTCGAGTACAGATGCCCGCGACTGGTTGACAAACAACCATCAAACTCAGGATCAATGCATCGACGCGCAAGGCTGCCTTGTTTTGCCGGGACTGGTGAACTGTCACCATCATCTTTATCAAACCTTGACTCGGAGCATCGGCACCGGCGAAGGTAAATCGCTTTTCGACTGGCTGCAAACGCTGTACCCGATCTGGGCTGAAATGGATGGCGAGGCGGTTTATATCAGTGCGCGACTCGCATTGGTAGAGCTGCTCATGAGTGGCGCTACGACGGTGGCCGATCACCTGTATCTTTTCCCCAATGGAGCGATGCTCGATGATGAAATTCGGGCCGCTCAGGAACTCGGGGTTCGTTTCCATCCCACGCGTGGAAGCATGAGCCTGGGTAAGAGCAAAGGTGGCCTGCCCCCCGACCGTGTTTGTGAAGACGAGGCTGATATCCTCGAAGATTGTCGCAGGGTGATCGAGGTTTATCATGACCCTGACCCTTACTCTATGCTGCGCATCGGCCTTGCACCCTGTTCGCCCTTTAGCGTTACCCCTGAATTAATGAGAAAGACCGCGCAACTGGCCCGGCAGTTTGAAGCAGTTAATCTGCACACGCACCTGGCCGAAACCATCGATGAAAACCGTTTCTGCGAAGAACAGTTCGGCATGCGGCCGATGGCCTATATGGAAAGCCTGGGATGGACCGGTGATGATGTCTGGTTTGCCCATATGGTGCACCCCGACAAAAATGAAATAGTAAGTCTGGCAGCGACGCAAAGTGGGGTTTGTCATTGTCCCTCCAGTAATATGATTCTCGCCTCAGGAATCGCGCCGGTTCGCGAAATGATCGATGCCGGTGTTCGCGTGGGGCTGGGAGTCGATGGTTCGGCGAGCAACGATGGTAATCATATGATTGGCGAGACGCGCCAGGCGATGTTATTGCAGCGTGTTGGTTGGCCGGGGTTTGAATCGACTGCAGGCCGGTTTTCGGCGCGTGAGGCATTGGAGCTCGCTACCCTTGGTGGTGCATCGGTGTTGGGCCGGGATGACATTGGCTCTCTGGAAGCGGGAAAGGCGGCCGACGTCATTCTGGTGAGGCTGGACGATATCAGTCATGCCGGGGCGCAGACTGACCCCGTTGCTGCGCTTTTGACTTGTGCTCCGGCGAATGTCTGGTATTCGATTATCAATGGTCGGCCCGTGGTTAGCGAAGGTGAAATTAACGGGCTTGATATTGCGTCGCTGGTCAGGCGCCACAATGAAATTTCTGCGCAGATGATCAGCAATGCTGCGCGGTACGAGGATAGATAATGGACAGGGATGCCATTCAGCAATTCACTAGCGAGTAGTGCAAAACCGGAAAGCCAGATCCTGTCCGGGATGAGGAAGTAGTAGATGAACCACTCGGGGCAGTCATTTCGTCCTCCGGGGAAACAACCCCTACCCCGGAACCTGACACTATCTGCGCTTGACCCCTATGCGGCAATAAATCAGATAGTAGTCTCGCTCAATCGATTGGCTTTCTGGGTCCTGAGCCAGGTTAGAAATTGTTCGAGGGCAATCGGGTGCGCAATGTAGCGCCGGAATCCATCGTGTCATCCCTATCGCCAGGATGACCAGGCCGACGGTAAAACCACCAACGAGAACGACTATTGCGATCGTATCTTCGGTATCGATATTCGTGTTCAAGGGTGTGTAGTGGTAGAAATTGTTAAGCAGACTGGCGAGCGACAACAGGCCGAAGCCACCGAGTAGAATATTCCAGTCCGGCACGGCAAACCGCGAATTTTCGGGCCGGTGTACCGGAGAAACAAGGTTACACTGAGGAAAACCAGGCTCGGTAGCAGGTCTAGTGCGATATCAATCATGGCTATTTATCTAGGCAGGTCAGCGGCAAGAAGCAATCAAAGGGTTATTCCATGCACTGATTGTGCTGGCTCAGGAGCATTCGACTAACGCAGCTGGATAAATACTGAGCAAAATTGACCGTATCTGTAAGGCAATAGTTTTTGTTTTTCTGGTTAGCTAGTTTTATTCCTGTTTTCCTTATTGCCGGTCTTTCAAAAAACGACTTCAGGATGAATTCGCGAAGCTTAATCCAACTCAGGCAACAGTGGTAGATCAAACATGCTTGAGTGGTCGTAAAGAGTATAGATCAATCATTCAGTTCTGCAGGCCCTAGTGCTGGCTTTTCGCATGTGCCAGAATAGCCGCCTGTATTAATTGACGGATGACTCGCCGTGGACAAAACCTATATAACCGCCCAGCAATTGCTGGAAGATTCATTCCGGCTGGCGCATCAGGTTTACAGCAGTGGCTTCAAGCCGCATTTTATCGTTGGAATCTGGCGCGGTGGTGCACCGGTCGGGATTGCGGTACAGGAATTTTTTGAATTCAAAGGCATCCAGACCGACCACATTTCGGTGCGCACATCCTCCTATTACGGGATTAACAAGCAGGCGAAAAAAATTCGCGTTCACGGACTGCATTATTTAATCGAAAATGCCAACGCCGACGATGGCTTGCTCATTGTCGATGACGTTTTTGATTCGGGCCGCAGCGTAGATGCACTGATCAAGCAAATAAAAAAGCAGTCGCGCAAGAATGCCCCTTCCGACATTCGCGTCGCCTGTCCCTGGTATAAGCCGAGCAAAAACGCGGTTAAGTTCGAGCCCGATTATTATTGCCACGAAAGCGAAGAATGGCTGGTATTCCCGCATGAGCTCGCCGGGCTTGAACCCGATGAAATTGCGGCTGGTAAAAAGGATCTGACCAATATTCTGGAATTGTTCAAATAGCCGATGATCCGGGTCAGCCCGGCCCAGCTCAGTCCAGCTCAGCAAACCCGGCTGACCCCGGTTATTTTACTGCTGCAGTAATGCCATCATATCGGTGACGCTGGTCGCTTCAAAATCCTGCTGATTACTACAGATATTGAGGATCGCATCGGCCTTTTTGACACTCAGCCGACCACGCAGATAGCGCTCAAATTTCGCCTTCAATAGTGGAATGCCTTCCTCGCGTCGGCGCCGGTGCCCGACCGGGTAGTCGACTACAACTTCGTCGCTGGCACTGCCATCACGATAAAAAATCTGTAACGAATTTCCGATTGCGCGTTTGTCGGGCTCAAGGTATTCACGTGTAAAACGATCTTCTTCACTGACTTCCATTTTTTCGCGCAGCGCATCGACGCGTGGGTCAGCAGCGACATTATCCTCGTAATGCTCGGCCTGCAAATCACCCTTCAATAAACCGATGGCAACCATGTACTGTAGGCAGTGATCGCGGTCGGCGGGGTTGTCGAGCGGACCTGTCTTGTTAATGATACGGTCACCGGATTCCTGGGTTTTAATCACAATCCGTTCGATGTCATCGAGTCGTGTTACTACTTCGGGATGCAGGGTAACTGCCGCTTCCACCGCAGTTTGCGCGTGGAACTCGGCGGGAAAGGAAATCTTGAACAGAATATTTTCCATAGTATAAGTAGCAAAGCCCTGGGTGAAAACGAGTGGTTTTTTGCCGAAGGCGACGTCCTGAAAACCCCAGGTCGGAGCAGTTATTGCCGATGGATAACCCATCTCGCCGCGCAGGGCGGTAAACGCGAGAAACAGGCCGCGCGAAGAAGCGTCGCCCGCCGCCCAGGATTTACGCGAGCCGGTATTCGGGGCATGTCGGTAAGTGCGCAGCGATGACCCATCGATCCAGGCATGCGATACCGCATTCAGGCACTCTTCGCGACTACAGCCAAGCATTTGAGCGGCCACCGCGGTTGAGGCGATGCGCACCAGCATGACATGGCAGAGTCCGACCCTGTTAAAGGAGTTTTCCAATGCGATCACGCCCTGAATTTCATGCGCCTTGATCATCGCGATCAACACATCGCGCATCGTCAAAGAAGACCCGCCTTCGGCGACGCGCTTGCGCGACAGATAATCGGCAAGGGCCAGAATGGCACCGAGATTGTCCGACGGATGCCCCCATTCGGCGGCAAGCCAGGTGTCGTTGTAGTCCAGCCAACGAACCATCGCACCGATATTCCAGGCCGCGCGAACCGGATCAAGTTCAAAAGAGGTTCCGGGAATACGCGCGCCGTTGCCTGGCATGTCGGCACCGGGAACAATCGGGCCGAGTAGTTTGGTGCAGGCCGGGTAGTTTAATGCCAGCAGCGCGCAGCCCATGCTGTCCATCCAGTCGTAGCGCGCAGTTTGCATCGCTTCGTCGGACTGGCTGACATCGTATTCGAAAATATAGTCGACTATGTCCTGGATGACCTTGTCGAATTCGGGACGGCTGGCGTCGAGTACTGCTGCTTTGCTCATGGATTAATTCCTGGATTGAATAGGGGTGAATTCAAGGTTTTCCGGGCCGGTGTAGTTGGCCGAAGGACGGATAATTTTTCCATCCTGACGCTGTTCGACCACGTGCGCTCCCCAACCGGAGGTCCTTGCAATGACAAACAACGGGGTGAACATATCGGTAGGGACATTCATCTGGTTGTAGGAAACCGCCGAAAACCAGTCGAGATTTGGAAACATGTTTTTCAGTTTCCACATCGTCGTTTCGAGGCGTTCGGCAACCTCGTACATCAACGGACTATTGTTTTCATCGGACAGACTTTTGGCGACGCGTTTAATGACTTCGTTACGTGGGTCGCTGACGGTATATACCGGGTGCCCGAATCCAATAACGATTTCCTTGTTGGCGACGCGTTTGCGGATGTCTGTTTCAGCTTCATCGGCTGACTGGTAGCGTGACTGGATTTCAAAGGCAACTTCGTTGGCGCCACCGTGTTTCGGTCCGCGCAGGGCGCCGATGGCACCGGTAACGCAGGAAAACATATCGGAGCCGGTACCGGCGATAACCCGCCCGGTAAAAGTCGATGCATTGAATTCATGCTCGGCGTAAAGAATCAGCGAAATGTGCATCGCTCTAACCCAGGACTCGGGTGGTGGTTCACCGTGCAACAGGTGTAGGAAATGCCCGCCAATCGAGTCGTCGTCGGTGACCAGGTCGATGCGCGTGCCGCTGCGGCTGAAGTGGTACCAGTAAACCAGCATCGAGCCGAAGCAGGCCATCAGCCGGTCAATAATGTCGCGCGCGCCAGCGACGCTGTGGCTGCTGTCTTCCGGGGTTTGGCAGCCCAGTGCAGAACAACCGGTGCGCATCACGTCCATCGGGTGGGCACTTGCGGGCAGTTGTTCGAGCACTGTTTTCACAGACTGCGGCAAGTCGCGCATGGTTCTCAGGTGCGCTTTGTAGGCGTAGAGTTCGGCCTGGTTCGGCAGTTTTTCATGAACAATTAAATAGGCGATTTCCTCGAATTCACTTTGTTCGGCAAAGTCAAGAATGTCGTAACCCCGGTAGGCCAGGTCGTTGCCGGTTCTACCGACCGTACAGATCGCGGTATTGCCGGCGGTAGTGCCCGATAGCGCGACCGATTTTTTGGGTTTGAATCCAGGTGCGTCAGTCATTATTTTTCCTCTTTAAATAGTTGGTCCAGTGTTTGTTCGTACTGGTGGTAATCCAGGAAATCGTATAATTCCATGCGCGTTTGCATTGTCTCAACCGCGTTCTGTTGGCTGCCGTCGTTGAGGATGGTTTGATAAACCTTGAGTGCGGCCAGGCTCATCGCGCGAAATGCGCTTAAAGGGTAAAGCGCGAGCTTGACCCCGACCGAGGCCAGCTCTTCGGTGCTGAACAGCGGTGTTGCGCCGAACTCAGTGATGTTAGCGAGTACCGGTACTTTTACCGCGTCGACAAATTGTTGATATTGCTCAAGCGTCGTCATCGCTTCCGGAAATATCATGTCGGCGCCCGCATCGACGCAGGCGATGGCGCGATCGATGGCCGATTCTATACCCTCAACCGCAAGCGCATCGGTGCGCGCCATGATGACGAAGTCTTCATCGCTACGCGCATCAACGGCGGCCTTTACGCGGTCGACCATTTCAGCCTGGGCGACAATGGCTTTATTCGGACGATGGCCGCAACGCTTCTGCATGACCTGGTCTTCGATGTGAACGCCGGCGACATCGGCGCGAATCATTTCACGTACGCAACGCGCGATATTAAACGCACCACCCCAACCGACATCGACATCGACGAGCAGCGGTAGCGAACTCGCATCGGTGATGCGACGCGCATCCTCGAGCACGTCGGCAAGCGTGGTAATGCCGAGGTCCGGGGTGCCCAGCGAACTGGCCGCGACCCCGCCACCCGACAGATAGATCGCCTTATGCCCGCTTTTCTCCGCCATGATCGCCGAGTAAGCATTGATCGTTCCAACCACCTGCAGCGGATTATTCTGTTGTACTGCCAGCCGAAGTTTTTCCCCGGCGCTGTTATTGTTCATCTTTTCCCTCAAGTATCGCTTTGACGATTTCCCAGGCGCCGCTGATATGGCGGCGCATTAAAATTTCGGACAGTTCTTCATCGCGCGCAGCGATGGCATCGGCAATGCCACGGTGCTGGGCCAGCGCGACACTGGCGCGCGATGGATATTGCCCTGATTGGTGGCGACCCATGCGGATTAACTGGTACAGTTCCCCGGTCAGGTTTTCCAGAATCCAGCGATTCCGGCTGGCCAGCGCGATTCGATAGTGAAAATCGATATCGCCCTCGCGTTGAAAATAGGCCTTACCTTCAGTTTCGCCGATGGCGGCTTCATGCTGGTCGAGTAAAGCACGCAAATTGTCGATTTCATCGTCTGCCATCAGTCGCGCCGCAAGCCGCGCAGCCATACCTTCGAGCGCTTCGCGCGCGGTATAGATATCACCCATCATTTTAATATCCAGCGTGACTACGCGTGAACCCGCATGGGGAATTCGCTGAATGAGCTTCATCTGCTCGAGTCGATGGATGGCTTCGCGTAACGGCCCCCGGCTGATGCCGTATTTCAGCGCCAGATCGGATTCGACAATTTTTGAGCCCTGCGCCAGCAGCCCGCTGATGATATCCGACTTGATACATTCGAAGGTTCGACTGGCAAGCGTAGGCGAGTCGAGTCCTGCTTCAGCGAGCGATGTAGATTCGGTATTTTCCATAAATTGTCAACAATAAAGTCATTTATGCTATAAATTTGCGATTAATATGCATATTTATCGCATTATTGTCAACAATAAATCATTTTTAAAAAATGATGAAGTTAGAATATTCTGCTAAAAAAGCAGACAGGAAACGCTGTGGTAGAACTAATTTATAAGATGAATAAATTTAATAGTAATCAACTCAGTTATATTGCTTCTTCAATAATAGGCTATATTACTGCATCCCTGTATTAGTCAATAACTGTTAAGACGACTAGGCGAAGACAATTAAAATTGAAACCCCGACTGTGTAAACCTTACCCGATTCGGCGATACCTTGAGGACAACCTATGACCACTGAAACCGTAACTATTATCGATGACACAACGGGTAAAAAGGTACAAATGCCCCTTTACACGCCTACCGCCGGGCCTAAGGTGATCGACATTGGTGCTCTATATAAAGAGCTCGGCTATTTTACCTACGACCCTGGTTTTATGTCGACCGCAAGTTGCTCCAGCGCGATTACTTTCCTCGATGGTGACAAAGGTGTGTTGCAGTACCGTGGTTACCCGATCGATCAACTGGCCGAGCACAGTTCTTACCTCGAAGTGTGTTACCTGCTGCTCAACGGTAGTTTGCCAAACAAAGACGAACTTGAAAATTTCGAAAACGAAGTAACCAACCACACCATGTTGCACGAAGCGTTGAACAGTTTCTTCTCCGGATTTCGTCGTGATGCGCATCCGATGGCTATCATGGTTGGTGTCGTTGGTGCCTTAGCCGCGTTCTACCACGATCATATGGATATCCATAATGAAGATCACCGTCGCATTACCGCTTATCGATTGATCGCCAAGATGCCGACGATCGCCGCGTTGAGTTATCGTTTTGCCACCGGCAAGCCGTTTCTGTACCCGCGAAATGATTTGAATTACACCGAAAATTTCCTTTATATGATGTTTGCCATGCCCTCGGCCGAATATAAACCGAACCCGTTACTCGCCAAGGCGCTCGATTTAATTTTGATTCTGCACGCCGATCACGAGCAAAATGCTTCGACCTCGACGGTACGTCTGGCGGGTAGTTCCGATGCCAACCCGTTTGCCGCAGTCGCCGCGGGTATTGCCGCGTTATGGGGCCCCGCACACGGTGGTGCCAACGAAGCGGTAATTCGTATGTTGATGGACATTAACGATTCTGGAAAGTCACTACAGTCTTTCGTCGATCGCGCCAAAGATAAAGAAGACTCTTTCCGATTGATGGGCTTCGGTCATCGCGTTTACAAAAACTACGACCCCCGCGCCACCTTGATCCGTGAAATCTGTCATCAGTTGCTCGATGACATGGAATCGTCGGACGAACAACAGAAATTGCTCGATACCGCGATGGCGCTGGAAAAAGTTGCCCTCGAAGACGAGTATTTCGTCAAGCGTAATCTCTACCCGAATGTCGATTTCTACTCGGGCATTATTTTCCTTGCGATGGGAATTCCAATGAATATGTTCACCGTCATTTTTGCGATGGCGCGAACTATCGGCTGGATATCGCAATGGAACGAAATGCTCGCCGATGAAACGTCCAAGATCGGGCGCCCGCGTCAGCTGTATAACGGCAAAATCGATCTGGATTACGTTCCACTGGAAAAACGTTAATTTGCCCATATATTTAGATAAACTGAGATCGATTCATTTCCGGCCTCGCATCAGGGTGCCTACTTCTGGTGATTCGGAAATGAATTGTTCAGAGGTTCCATAAATAACCACGAATAAGAGAGACCAGCATGCTGCAGGCTTACCGAGAACACATAGACGAACGCGCTAAAGAGGGAATTCCTCCGTTACCACTGAATGCTCAGCAGGTCGCTCTGCTAGTCGAACTGGCGAAAAACCCGCCCGCGGGTGAGGAAAACTACCTGCTCGAGCTGCTAACCCAGAACATTCCAGCCGGTGTCGATGAAGCCGCTTATGTGAAGGCGGGTTTTCTCGCGGCGGTAAGCCGTGGTGAAGTGTCGACGTCGTTGATCGATGCGGTGATGGCCGTGGAAATACTGGGCAGCATGCTCGGGGGCTATAATATTGTGCCGTTGATTGCCGCGTTGGATAATGAAGAAACTGCGCCAGCTGCAGTCGAAGCGCTGTCGCAAACACTGCTTGTTTTCGATGCTTTCCACGACATTAAGGAAAAAGCAGATGCGGGTAACGCGCATGCGCTTGCGGTCATCGAGTCCTGGGCGAGTGCCGACTGGTTTACCGATGAACCCGAGCTTGCCGAAAAGATTACGGTATCGGTTTTCAAGGTACCCGGCGAGACCAATACCGACGATCTGTCACCCGCCCAGGATGCCTGGTCGCGTCCCGACATTCCGTTGCACGCCAACGCGATGTTGAAGAACCCACGCGAAGGCCTGTGCGAAAATCCGCTGGAAAAAATTACCGAACTGAAGGCGCTGGGTTATCCGGTGGCCTATGTCGGTGACGTTGTCGGTACTGGTTCGTCGCGTAAATCGGCGACCAATTCGGTGCTCTGGCACATGGGTAACGACATTCCCTTTATTCCGAACAAGCGCTTTGGTGGCTATTGCTTTGGCACCAAGATCGCGCCGATCTTTTTTAACACGATGGAAGATGCTGGCGCATTGCCAATCGAAATGGACGTGTCACAAATGGAAATGGGCGATGTCATCGACGTTTATCCCTTCGAAGGCAAGGTCACCCGTCACGACAGCGATGAAGTCATTTCTACCTTTCAACTGAGCACCAATGTGCTGCAGGACGAAGTACGTGCCGGTGGCCGAATTCCGCTGATTATCGGTCGCGGACTCACCGACCGTGCACGTAAAGCACTCGGCCTTGAAGACAATGATACTTTCGAAAAGCCAAAAGCGGCGGAAGCCAGCGACAAGGGTTATACCCTCGCACAGAAAATGGTTGGTAAAGCCTGTGGCATCGCCGGGGTACGTCCGGGCATGTACTGCGAACCGAAGATGACCACGGTCGGCTCGCAGGACACCACCGGCCCGATGACCCGCGATGAACTTAAAGATCTGGCCTGTCTTGGATTTTCCGCTGACCTGGTAATGCAATCCTTCTGCCATACCGCTCCCTATCCCAAGCCTGTTGATGTGGTTACCCATCACACGCTGCCCGATTTCATGCAAACCCGTGGTGGCGTTTCGCTGCGCCCCGGTGATGGCGTAATCCATTCGTGGATGAACCGTATGTTACTGCCTGACACCGTCGGCACTGGTGGGGATTCGCACACGCGTTTTCCGATCGGAATTTCATTTCCGGCCGGTTCTGGACTGGTCGCCTTTGCCGCGGCTACCGGAGTCATGCCGCTCGATATGCCCGAGTCGATACTGGTTCGATTCAAAGGTGAGATGCAGCCCGGGATCACCCTGCGTGACCTGGTCAATGCGATTCCCTATGCGGCAATTCAGAGTGGACTGTTGACGGTCGAGAAGAAGGGCAAGAAGAATGCTTTTTCGGGGCGTGTCCTTGAAATTGAAGGCTTGCCGCAGTTGAAAGTCGAACAGGCGTTTGAGCTTTCTGATGCGTCTGCCGAACGTTCGGCGTCGGGTTGTACGGTCAAACTCGATAAGGAACCGATCATCGAATACATGAATTCAAATATTGTCATGTTCAAGTGGATGATCAATGAAGGTTATGGCGATGTGCGCACGATTAAGCGCCGCATCGAAGAAATGGAAGCCTGGCTGGCGAACCCGGTATTGCTCGAAGCCGATGCCGACGCCGAGTATGCGGAGATTATCGAAATCGATTTGAATGAAATCAGGGAACCACTGCTCGCTTGCCCGAACGACCCCGACGACGTAAAAACATTGTCTGATGTTGCCGGCACCAAAATTGATGAAGTATTCATTGGATCCTGCATGACCAATATAGGTCACTTCCGTGCTGCTGGTAAGTTGCTCGAGAAGCTTGAAGATCCGGTTCAGACCCGGTTATGGATTGCACCACCGACCAAAATGGACGAAGCGCAACTCACCGCCGAAGGTTACTACGCGATTTTCGGGCGCTCCGGTGCTCGCACCGAAATGCCCGGTTGCTCCCTGTGTATGGGAAATCAGGCGCGCGTTGCGGAAAATTCCACGGTGGTTTCAACGTCCACACGTAACTTCCCGAACCGCCTTGGTAAGGGTGCCAATGTTTATCTTGCATCGGCCGAACTCGCCGCGGTGGCAGCGATCATGGGTAAGATCCCATCGATGGAGGAATACATGGAGTACGCCAATGACATCAATACCATGTCCGACGACGTCTATCGTTACCTCAACTTCAACGAAATGGAAAGCTATACCAGCGCGGCGAATACGGCGTTCCCGGTAAAGGTGGCTTAAGCATAAGCTAGTCTGGCGCCGTATTTGCAGTGATAGCTGCGTTAGATTTTTTGCCGAAACGCTCACATACGGTGTGTATGCTCGCGCTATCGGCAAAAAATCTGCCTTGCTCTCACAGCAAATACGACGCCAGACAAATCCTGATTTGGTGAAGGTGGGCCAATTTTTTAATCTAACGTCGTAGGAGCAGCGATAGCGGCGTTAGATTTTTTGCCGAAACGCTCACATACGGTGTGTATGCTCGCGCTATCGGCAAAAAATCTGCCTTGCTCTCGCAGCACCTACGACGCCAGATCATGCGGTGCAATGCCCTGCGGCTATTGCACTCTACGGTTCTTCGCATTCATAAATAAACTGTCATTGCGGAGCCCAGTGGGCCGCACAGGTCGGCCCGCCGATCCGCAATCTCCAAAATTTCAACGATCAGGTCTGTGCATCTTTGTTCAAATCGATTACCGTAGCGGCTGGATTTTAAACCCCTGTTAAGCGACCAATATATGACCCCGATCAGCGGCACTGGGCCCGTCTTTCGCAAAGCTTTTTATGATTCCTTGTCGTTGCCAGCATTTATTCTGCTGACGACGATGATGGGTTTCGGCTCGCTCGCGCGCAGCGTCGGCTTTTCGCCAGAGATGGCAGCCTTGTCGAGTGCGTTGATCTGGGGCTTGCCCGGACAACTGGCGATGGTTGAACTCACTGCAACGGGACAGAGCTTGATCGCAATCATCTTTGCCTGCTCGCTCGCCAATGCGCGCTTTTTTCCGATGGTAGTTTCCTTTATTCCGGCAATGACGCGAGAACCCACGGCCTTTGCCAAACTGCTGCTATTTGCGCAATTGCTGTCGATCAATTCCTGGGCGATGTGTATGCGCGAATTCCCCGGCATCGAACCCGGCGAGCGCAAGCTTTACTTCAGCGTTTTCGCTTCGTCCATTATGACTGCGGCCGTCGTCGGTACGCTGGTCGGCTACTATGCTTCGGCGGTGTTACCCGGGGCATTAATCATCGGCTTGATATTTCTCAGCCCCTTATTCTTTGCGTTGGTGTTGTCGGCGGTGCCCGGTTCAGGACCGCGTGCCTCGTTGATTCTCGGGTGTCTGATAGTACCGGTTGCGCACTGGTTTTTCCCGGCGATCGATTTACTGCTGACCGGGTTGATCGGCGGCAGCATTGGGTTTCTGCTGGGTCGAACCGAGCCGGTTAAGCGGGTGCTCGGATGAGCGACCAGATGCTGTGGATGATTGTGCTAGGTTGTTCGGCGGCGACCTTTTTCTGGCGTTTCCTCGGGGTACTGGTAGTCCGCAAAATCAACCCCGATGGTGCTTTTTTTGAATGGGTGAGCTGCGTCTCTTATGCGATGGTTGCCGGCTTGATATTCCGCATGATCATGATGCCGGAAAGCGAACTGGCAACAGTGGTATTGCCGATCCGAATCGCTGCAGTGGTGATTGCCTTCGCCGCTTACTTTGCCTTTAAACGTATGCTGCTGGCGGGTGTACTCGCCGGCAGCATCAGTCTGTCATTGATGGTAAGTTTGCTCGCCTGATCTGATCAGTAGTTCCAGTCAATTGATCAAATGGCCATCGGTGGCGACTTTTTCTTCTTGAAAAAAGCACCGTAAATACTACCCAGCAGAGTGGCCATGCCGGCGATCAACAGGCCAAGCGCGATCGGCCGATCGAAGTAACCACTCCATTCGAAGTGCAGCATCTGCATCGCCTGGGCGAAGGTTTGCTCGCCGATTTTCCCGAGAATAAGGCCAAGCACGATACCCGCCACCGAATAACCCGAGCGGCGCAGGAAGAAACCGATCACCCCGGCAAGAAACATGACAATGATGTCGATGGTCAGTCCGCGCACTGCGTAGGCACCGACCGTGGCCAGCAATAGAATCATCGGTGCCAGAAATTGAAACGGAATGCGCAACAGGTTGATGATGGTTTTGGTTTCCAGATAACCGACAAACAGAATCGAGACATTGGCAAAAAACATCGCCGAAAAGACGACCCAGACCAATTCATGGCTGTTTATAAATACAAGAGGGCCGGGTTCCATGTCGTGCATTTGAAAAACGCCGACCATCATCGCGGTTAATGCACCGCCCGGCAGGCCGAGCGCGAGTAGCGGAATCATTGCCGCACCGGTTGCCGCGTTGTTGGCAGTCTCCGATGAAATTACACCTTCGAGTTTACCCTTGCCGAATTCTTCGGGGGTTTTCGACCAGCGCACCGCTTCGTTGTACCCCATGAATGCCGCCAGCGTGGCGCCGATGCCGGGCAGAATGCCGCAGAAAAAGCCGATCACAATCGAACGCAGTACCGCCCATTTATGCGCGATGAGCTCGGCCAGGCTGGGAAAGTCGACGCTCATTTTCGGGGCCTTATAAGCCCCCCGTGCCTTCTTTTCCGCCTGCACAAAAATTTCGGAGACCGCGAAAAATCCGAGTATGGTCGGGATAAAGTGAATGCCGGCTAGCAGATAAGGCATTTCAAAGTCGAAGCGTTCGATGCCGCCGACCGGGTCGAGCCCAACCACCGCGACTAGTAAACCGATCAGAATCGATAGCCATCCCTTCCAGAAGGTTTTCGCACCGACCGATGAAGCAACCGCCAGACCGAAAAATACCAGCGCAAAAATTTCCGGCGGGCCGAAGGCGGAAATCGCCCAGTCGGCAATCGGCGCGGTGGCAAGCATCATGATGATTGTGGAAACGACACCACCGATTGCCGAACACATGACCGCAGCACCGACGGCCTTACCGGCCAGGCCTTTTTGCGTCATCGGATAGCCATCAAATGCGGTGGGAGCATTTTCGGGGGCACCGGGAATATTGAATAGAATCGCGGTAATCGCCCCGCCGTAAACACCGGTGCAGTAGATTACCGAAAACAGCATGATGCCGTGCTCGGGCGACAGGTGCGCGGTGAAGGGCAGTAAAATCGCGGCCAGGGTGAGCATGCTTACTCCCGGAATCGCACCGAATAACATACCACCGATAACACCACCGAAGAAAATCAGGATCCCGACCGGGTCGCTGAACAGGGTAACCGTGCCGATTAGAAAATTGTCAAATGCATCCACCCGAATAACTCCTCAATAACCTATTGCAGTACGGTGACTACCCAGCTACCGATATCGTAGAAGGGGCTGATATTGCCAACCGGTAAGCCGACATACAAAATGCTGACGAACAGCAACATCAACAAACCGAAAATTAACGCGGCGACCATGGCCATCGATTTTGGGCGACGTTCGCCCATCATGAACATGACGCCGACGATGAAAAGCGGGGCCAGCGAGTAAAATCCGATGTCTTCGAGCATGGCTGCGAAAAATAATGGCAGGGCGAGCATCGCACCGAGCAGGTTGCGACGCATATAAAGTGCAAAAATAGCGATCAGTACGACCGCACAAATCACCTTGATAATGTGCAGGGACGATTCTCCTGTGGAGAATATCGCGACAATCCAGTCGGGAACGCGTAAATAGGCAAAGGGAATTGTCAGCAGACCGAAGGTCGACAGATACCATTTAAAATCGGAATGGTGGGCTTCTTCGGCAGCCTCTCCGGAACCGTCGTCAGTGGCTTTGCTGATGGTTTCCGAGGTGACTTCGTCACCGCGTGTCCATTGATGAAACAGCTGGCCGACGGCGGCAATTGCAATCAATAACAATATTGCGCGTGGCCAGGCGCTGGCACCGTATTTGTAGATTTCGATTTCACCATCGAAATCGAAAGTATAAATGTATAACACCAGGCATAACGTGAGCCATATGCCCGCTTCCACCAAATGTCCGATTCTCAAATTGCCCATGCTAATCTCAAATCACGATGGTTGAAAAAACAACGCCCGACGAAGCGGGCGCTGTATCTTAACAATAAAGCTGCAAAGCTTACTTAAGCTTAAGCCCCATGGTCTTGTAAACCGCACGGTATTGCATAACCGTGGTATCGATCAACTCGCGCGAACCCGCGGTATCACGATAGCTCTCGATCAAGGTCATGTATTTCTTCTCGTTAAACTTCTGATAACTTTCCTGACAGTAAGCCTTCTGGAAAGCCCATTGCAACCAGGCTACGCGATCGGCAGGTGCGTCTTTGTGCACGTAGAAACCGCGAAATCGGTACAGCGGGTCAAAATCAAGCGCCGCATCGGACAGGCTGGGCACGTCGGCAAATGCACTGGGACGATCTTTCAATATAGTCAGGATCGGCTTGAACTTACCCGCGTCGAGGAACTTACGTACGTCACCGGGCTGCTCGAACAATGCGTCAACCTGGCCACCGGCGAGCGCGCCATAACGAGGAGCACCTTTGTCGAAAGATATTTGCTGAATCTTCATTCCAGTCGCTTCGGTAATGAATTTCATCGTAACGCGTTCCATCGAACCTTCTTTAGATACGTTGGCGATGGTAGCTCGTCCATTTTGCGCGGTTACCCAGGCAACAAATGATTTCCAGTCGCTGAAACGCTCTTCGTTGGTACGGATGTAAATCTGCGAGAAAGTAATTTGTGATGTGACCAGTGGGATAAAATCTGCAGCAGGGTTTGGCTTGCTTGAATCGAGCGCGTGCGCGCTGGCCGCATCATCGATGTGTTCCAAAACGGTATAACCATCGGAAGGAGTCGCCATGAACGAAGTTGTTCCGACCGAACCCGAACCGCCGGGCTTGTGGTCACGGTTGATGGAAACGCCGGTTAAATCACTGACTGCCTGAGCCATTGCCTGGGAAACCTGACCTGAACCACCGGCGGGGCCGTAAGGCACAATCATGGTCAGCGCGCGCGCCGGATATCCGTCGGGCTTAGCTTTTGAAGAAGGCAGGCCGTCGGTTGCACAGGCTGCTGCATAGGCTGAATTAACAGACAATATTGTTGAGGCCAACACCAGACCGGTGCTTACCATGGCTCTTTTTAACTTCATCGAACGTCTCCTCTTGGGTTGTCGATTTGGGTTGTCGATTTTTATGATAGTTATTCGTTTTTATTATTGTTGGGCTGGATGGTATACCAGCCTAGCGGGGCTGTCTAGCAGCTAAAATAGTGAGTTTGCTATCAGGCTTTGCGATCGGTTTATTGAAAAGCTCGCCATAGCATTGAACCGCCGGATACCAATAATATGCCAATTATAAGTAGTTTGAATTTCTCTTCGCTGAGCCGCCCGCGAATTCTCTGACCGAGCATCATTCCGATCACAATCGGCAAGGTAGCAGCGCTCGAATAGATGAGCAGGCGCTGGTCGAGGATGTCGAACAGGTACAGGTTGATCGTCCAGGGAATAACGGCACTGATATAAAGAAAGCTGATGATACTGACGAACTGTTTTTTGGCCAGGTTGCGGATCGACATCAGGTAAACCACCATCATCGGCCCGAAAAATGACGAAATGCCACCGATCAAACCACTGGCGAGGCCAAATATCGCGCCGCTGGGTTTGATCAGATTCGGCGGTAGATACAGCCGGTAGCTGGAGCCCTGCAACAAGGCGAAACAAATAACTGCGATGCCCACTACGATTAACAGGGTCTGTTCGTTGATGGTCGACAGAATTTTCACCCCGACCCAGGTGCCAATCAAAATACCGACGAAGGCGGGCCAGAAGTTGTTAACTACTTTAGTGCTGCGCTCGGCCTGCGAAAACTGCCACAGGTTGGCGACCACCACCGGAATCGCCATGATCGCAATGCTCATTTGCACCGGTAATACCATCGCCATCATCGGCACGGTGAGTAACGGCGTGCCAACCCCGAGCGCACCCTTGATGAAGCCGCCGCAGCAAAGCGCGAAGAAACACCAGAGGAGAACCGACAATTCGTATTCAGCAAACAAACGCTTACCCTTGAAATATGGAATCGACGCATGGTAATGAGTTTGTGAGGAATAGGGAAGATTTGGTCGAGTATTAGTCGGCAAGGATTTGAAATGCACGAAACAGAATGTACACTTGCGGCTCGCCAAATTGAATGAGACTAAACCGTGGCTAATACTCCCGCCAGCCCCATCGCTGAAAACAGCGAAGAACTCGCCATTATCGAAGCATTAATCGCCACCGGGCAGGCGGCGATGGCGCAGATTGCCGACGCCGATCAGGCGCGCATCGATGAAATCGTAACCGCGGTGGCCTGGTCTTTGTACAAGCCGGAAAACGCCAAACGACTCGCTGAAATGGCGGTGTCCGATACCGGCATTGGTAACGTTGCCGACAAGATAATCAAAAACCAGCGCAAAACCTTCGGTACGCTGCGCGACTTAATGCGCGCGAAAACGGTCGGCATTATCGAACAAACCCCCGGAAGCGGTATGGTCAAATACGGCAAGCCGGTTGGTGTGGTCGCGGCAATTACGCCATCGACCAACCCGGCGGCAACCCCGGTGAACAAGTCAATGATGGCCTTGAAAGGGGCCAATGCAATTATCATTGCGCCGTCACCCGCCGGCTGGAAAAGCACCAATGCAACCGTGGAATTGATGCGTGAAGCGATTGTGCGTGTCGGTGCCCCCGCGGACCTGGTGCAGATTCTGCCGCAACCGGTGTCGCGCAGCCTGACTAAATTATTGATGGCAAAGGCCGATTTGATTGTTGCTACCGGCTCGCAAAACAATGTGCGCGGAGCTTACAGCAGTGGCACCCCGGCAATCGGGGTGGGCGCGGGCAACGTACCGGTGGTGATCGACAGCAGCGCGGATCTGGCTGCGGCTGCTCAGAAAATATGCGCGTCGAAAACCTTCGATAACTCGACGTCCTGTTCCTCGGAAAACTCGCTGATTATTGTCGATGATGTTTATGACGACGCCATCGCAGCGCTGATTGCCGCCGGCGCCTACCGCTGTAGCAGTGAAGAGAAAGATTTGATCCAGAGCAAACTGTGGGTGAACGGTAATTTGAACCGCGACCTGATCGCACGCGATGCCGATGTTTTCGCCGCCGGAGTGGGGCTGGGCGCGGGGTCGGAAAAAGCGCGCTATTTTCTGGTCGAAGAAGACTTTGACCCCGCTTCGCCCTTCGCCGATGAAAAACTGGCGCTGGTGCTTACCGTTTACCGCGTGCGCGATTTCGACCATGCGGTCGAGCGGGTGCGCGCTGTTTTGAATGTCCAGGGGCGTGGGCATTCCTGCGGAATTCACACCACCAAGGCCGACCAACCGGTGCGCCTCGCCGAAGAAATCGACGTGGTGCGCGTACTGGTTAATCAGGCGCATACCTTCGGTAACGGTGGCAGCTTTAATAACGCGCTGAACTTCACCCTGAGCATGGGTTGCGGCACCTGGGGTGGTAACAGCATCAGCGAAAACCTGAACTACCGTAATTTCATCAACATTACTCACCTGGTCACCGAAGTGGGTGAAGACAAGCCCGGCGAAGACGAATTGTTCGGTGCTCATATTGCCCGCTACGGGAAAGATTGATGATGGAAACAATCCGCGAGTGCATCGAAACGCATGCCACGAATACCCCTGAAAGCACATTCCTGATTGCCCCGGAGACCTCACGGCAACTGAGCTTTGCTGCGCTCAAGCAAAGCGTCGATGCGATCGGCGTCGAACTCGACCGGCTGGGGCTGGCAAAGAGTGGCAAGGTGGCCTTTCTGCTCGACAACGGCTACTGGACCGCGCAGTTATTCCTCGGAGTAATGGCAAACAACCGCATTATCGTGCCGTTAAATGCCGTCGCCGGTAATGTGCAGCTGCGCCATGTGCTCGACCATTCCGACACTGAACTGGTGCTGGTGGCACCGGCCTATCGTGAAAAACTGGCCGAATTGATGGCGCAGATCGAGCGCCCGATACGGGTAATTGAATGCAGCGATGAAGACGGCCCGCAATGGCCGGCAGGCGAGGGCAGCGATGCAGGGGTTGCTGCACCCGAAGCCAGTGATACCGCGTTATTGCTTTATACCTCGGGTTCGACCGGCCTACCCAAAGGTGCCATCCTCAGCCACCGCGCGGTGACCAGCGGCGGGCGCAATGTTAGCGAAGGGCATCAACTGACTCCAGCAGACCGCGCGCTTTGCGTATTGCCGGTGTATCACATTAATGGCGCGATGGTGACCGTTTCGGCACCGCTGTACAGCGGTAGTAGCGTGGTTATGCCGAACCGGTTCAGCGCAAAGAATTACTGGTCATTAGTAGCCGAACATAAATGCAGCTGGAGCAGCATCGTACCGACGATAATCAAATATCTGCTCGATCGTGCCGACCAGGAGCCTTATCAATTCGGCAGCGACGAGCGGTTGAAAAACTTCCGTTTTGCGCGCTCGGCTTCGGCGCCGCTGGCGGCAGCCACGTTGGAACAATGGGAAGCCGTTTTCAAGCTACCGATGATCGAAACCTTAGGCTTAACCGAAACCGCCGGCACCGTGTCGACCAACCCGTTACCCCCGCTTGCGCGCAAACCCGGCTCGGTTGGGCTTGCCAGCGGCAACGACATCGACATCATCGATGGTCAGGGCAAGGTCTGCGTGCCGACGGTGGTTGGCGAACTGGCCATTCGCGGCAGTAACTTGCTCGACTATTATTATAAGAACCCCGAGGCGACCGAAACGTCGATTATCGACGGCTGGTTTCATACCGGTGACCTGGGTATGAAAGATGCCGAGGGTTATATTTTTATGACCGGACGCATCAAGGAATTAATTATTCGCGGCGGGGAAAACATTGCCCCGCGTGAAATTGACGACGTGCTCTACCAGCACGAAGCGATTCTGGAAGCGGCGGCGGTCGGGGTCGATGACGAAAACTACGGCCAGGAAGTAGTGGCCTGCGTGGTAGTACGCGACGGCTACGAATGCAGCGAAGATGAACTCAAAGAATTTTGTGCCGCTGAAGTAGGTGCTTATAAGGCGCCGAAAATTATCTATTTTTTCGATGACCTGCCGAAGGGCCCGTCGGGGAAAATATTGCGCCTGAAACTACCCGAGATGATCGACAAGCTGGGGTAGGGGTTTCATCCGTCATTCCGAGCCTGGATATTCGTGCATGCCGACTTTCCCGAGATTGCGGGTCGGTGCCCGCAATGACGGGGTTATGAAAACGTCACTCCAGCCCGAAGGAAACCGTCATCCGGCCTGAGCGGGCCGCGTAGGTCCGGGATCCACCAGCGAACTACTTCAATTCCAGACCATCGTAACTAGTAGACCCCGACTCACGATGCCACAGCCGGTACAAATGGCGTTTTCGCTCGGGTTCGTCGTAGTCTACGAACTCGCTGCGATAATGCCCGACTTCGTGATTGTTCAGGTACTGAAACTGGCCGCGCTGCAATGGCCCTTCGAACCACAGGTCTTCCGCGCTGGACACTTCATCGATGGCATCGAGCGCTTCAAGCAACTGCGCATCAATGGTATCTGCTGCCACTTGGTAACCTTTGCGTACCAATGATGAATTGGCTCGCGCGAACAGGCGGTCATCGCGCCAGCTAAAATAGGGTGCAAGACAAACCGGCGCCGCGCCTTCCTGGTGTTCCTTCTGGCGATCAAACAGCATCGGCTGATAAAGCCGAATCAGTAAATCGGGGTGGCGTTCGCGCATGCGCTGGTGTACCGAATAAAGACTACAGAAACGACTGATGCCGCCGCTTTTTGCCGGTAGCTGACAAAGCAGCCCGACATAGTCCGGCACCTGCATGGCGAAGGCATTGTCGGTGTGAAACAGCAATTCGACGCTGGTGCGCGAGCCGCGCACGCCGTAGCCGAAAGCGGCACCGCTGTCGTGCACGTCGTAAATCATCTGCCCGTTCCATTTCTGCGCCACCGGGCGGCCGATGCATTGCCCCAGTAGCCAGTAAATTTCAACCATAGTGTCGATGGGGTAGTCGTCCAGGGGCAGGCGGTCGAGCACGGCGAAGCCAGAGCCGTAGTCGAGCATTGTCTTCATCTTGCGCATTGTTTTGCGACAGGCGGGCAGGTCGAAGTCGTCCACTTGACGCTGCATAAGCTGCAACGGGTTGTCGGCGATAAATTCAGCGAGCCGGTCAATTTCCCGCCGCATTACTTCGGGCATTTCGATTAACCAGTCGCCGGGGGTTATCTCGCCGGCCAGCCACTGCATGTTGTTGGGCCCGGGGTCGCGCATTGGCGTAACCTCGTGGCTGCAATCGATAATGGCGGGATTAACCACGGCTCACCGCCACCAGTCCGAGTGCGGGGTTAACCGTGACTCGATCCCCAGTTTTGATCAATTGGGTGACATCACCGGCTTCGAAGCGGTCGCAGAGTGCCATGTTTGCGTGCGCGCCGCCTTGCGCCAGAATCGGGTTGACGCTATTGAATAACAAGGCCTTCGGCGCGACATTGCGTGATACCATTTCGTGCAGCATCCAGGCCGAGGCGACGCCGCCCTTGGCGGTATTGAACACCAGAATTTTATCGACGTAGCTTTCCCCGGCGAGCTTGTGTTGCGGGCGCGAAAAAATGCCTTTGATGCGGTCGAGGTCGTAGCGCGCGGAAAAGTTATCGTCGGTGACCAGCGCGACCCCGGAGACTTCTGGACCGACACCGACGTGGCAGCGTAATTCGAAGTTTTCCATCAGACCACCTCGCCGGCAATTGCTGATTTCACGCAATCTTCCATGCTGGCAAGCGTGGGTTGATAACCATAGCCGCCAATAATGTTAGTCAGTTTCGCCGAATTCGTCATCAACCGCTTCCAGCCATTCGCCTCAGCCATTTCGCGCGCGTAACTCTGGTAAAAACACATGCCCTCGAGCACCAGTGCACCCGACGCTTCGATGCGCTCGGTAATGCCCATGCGCCGCGCATCGGCGGCGACCACCGGACTGGTAACCGCGAGCAGGCTGGTGTCGGCGTGAATGGTTTTGCCATCGAGCAGGGCAGCGATTGATTGCATTTCCAGCAACGACAGTTGCGGCGCAGAAAACACCACCACATCGACCTTGTCCCCCTTACCACCGTAGCGCGCATAGAATTCGAAAAAGTCTTTTTCTGATACCGTATCAACTGGTAATGCAGCAGGGTCGCAAATCGCCTCCAGGGTCGGGGCCTCGGGGGTAACACCGACTATATGAAACAACGGTACCGAACCGTAACTCGCCATTGCCGCGCCAAAATGTTTGAGTTGATCCGAGCCCGGGTTGCCACTAATGCCCTCGATCACCGGAACTTCCCAGTAGGAACCAGCACGCGCCCCGATGATGCCGCCGAGCGCACCCCAGTCGGACAGTGAGGCGGGTTGATGTTCGACCCGATAACGTTTGCTGGCACGACGGTTCGCATCCAGGTGCAGCGCATAGCGAGGTGTGCGACCGGTTAGCCCCGCGGCCAGTGACGAAGGGCCACCTTCAAAATTAGAATAGGCACCAAGCACGCTGTTGCAGTAAATGACCACCCCGGTATCGCCGAAGGCGAGGTGTTCGCCGCGCACCGGTGGCATGATGGTCTGGTAATTGATGCAGGTATTGGTCATCAAAATGCCCAGCGCCTCGAAGGCATGAATGGTGCGCTGTTCGAGGCTTGCCATTAAATCGGTTTGCTTGAGACGTTTGTAGTGGCAGAAGTCGATACCGCGCGGGTCGGTAATCATCGGGATGCGCACCTGACGGTGTTCGGCCGGTTGTGCGGCCATTTGTTCAAGAAAAACCACGCCGGCTTCGCCCAGCGATTCGGTGTCGGCCATGATGTGCGCCTGGGTCACCGGGACAAAATCGGGAGCATCGAAAAAGCGCCCGACCTGCATCATATGTGCCATCCCCCAGCGGCGGGGTTCGCCCATGTCGCCATTCAGCATGGCTTGTTCTTCGTTGCTTAGTTGCACGGTGTTATCCAGATATTATTCGGCAGAAATATTATACGAGGTGGGGTTTTGCGACAAGCGCTGTTAGCTGTTTGGTTATCTGTGGAATGGCATTTTATCAAAATCATCCGCCATATCGCTTAATCATTTCAGCATAGACGTCGCTATCACGCCTGCCCACGCTCAGCGCGATTACAATTAAATGGTCATTGTTGACGTGATAGGTTAAACGCAGGGGCGGACGCATTCTTTTAATCTTATATAAATTATAGCCACCTGACAGCCTCGAAGCTGGCACGTGAGGGTTCTCCAGGCGCTGTTCGAATTTCTTTTTGAAAAAGTGGTTATCCACGGATGACAGGCCATTCCATTCTTTAAGGGCGACCGGGTGAAATTTCAGGTTATAAGTCATCCAGGCTTACGTCTATCGGCTCTTTTCCATCATTCAACCGCGCGTTTGCCTGCATTAGCAAAGCCAGGTCTTCCATTGCCTCAAACATAGACTCGTAAAGTTCAGGAGGAACGGCGTAAAAACTGGGTTCGTTGCTTTTCAGCACGACTATCGCTTCGCCATCTGACTGTTCGATTGCCGCGTTTGGGTTTGCCTTAAAGTCAGTAATGCTGGTCGACCTAGTAGCCATAACCCTGGATAACCTGCTCATGATAGATTTCCCGCTCATATATAAGATCTTTTAACAGGACTAAATATAGACCTTTTAAACGATATTTCAAGTCGATCATGTTTTCACTATTGGGGTTATCTGGAAAATGGATAAATTCAAGGCACTCTGTTTTTACAAACATGAAACACCTTCTTTTTCGTCGATTGAATGGCCGCTTAAATAGAGGCAGAGTTTCTGCAAACTGTGTTTCCATCGATAAACCCCCATTGTCTGAATAATCGGGTGATTTTTACTGTTGCCGACACCTTCCCAAATACGCTGTTAACGCCCATTATGGTTTCCATCGTTCGCCGAAAGCCATTCCAGCGGACTGATTACTGCGTTGCCACCGCGGCCGAGCACATGGGTGTATATTTCCGTTGTTTTTACATCGCTATGCCCGATCTGTTCCTGCACGGTGCGGATGTTACCTACATGGATGTAGGGTATGCCGGTTTTGCAGGAGCAAAAACCGGTCAGCACCGCGTTCCAGTAAATGCGTTGCAAAAGAATGACGCAGTGTGTGGCAGCTGGCGGGACGATTGATGTTGGCCCGGTGCACTGCGCGCTTGACAGCTTTTTGTACTGTGGTTTCGCCTAGATGGTGACGCCGGGTGATTTGACTTCTTGGGTCAACACTGCGCCGAGTGGCGGGGAACACATATTGCCAGCACCAGCTGGTTGCTGCATTTTGATACTTTCTGGCTAATGCATGCGGAAGATAGACTTGACCATAGCCTAGTGCCAGGTCTTTTTCGTGCAGCGATCTGACCGCGACCAAATGGGTCTGCAATGGATCAACGAGTTCTTTTGCCAGCGTAACCACGCGGTCTTTGCCTCCTTTCCGCTTCTAACGATTATGGCTAGCCGGTCGAAGTCGATATCCTTGACGCGCAGCCGAATCCCTTCCATCAGACGCAAGCCAGAGCCGTATAACAAGCAGGCGACAAGCCATTGTGGACCCTCCAGGTAAGAGAGCAATCGGGCTACTTCGGCTTGTGATAGCACCACAGGAAATTTTTGCTTCTTCTTCGGTCGAATTAAACCAGTTATGTCGCCAAGAGGATTTTCAAAAATCTTCGCATAAAGATAAACAAGTGCATTTAACGCCTGACCTTGCGTTGCCGGTGACACATTGCGATCTACTGCGAGGTGAGTGAGATAATTTGCTACTTCGATTTCACCCATTTCTGCAGGGTGTCGCTTGTCGTGATAAAGAATAAATCGCTTAATCCAGCCAAGATAGGTTTGTTCGGTACGGATAGCGTAGTTTTGCAGGCGCATACGGTTGCTGATTTGTTGCAAAAAAGGCGATTTCTCAGGTGTGCTATCCATAGCATAAGTTCTCATTTTATTCTCAATACAAACCATACCTCTACCATCAGCAGTATTCAAGCCAAACCCGGAAATAAGCCGTACTTTCACTCGAGCAAAATGAGCTCAGATCGCTGGTCCACATATTGATAACGTGATAAGTTGTTGTTCGAAATACAAAAAATATCGAGAAAATCAAGAACAAGGAAAATGGCTGATTTTTTATCCACAGAACTAGACGGCTCCGAGCCGTATTTAATTACCGCTCCAAGCCGTCTACTTAACTGTTAGATTAATAATGACATGAAGAAAAGAAAATACTCTATCGTAGCTTTTATTATCGCATGTATGTTTTGGTTCCTTGATGCGTCAATTCATTATTTTGTATATGGCGAGCCGCAGTTTGAATTCATCCCAGATGATATTAATGAATTTTGGATGCGAACTGTTATTGTTTTATTGGTTATCCTTTTTGGTATATACGCTGATTATTCAACAAGGAAACTGTTAATTAAAGAAAAACAGCTGGAGGCAACCCGCATATATGACTCAATGATATATGCCAGCCAACATATACTAAATAACCTGCTTAATCAGATGCAGTTATTTAAGTTGGAGGCGTTGAAGAGCGATGATTTCGATCGAGAAATTATCGACCTTTATGATAGTGCAATTGATGAGGCAACAGATCTTATTCAGAAATTATCGCAAGTAGAAAACATTACTGACGAAAACATATGGGCATCAGTTGACCCTGCGTATTTAGCTAAGTCATCTAACAAGACTAATCCAGCCGACGCAAAAAACCGCGCGGCTGATTAGTGACGTTAGGCGATACAATGATCATTCGTGAATTCAATTCTCATACCGACAACGAGGGATTATTAAATTGTATAATTTCGATTCAAGATTTCGAACGAAGCCTTGACCCACGAATGATCCAAGGGTCAGAAAT
>JBLHOA010000003.1:0-47337 GCA_047622345.1 Gammaproteobacteria bacterium | reverse complement strand
GCAAAGCGCTCGCGACTCTGAGCTGCTGCGCACCTTGCCGGGGGTGTTGAAAACTGTTTCGGGTCACTCGCGCAGCATTGGCTGCTGCTCCCGACACCCCAGCGCTTTTCGCCTACCCAGCAAAGTGCTCGCGACGCTCAGGAAATCAGAACCTGGGCACTAGACTTCTTGCAAGGTTCAATCCGTTCGAAGACAGTTCGGCTGTGCAACTTGCTGGATTGTTGAAAAACGCTTCGGGTCGCTCGCGCTGCGTTAGGGGATAGCATAAACAACGGTCACAGTTGCGGTCACCGCTATCTCTCCGGGCTCAAACACATTCGACACCGCCGCATCGGCGAAGCCTACCTGCCTCGATTCATACCGGCGGTTATCAAAATTACTACCGGTTTCATTGATACTGATGATCCGGCCAAGCTCGATACCCGCGTTTCGGGCAATAATTTCGGCCTTCTTCCCGGCGGCCTTAACCGCTGCCGCCAGCGCCTGCGCTTCCAGCAAATCGCGGTCCTCTACTTCCATGCTGATATTGTTGATGGTGGTTATGCCGGAATCGATGGCACCGTTGACCAGGGCCGTGTATTGATCCAGTTGGTGAAGTTCGACGCTGATATTGCGCGACAGGTTGTAGCCGGTTAATTCACGGGTTTGATGGTTGTACTGCGGGTGAATCGAGATCTGGGCGGCGGTGATGTGTTTGTTGCTAACGCCAAGTTGCCGACACAGCGCAATGACCGCTGCCGTCTTGCTATCGACATCGCGTTTGAGCGCCGGTAGCAATTTGCCACGGCCATTAACAGCAAAGGAGAATCGCGCGATGTCGGGCACGGCGCTGATTTTCGCGGTTCCGCTGACCTGCACACCGCCGGTGTCGGCGATCGCTGCGGTTGATATAAGCATGGACAGGGCAAAAGCGATCATTCCTTTTACTAAATTCGCCTTCATTATTAATTCCTCAATTTGATCGCGGGTATGGTACGACAATTAAGGTGACAGTTAATAATGGCACTTACTTAAGCTCACAAATATTGTCATACAATTCTAGCTATGGCTGGAAAACCGGTGAAAGTTTTCGCGAATGCCTCGGCGGCTACGCCGCCTGCGGTTTACTTCGCGAAATCTTTCACCGATTTTCCGACCTTAAGGCTGTGTGTCATTTATATTATGGATTTGTTATGAAAATCCATACATACCGGGCTTAAGTAAGTGCCATTAGTGACAGTTAACTTAATTACCGGATCCAGCGAGTCAATATCCACCTATATCTATCATAAACAAGCTTGAATAATTCCAGGCATTACCTACTTAAGCTAGGCCCGACTATTTGCTACAGTAGCGCAATGAAAAAAATTGTTTTCGCCATTATCGGCTGCATTGCGATGACTTCGCCGCTTCAGGCGCAGGAGACCGGGGTCAAGGAATACCCTTACCTCGGCATTCAATTCACCATTCCCGAGAACTGGATCGGCCGCGAAACTGAAGTCGGTTACCTTCTCGGTTCGAATACCGAAACGGGCTTTATCCTGCTGATAACCCACGAAGCGCGCACGCTAGATGAATTGAAAGAGGAAGCCACCAACGGCTTATTCGATGAAAACGGAACCGCGCTGCAACTTAAAGGAAGCCTGGATAAGCTGGGCGATCACGCGGTTGGCGGGGCCTTTGCCGGCACGGTCGAGTTTCAACCCGCCAAATCCTATATTGCCGCGGTAATTAATCCCTTCGGTAAAGGCGTCATGGTGTTAGCGGTTACCGATGAACAGAATTATTCAAAAAGATACGCCGAACTCGCCAAACAAGTCGCCAGCAGTCTGAAGTTTGCGCACCCGAAAGAATCGCCGGTGGCACGCGAATGGAAAGAAACGCTTAAAGGCGCCAAGCTGACTTATCTCAATACGACGGGAGGATCGGACTATTCCGGCTACAGCGGCAGCTCTTCGCGTTCAGAAATTCTATTGTGCTTAAACCAGCAGTTCAGCTATTACAGCTCAAACAGTGCCTCGTTTGATATCAATGCCGGGTTTGGCAGTGCCAACAGTTCCGACAACGGTAACGGGACCTGGGAAGTCGCCAGCGGTGATGGCGGCAATGCACTGCTAAAGCTGCATTTCAATAACGGGCGCGAATTCGAATATCAAATCAGCCAGCACCAGAATAAAACCTACCTCGGTGAAACGCGTTACTTTCGGACTTATGACCATGGCGAGTGCAATTAGGCTCCGGTCGCTAGTTGTTACCAACATCTAAAAACACAAAAAAAGATGATTGAAAAGCCGCCTATGTCAGCTTACCGGCCACCAGCGTATAAACCCTTCCCGGTCATTAATCGATAATATTTGAGGGCTGGTTTCGTTCCGGTTGCGGGTATCCGACCGGGACCAATTAGACTTAGTACAGATCGAATTTTTCCAGGTTGGCCTGAAATCGCTCGCGCGTACTTTTATTCATCGAAATAGTCCGTACAAAGCCCCGGCCCATGACTTTGTCATCCAGCCTCCTGATTTCTTGCGCCTGCTTACTGGCCCCGGATTCATCCCCGAGGTCCATCAGCACATCGATCAGGTAAAATCGGCATATGGGTGATTCGGGTTCAATATCGATTCCTTGCTGGTAACATCGTTTTGCAATTTCCAAATCACCCTGCAGCAGGGCAATCTCGCCACCGATCAGGTAATACCAGTTCGGTAGCACAGGACACAGCTTGAACATAATTGCGTTGTGCTGCCGAGCGCCTTCGTAGTCGCCGACAAAGATCAGGCAAAAGGCCATCAAAGCTTGGATTTCGGCGTTTCCGGGTTCGAGTTCGACTGCTTTACGACAGGCGGCCTGTGCTTCGGCGGGTTCATGCTTCATTAAGTGAATCAAACCTTTAAGGCTCCATGATTCTGAATATTCAGATACGAGATTCAGAGCCTGCTGGTTCGCTTTTTCCGCTTCGACCAGAGAAGCTTCGAAAGATTCGCACCAGCCACTATAGACTTCCTGCCAGTAAGTCCAGCCAAGTGAGACCCAGGCATAGGGGTAGCCCGGGTCGAGCCTGGTCGCTTCCTTCGCCAATGCTCGCGCTTCGAGAATGTTTTCGCGGATATAGGTATCTTGTAGATCGACTGCTTCCAGAGTTAATTGCCAGGCCTTGATGTTAGTCGTGCCAGTCGAACGATGCAGGGCCATATTGCCATCATCAAGATGCACCTTCATCGCCAGCGCAATATTCTTGGCCATTTCATCCTGTACCGTGAACATATCCTCGAGATCGCGATCGTAGCGTTCATTCCAGCAGATTTGCTCGGATTGCGAATCGATCAATTCGGCGGTGACCCGGATACGATCACCGCTCTTTCGAACGCTACCCTCGAGGATATAGCGTACCCCCTGCTCCTTTGCGATCTGGGAAATTGGGGCCGGATGCGTCTTGTAAGGCATGGTCGAATGACGGGCGACCACAGACATGTGGCTGAACTTCGACAAGATCGAAATAATATCACTGGTAATGCCGTCACTGAAATACTCCTGTTCGGGGTCGCCGCTCATATTTTCAAAGGGGAGCACTGCTATTGACGGAGTTTCATGAGTAGTTTCATCCAGGCCATCGCAAAGCCCGGCTTGCAGCAATTGATCAAACAAGACTTCGAAGTCTTTGTCGGCCTGACAATTTAAATTTTCACGCCATAACGAACGCCAGGCATCTTGTGAAGCCGGAACCAGAGGCATAAATTCGTCCGCCTTGCGCAGGTATTCGGCCATTTTGGTTTTGGCTTTATCAAGCTGCCCGAGCCCGACCAGACAAGCCGCCGTTTTCGCGCGCAAGCTGGGTGGCATATGGGACATCGTACTAAAAGCGGCGATCGCTTTTTTATAGTCACCCGCACAACGATAAACCTCGCCCGAACCCCAACCGCTGTAATTGTGAAATTGATCGAGCTGCATAGCGAAATCTGCCAGTTCCACCGCCTCGCCGAAATCACCAGTGGCAACGAGATTGAGTGCCTTGCCGATATACCCGTCGGGCAGGGTCGGGTCCAGTTCGATGGCACGGTCGGCATGATACAGGCCTTTTTCGGGGTCCCCTGAATAATAGGCAACATCACTCATGATGGAGTGGGTAAACGCGCTTTTCTGGTCCAGTAACAACGCTTTTTGAATGTATTTTTCTATTTCGGATCTGATTTGTTCGCGGTCTTCACACCAGTTTTCGCTGAGATAAACATCTAATACACCGGCGATAAAGGCATGCGCGTCAACATTTCCGAGGTCTAACTCAATACACTTTTTTAGACATTCGACAGATTTCGCCAATGCCGCCGGATTGTGTTGCTCGTAGTAGTACCAACCACGCATCAGGTAGTCGAAACTTTTCATATCGGAGGCCGGTTTCTTCGACGCGATTATTCTAACCTCACGACCAATGCGACCGCTTAGCGCAGCGGCAATATTGCGCACCAGATCGTCTTCAACTTCAAATAATTCATCGAGGGGCTGGTCGTAGCGCTTACCCCATATTTGATTCCCACCGCTGGCCTCGACCAGTTGCACCGTAATGCGCACCTGGTCCTGATGTTTGCGGATACTTCCCTCGACGATATAAGGAACGTCGAGTTCATCGCCAATGTCACGGATGGATTTCGTACTGTTTTGATAGGCAAAACTGGTATGGCGGGATTTAACGGTGATGCCCCAGGATGAGCTCAAAGTCAAAATGATGCTTTCGGTTATGCCATTGCTGAAGTATTCCTGCTCCGGATCGCCGGATAAGTTATCGAAGGGCAGCACCAGGATAGACGGATGATCGCCGGGTTCGGTTGGGACTGTCTGCAGATTCAGCTCTTTCTCAAGCCCTGCCTCGACAAGCAGATCAATGACTCGATCGTTTATCGCAGGATCGGCGAATGGCGCATTATCCCGATAGTAATCCCGCCAATCCGCGATGCTTTGTGGCATCGACAGCATGTTGTCTCGACTAAATTGGAGAAACTCGCTCATCGTTTTTTGGACATCCTGCAGCCGGCCCATTTCTACATTGGCTGCGACTTTGTAAATCCGTATGAACCCCGGGGCATCATTAATACTTGCAATCGTTTCAAGGCAATCGTCATAGCGACCGCATAGGAAAAGTGCCTCCGATTTTATCCAGCGAACCCATGGGTGATAGGGGTCCAGCTTGAGCACAAGTTCGGCCTGTTCCAGAGCGGCTTCCGATTTTCCCTGATTACTCAGGTTAACCGCGCGCATGGTTATGGCTTCCGGGTCATTGGGATTTCTTTCCAGCACTCGTTGAAGCTCATTTTCGGCTTCTTCATAGCGGGATTGAAAAGTCAGATAGCCTGCATAGGCGACACGGACAAAATTAAGGTCCGGTGCAATCGCGACCGCTTTATGAATGTGTTCAGCAGCCACCCGTTTCGACGATATAACGTCTTCAGTCCAACGATCCAGGACCGTCATGTCGTGGCAATTGGACAGGAGCGCATGCGCGGATGCATTTTCCGGATCCTGGTCAATACACTTTTTAAGCAGCTCGATGGCCGTCGCGTTACTCGCCTGCGTGCCCTGATTATAATAGTAGCGACCGGCCAGAAATAGATCATAGGCCTGCTGATCCACCGCACCCTTTTCGATTGCGAATAGTTGCAATTCAGAATCAATCATCCCGGTGATCGTCGCCACAATGGTTCGACTCAGTTCTTCCTCAAGGTCGAAAAGATCCTCGATTTCCGCATCATAGCGTTTGCCCCAAACCTGATTGCCGTTTGCCGCCTCAATCAATTGCACCGTAATCCGAATTCGCTCCGCAGACTTGCGGATACTGCCTTCAACAATGTAGTCGACGTCAAGCGCCGTGGAAATTTCACCCAGGCTTTTGATTTGCTGTTTAAAGGCAAAGCTCGAATTACGCGATTTAACGTTGAGCCCGGGAAATAGCGACAGGTTCAGAATAATGCTGTCGGTAATACCATCGCTGAAGTATTCCTGTTCCGGGTCGCCGGACAGATTATCGAAAGGCAATACTGCAATGTTATGTGCCTTATCCGTCGGTATAGCGCCCGCCGATTGCTCGACAAACGCTTTCAAGCCGGCTTCACACAGTGCCTGGAACGGGGAATCCAGATCCGCTTCGTTGCGATAACTTGTCGACGATCGCCAGTAGTCCTCCCATTCGTCCAGCCCGGATGGAAAACGCGCCATGTTTTGTTTGGTAATGTCGAGGTAGCGCCCAAGGTGCATGGCGGCGTTTTTGTGATCACCGAGGCGGTGATAGCTGGCGGCGATCCAGCCCTCAATTTCATCGGACGGAATAGGCATATTTTTGAATGTTTGCAGCGCTTCGCTGTATTTTTTACCGCTGTAGTAAGCAACACCCGCGACCCAATCGACCCAGGGATGAAACGGATCGATCATATGGCAGGCATCAGCCAACTCGAGCGCCCTGTCGATGTTGCCCAGCGAGGCCTGTATCGGACTTATGGTTGCCAGAATCTCGGGATCATTCGGATTCATGCGAAGCGCGCGTTCGGCATGGATTTCCGCCAAATCCCACTGGTGGCAAAACATATTGTATTCGGCGTATGAGGCCTGAACCATCGCCTGATCGGACGCCAGCGCGAATGCTTTTTTAATGTGAATGCCCGCCTGTTCAAAAATTTCCGCGCGTGGGTCGCTCCAACCGGATATCCAGTTGATGATATAACCCTGATACAGGTGTAGCAGTGCCCGGGGATTGTCATCGTCGATTTCGAGGCATTGCAGTAACAACTCGATACCGGCCAGATTGCTTTTCGGATTAAATTTAAAAAGGTGGTGAGTACCCTGTAACAGTAGATCGTAACTCTGTATGTCCCTCGCCTTTTTTTGAATCGAAATTTTTTCATCGGTGACGTCGATCTTGCCCTTGATCGCGGCGACGATGGAGCGCGTGATTTGATCCTCCAGGGCGAAGGTTTCCTCGAGTTTGTTATCGATTCGATTGTTCCAGATTTGTTCGCCGCTGTGGGTATCGATTAGCTGCGCGCTGACACGAATGTGGTCCTGGGATCGGCGTACGCTACCCTCGACCACGTATTGCGCATCAAAAGTGTTACCGATTTCCTGAATCGATAATTTTTGATCCCTGGCGGCAAAAGAAGAATTACGGGAGTGCACGCGCAGGTAGGGAAACAGCGATAGCCCCATGATGATACTTTCGGTGAGGCCGTCGCTGAAATATTGCTGGTCAGAATCATCGGATAGATTCTGCAGGGGTAGCACCAGGATACTATTTTCGCGAGTTACCGGAGCACTGCTCGGGCTGACCGGTTCAGGCGTCGCGCGAGGTGTAGCGGTGCTTGCGAAATCATCCCGGGTCGACGCGCTATCACCGGCCTTTATCGATTCCTGCAGTTCGATGGTAGCCGCTTCGGGTTCAACGCCCAGTTCTTTCTGTAAAACTTCGCTACATCGTTTGTAGGCGATCAGTGCATGGTTGCGATCGCCCTTGCCGGCATAGCTGCGCATCAGCAGTCGCCAGCCCGATTCGCCGAGCGGGTCCTGCTCGACCAGGCGCTCGGCCGAGGTGATCGCGTGGCCGAAATCGTGGGTCACGAGCTGGGTCTCCGCGAGGTTCGACAGGATTTCAATGAACTGGCGTTTGAAGCGGCCGCGTTCGCTGTCGAGCCATTCCTGGCAGGCGGAATCCCGAATCGAAATGCCTTCGAGAAATTCTCCCTGGTACAGTCCGGCCGCAGCGCTGAGTGATTCGATGTCGCTCACTGTCGCGAGGCGTTCGAACTCGTACAGGTCGACATCGATCAGCTCAGCATTAAGACTTACTGTGCTGCGGTCGACCAGCAGAATCGTATCGGCCGACGGGCCGAGGGATTTTTTGATTGCACTCAAACACTGGCGCAACGAGTTGCGCGCCTGTTCGTCGCTGCGATCGCTCCACAGCAAATTAACCAGGCGATCACGCGGGTGACGTTGCCCGGGGGCCAGCGCGAGATAGGCCAAAAGTACCTCGGCCTTACGCATGGACAGCGTAATTCTTTCACATGAAGACAGTAAACAGTCGAAGTGACCCAGCAATTTGAGCTGTATTTTGGACACCGAACACCTCCAGGGAGGATTTCCTTCGTTTTTTGGGTTTAATAATTCCTTATATATCAGTAATTTATAATTTTTAATTATTTTTTAATGATTATTTTGTGCCTTTTAACGCCATCCGGCAAGGGAATTAACGGGGCCAGAAGAGAATGATCCCCGTCGAAACCACAAACCCGAAACGAGGCAGCCAAAATGAGAAAAGTAAATAACAAAATCAGCAGCAGAAATCCTGGCCTTATGTTTGCCCAGGGCCTTGAGAGCCTGATCAGCGATACCTTGCATCACCCCGGACGCATCGATCACGTTGAAATTGAACGCAAGCAACGCCTCGCCAACAAACAGGAATCCCGGGGCAACCTGTTCAGCATACTGATGAGGCAGTTCGCCAGTAGCTGAACCGATAACAAATGAGGTGTCGACAGAGCAGAGAAATCTGCCCTGATCTTCAACTCATTTTTTTTCTATGCCGATTCTCCAGATAGAGAATAAAGTGCCGCTTATTTAGTTAAATCGGAAATACCCGCGCTTCGTTACTATCTTTGATCAAGATGAATAATTCAGTCAATAATTTCAAATAGATATCCGCCCCTCTGTGAGTGCCTGACCTTCCACCTCGTTAACCAACCCGCCTCAATATTCGGTCGAGCATACGGTCACTCAATATCCGGGTTAACCAGGCGAACAGATAGGTTGGAAAAGTAACCGGGTAGCGAATTTTGGGACGCTTACTTTCCAGCGCATGCAACACGCGTTTGAGCACCGCTTCGGGTGGCACTGTAAATGGCTGAACGTTGCCGCTGGCTTCGAAACGTTTGATCATTGCCTGGTATCGATCACGGTGGAAACTGCCGTCGACATCGATGTGCTTCTGGAAGGCCCGATAAGCATTTTTGCGGAACTCACTCTCCACCGGACCAGGCTCGATCAAACTGATGTGAATATCAGTGCCGGCAAGCTCGAGGCGCATCGTGTCGCTAAACCCCTCGATGGCAAATTTGCTGGCGTTGTAGGCACCGCGCATCGGCATCGCGACAAAGCCGAGAATCGAACTGTTTTGAATAATGCGGCCGTAGCCCTGCGCGCGCATCACCGGAATAACGCGATTGGTGAGTTCCATCCAGCCAAATACATTGGTTTCAAACTGCTCGCGCATCGCCTCACGACTAAGGTCTTCGCAGGCACCCGGCTGGCCGTAGGCGCCGTTATTGAATAAGGCATATAGCTTGCCACCGGTTTTTTCCAGCACTAACTCAACTGCCGCGTTGATGCTCGCCGGGTCGGCGTAGTCGAGAAGCAGACCTTCCATACCCGCCTTATCAAGCACGGCCAGATCTTCCGGCTTGCGTACGCTGGCAAAAACGCGATAGCCGCGCACCTGCAATCCATGCGCGACGCAGGCACCGATACCGCTGGAGCAGCCGGTGATTAAAACGCTGCGCTTCTCGGCACTAACCTTATCTGTCACGAACACCTCGCCAGCCTTTGTCATCATGCAAAGGCGTTATTGTAGGACTGTAAGTCGTATTGTCGCTGCGAAACTGCGTCGATCATAGCGGATAAAAATGGCGCAGCTATTTTTCTTCCCGGTCACATAGATCGACCGGGAAGAAGTTCAACTGCTTTTGATCAGCCCCGAAAAAACCGGAACAATCTCGATCTATCCAGCTCGATCAATCCACCGACGCCAACAGACTCGCGTTACCGCCTGCCGCAGTAGTGTCGATACACAAGTGGCGTTCGAGCACATAACGCTCGGGCGCAATGACCTGGCTTTCGAGCGGAATAATAGCTCCCGCCCGTTGTGCCAGGGCGCCACGCAAATCGGCTGTCCAGTCGGATACGCCGGCGGCGGCAACCGCGGCGATGCCCTTCAGGGCCTGCAGCGCAACCTTGTCGACCGTTCCGTCAAAAACCGCGAGTGGTGCGCCTGCATCGATCAGCGCCTGTGCGCGCTTACTCACTTCCGGCGCGGCAATGACCACCGCACAACCGGCGCCAAGCGCTTGCGACGCCTGCGCCAGAGCAATATCGGCGGTAGGCCCCAGGCACAAGATCGTACCCTTCGGATGAAAACTGAGCCGGTTACTTTCCCCGGTGGGTCCTGGCAGAGTTTGCGGCGTCATGTCGAAGGCGGCGGTCTCGGCAAGCGCCTTGCGCACCAGACTGCCGCTGCCTGCCAGCGCTTTGCGCAGCACACCGACCCGGTCCGAACGCGCCGCCCAGTTGCGCGAATCCAGTGCATCGATTGCAGCTTCGATTTTGTGCGCAGCAATCGCTACCGCCTCCGGTGCCGCGTAGGACCCGGCATCACCTCGACAGCGGAAGCGTTCGACATAGTGCGGGCCACCCGCCTTCGGACCGGTACCGGACAGCCCTTCACCGCCGAAGGGTTGCGAACCGACAATGGCGCCGATCTGATTGCGATTCACATAGCTGTTACCGACCCGCAGGCGTTCCATGATTTGCTGTACGCGGTCGTCGATGCGCGTGTGCAGGCCGAAGGTCAGCCCGTACTCGCGCGCATTGATGTCGTCGACAACCTTGTCGATGTCACGCGCCTTGAAGCTCGCCACGTGCAGGATCGGCCCGAAAATTTCGCGCTCCATGTCAGCAATGCCGTCGACCGCGATCACCGCTGGTGAAACATAGGTCCCCTGCTCTGGCGCGGCCAGTTTTTTCAACAACTTACCCTTTGCTTCGTGCTCGGCGGTGTAGGCGCTGATGTCCTGTTGTGCTTGCGCATCGATCACCGGGGACACGTCGGTTTCGAGTTTCCACGGATCGCCAATGGTGAGCGCATCCATCGCGCCGTAGAGCATTTCCAGCAAACGCTCGCGGGCTTCTTCCTGCACGTAGAGCATGCGCAAGGCCGAGCAGCGCTGTCCTGCCGATTGAAAAGAAGATAATAGAATGTCCCGCACCGCCTGTTCGGTGAGGGCGGTGCTGTCGACGATCATCGCGTTAAGCCCGCCGGTTTCGGCGATTAGCACGGCACCCGCACCGGCGTTTTTCGCGAGTGACTTGTGGATAATTTGCGCAACTTCAGTAGACCCGGTGAAGCAGACACCGGCAATGCGTGGGTCTGAAGTCAGCGGTCCGCCGACCGTAGGCCCATCCCCGGGCAGCAGTTGCAGCGCCGCTTCGGGCAATCCAGCCTCGCGCATCAGCGCAACCGCACGCGCCGCGATTACCGAAGTCTGTTCCGCCGGTTTGGCGAGCACGGCGTTACCTGCGGCCAGCGCCGCCGCGATCTGACCGCTGAAAATGGCGAGCGGAAAATTCCATGGGCTGATGCAAACGAAAACGCCGCAGGGCTTTCCCGGGGACTCATCTTCGAGACGTTCGGCTTCGTCGGCGTAGTAGCGCAGAAAATCGACCGCCTCGCGCACTTCGGCGATGCCATCAAGTACCATTTTGCCAGCCTCGCGCGAAGTGATCGCCGTTAGCTCGGCGACGTTTTCCTCGTACAGGTCGGAAACCCGGCGTAGCAATGCAGCACGTTCGGCGACCGACCAGGCCGACCATTCCTCGAAACCGCCCTGGGCTGCATCGAGTGCCTGCGCCACTTCCTCGGTAGTAGCATCCCAGACTTCGGCCACGACTCGATTTTCATCGGCCGGGGACCTGACTTCGTGCATTTTTCCCTGCGGGGCGGGGTTGCCCGCAATCATCGGCGCTGCGCGCCAAACCTTATCGGCAAATGCTTCGCGTGCTTCGAGCAAAGGAATAATCGAAGCCGGTTCGTTGATGCGGTAGCCCTTCGAATTCCTGCGCTGTGGCGCAAACAATTCGAGCGGCATCCTGATTGCCGGATTGGCGATCGCATCGCCAAAGCCTTCGACCTCAGCCACCGGGTCGCGAGTTATCGAAGCCGGCGGAATACTTTCATCGACCACCTGGTTAACAAAGGAACTATTGGCGCCGTTTTCGAGCAGACGGCGAACCAGATAGGCGAGCAGGTCGCGGTGTGCACCGACCGGTGCGTAAATACGGCAGTGCGCGCCATGGGTGCTGCGCACGATTTCGTGCAGCGATTCACCCATGCCGTGCAGGCGCTGGAATTCGAAACTGTCGAGATCCTCACCCGCCAGTGCCAGCACTGCCGCACAGGTATGCGCGTTGTGCGTGGCGAACTGCGGGTAGATGCGGTCGCGTCGGTCAAGCAGCATCTGCGCACAGGCCATGTAGCTGACATCGGTATTGATTTTGCGCGTAAATACCGGGAAGTTGGCCACGCCCAGTTCCTGCGCCAGTTTTACTTCGGTATCCCAGTAAGCACCTTTGACCAGACGCACCATAATTTTGCGGTCGTAACGCAAAGCCATATCGTAAAGCGTATTGATCACCGGGGCAGCGCGCTTGCCATAAGCCTGCACAACAATACCGAGACCATCCCAACCCGCCAGCGACGGCTCGAACATCAACGCTTCGATGACGTCCAGGGACAGGTCGAGACGGTCCTGCTCTTCGGCATCGATATTGAAACCGATCTTTGCATCGGCGGCCTGTTTGGCCAGCTCGATCGCCCGCGGTACCAGCTCCGCGAGAACCGCTGCGCGGTGTGTGTATTCGTAACGCGGATGGAGCGCCGATAGCTTCACCGATATGCCCGGACTGGAGCGCACGTCACCCTTGGTCTGTTGAGCGATGGCGGTAATCGCAGTCGCGTAAGCCTGGTGATATCGAATTGCGTCGGCACCGGTTCGCGCCGCTTCGCCGAGCATGTCGTAAGAATAGGTGTAGCCTTCTTTTTCCAGCTCGCGCGCATTACTCAAACCTTCTTTTATGGTCTGACCGAGTACAAACTGGCGGCCGAGCAACTTCATCGACTGCGCCACCGCGGTGCGCACCATCGGTTCGCCGACACGACGGATCAAGCTGCGCAGTGCTGCGGCAGGTTTGTTCGGATCGTCATCGAGTACTTTACCGGTGAGTAACAACGCCCAGGTTGAGGCATTGATTAACGGTGATGCCGAATGACCGAGGTGGGCACCCCAGTTGGACGGCTCGATTTTGTCCTGAATCAGGTCATCAATCGTTTCGGCATCGGGAACGCGCAGCAGTGCCTCGGCGAGGCACATCAAACCAACGCCTTCGGCGGTAGACAGACCATATTCGGCGAGAAAACTTTCCATCATCGAAGGTGTGGTCTCGGCTCTGACGCGCTCGACCACCTTCGCACCCGCGGCGGCAATGGACTCGCGTTCGGTCCGACTCAAGCGCAACGACGCGATCAGTTCGCGGATAACCACTGCCTCGTTGGCAACATAGTTTTTACGTACGGCGGCACGACAATCAGTGCCGCTATTAATCGATGTCCCTCGGCTGGCCATATCAGGTTCCTGTAATTTGTGTTAGTAATTTGGAGCCTAGATTAGCATGAGCGGCAATCAACTGTGGCCCCATTCGAACAGCAGTGCCTGCTGTCAGATACAGCTTTTGAAATTATAGAAATCGTGCTTAATCAACAATATATCTCGCCAGCTGTAATGCAGCGATATTAGCATTGCGCCAATAGCCATATTTCCCTATTATTTTAATTATTCAGTCCATGGACTCTAAATTATCAATATAAAAAGGCATTTATATGGAAATTTTCGATAATAAAAACCTACTAGACCGATATGATCAAAAGATTCTGTCGATTTTATCGGTCGAAGGTCGTCTGCCGGTGACAGACCTGGCCCGACGTATCGGTATTTCCAAAAGCCCCTGCCAGGTCCGGCTCAAGCGCCTGCAACAAAATGGCTATATCAAAGGTTTCCGCGCCATCCTCGATCCGCAGAAACTGGGGCGTGAGCACGTCGCCTTTGTCGAACTTCGTCTATCCGACACGCGCGAAAAGGCATTACAGGCCTTTAACCAGGCCGTACTCAAAATCCCCGAGGTCGAACAGTGCCACATGATCGCAGGGTCGTTTGATTATCTGCTCAAAGTGCGCACCGCCGATATCCAGAGTTTCCGCCGCACCCTCGGCGAAAGCATCACCCAGTTACCGCACGTCGCTAACTCTTCGTCCTTCGTCACCATGGAAGCCGTGAAAGACGTAGTTTCCTGAGGCCTTGATTACAGTTGCCGTCAAGTGAGCTAGAGTATCGGGTTAGTGGCAACTTTTGATATCAATCAATATTGCCAGTGTCGTTCCGGGATGACAGGCCTGCCATCCCGATGTTGGTTTTTCACTCAGCCTCCTGTCCGGACTGCCCAGTCCAGGTGGGGGATTTACTATAATGATTCCTTTCCATATTGAACGGCGCGCCGGATATCCGGGCGAGTGATGCCGAGGTCGCTTAGCTGGGCACCAGTCATCGCATTCAAGTGCTCGATCGCCTTGCGCTCGTCATCCTCGACAAGCAGGTTTCGAAGCGAATTAGCCAGCGCGGCTTTTAACTTGCCAAGCATTCCTGCAACGAAACCCCGGCCGTTGCTAACCGAGCGAAGAAGGATGTCGTCATTTGCCGCATGCAGATTATGACGAAGCTCGAAGATATTTTGAATATTATGCATAGTCATTGTAGAATTTCTCAAATTAAGTTTCGGTCCTGAGACCCTTTATTTACTGTCCTGAAGGCTTATTATGGTGATTTTAGATCTCTCTTCAATCGAGTAATATTATGAGTAAACATAGTTTATCTAAATTTAAATCACGCCGATTGCCCCCCTTGAATGCGTTGAGGGCTTTTGAATCAGCGGGCAGGCTAGAAAGCCTGACGCTGGCCGCTAGGGAACTGAACGTCACCCCGGCTGCGGTCGGACACCAGGTTAAGGCACTGGAACATTATTTCGATCAGCCACTGTTCGAGCGGCGCTATCGTGCTATCGCGTTAACCGACCGTGGGCGATTATTACTGGCGGGGTTGACCGACGGCTTTGACCGCCTGTCGGACACGATTGAGTCTTTCAATACAGTGGAAGAACAGCGCGCCCTGATGATTTCCTGCTGTACCTCTTTCGCCGCGCGATGGCTGGTGCCCCGGCTGGACGATTTTCGCGTGCTGCATCCTGACATCGATGTCCGCCTCGATGCATCCCAACGTCTGGTCGACTTCCGCCGGGAAGGATTTGATCTTGGTATCCGCTTCGGGCCGGGAAACTGGGAAGGGCTCGAAGCGGATTACCTACTGGATGAAACCTTTATCCCGGTTGCCAGTCCGGCATTGCTGGCCCGAATTCCGGTGACCAAACCCGCCGACCTTGCCCAGCACACTTTGCTCCACCGGGATGACTCACCGGGGCCCAAACCACTGGACTGGGCGATGTGGCTACAGGCAGCCGATGTCGATAACGTCGACGCCGACCGCGGTACTCGCTACAGCATGGAAAGTATGGCCATTCAGGCGGCGCTCGACGGACATGGTATCGCGCTGGTTAGTAATGTACTGGTCGAGGACGATATAGCGGCTGGACGACTGGTGCGGCTGTTTGACCTCGGCCTGGCCGTCGGCAGTGATGTTGCCTACTACCTGGTCTACCGGTCGGAACGCCTGCGCCATCCGCGCGTTGCCGCATTCCGCGACTGGATACTAAGAGAAGTCAGCCAGTTAAAACGCCTCAGCTGATCACCCAACTAATTAAGGTGACAGTTAACAATGGCACTTACTTAAGCTCAGACACGCGTTATAAAAATCCAGCTATGAACGGACAATCGGTGAACCATTTCGCGAATGCCTCGGCGGCTACGCCGCCTGTGGTTTACTGCGCGAAAAGTTTCACCGATTGTCCGACCTTACCGTTTTGTTGGCATTTATATTTGGGACTTAATTGTGAAAATCCAGGCTTTTGGGCTTAGGTAAGTGCCATTGGTGACCGTTAACCTAATTCAAAATTACAACGCAGCAGCCAGCCCCTGCTTAACCCCTTCTCTGCCCTGAATAGCCTTCGCCCAACGCACCACATGCCTATAGGAAGCGGTATCCAGGAATTCTGCAGCATCGTAAATTTCACCCATGGCCAGGCGTCCGTACCAGGGCCAGATGGCAATATCGGCAATCGAATAGCCACTGGCGCACATATACTCACGTTCGGCCAGATGACGGTCGAGAACATCTAACTGGCGTTTGCTTTCCATCGCATAGCGATCGATCGGATACTTCATCTGGTAAGGCGCATAGCTGTAGAAATGTCCGAATCCTCCACCGAGGAATGAGGCACTGCTTTCCTGCCAGAACAACCAGGACAGGCATTCCGACCGATCGGCCACACTATCTGGAAGCAACGCACCATATTTTTCGGCCAGATAATGCAAAATTGCGCAGGACTCAAAAACCGGCAGCGCGGGTGTTATCGATTGATCAAGCAGAACCGGGATTTTCGAATTCGGGTTGAGTTCGACGAAACCCGATCCGAATTGCTCACCTTTGCCAATATCGATGGTGTGTAGATCGTAGGCCGCATCTGATTTACCCAGCGCCAGCAGTTCTTCCAGCATGACCGTAATCTTTATGCCATTGGGTGTGCCCAGCGAGTACAGTTGTAATGGTTTTTTGCCAACTGGCAATACCTTCTCATGGGTCGGGCCCGCGACCGGGCGATTCACACCCGCCCATTTTCCACCGTTGTCACTGTCCCATGTCCATACTTTTGGTGGCGTGTAGTTTTCATCGCTCATTCAGTAGCCCTCCGGCTTTGGCCGTTTCAGCTGATCATTATAAACCGGTTGAATTAAGGTGACAGTTAACAATGGCACTTACTTAAGCTCAGACACGCGTTATAAAAATCCAGCTATGAGCGGACAATCGGTGAAACATTTCGCGAATGCCTCGGCGGCTACGCCGCCTATGGTTTACTGCGCGAAAAGTTTCACCGATTGTCCGACCTTACCGCTTTGTTGGCATTTATATTTGGGACTTATTGTGAAAATCCAGGCTTTTGGGCTTAACTAAGTGCCATTGGTGACCGTTAACTTAATTATCCGCTGCGTTGCTGATGGGGGTGGCAGTGAGCACGCGTTTGCTTCGGGTTTCGCGGTAAATCATAAAGATAGCGGCACAGATGACGATGGCCGCGCCGATCCAGGTCGGTACGCCGGGCAACTCGCCGAACACCAGATAACCCAGCATCGTGGCCCAGAGCAGGCGAATGTAATCCAGCGAAGCCAGCAGTGAAGCTTCGCCGTGCTTGTAGGCGAAGATATTAGCCTTCTGACCGTAGTAGCAAACCACGGTTACCGCCACCAGCAGCAGCCATTCGGTCGAGCTCACATCCTGCCAGAAGTATATCCCGGGCAGTATCATCAACAGGCCCACGCCAAGCGCACCGTAAGTCATGATGGTATCGGCGCTATCGCTTCTCGACAGTATGCGCAGCATGATCATCACCGCCGCCGCAGCCGCCGCACCGACCAGCGAAGCAAGGCTATAAACGGTAAAATTATCGGTGCCCGGTTGCAGCATGATCAACACGCCAACGAAGCCGATCAGCACCGCGCTCCAGCGGTAGACGCCGACCATTTCAGCCAGAAAAAAAACTGCGAAAATGGTCACGAAAAAACTCTTGGCGAAGAAGATCGCGGTGGCTTCTGCCAACGGCATATAGATGACTGCGGTAAACCCGCCGAGCATTGCCACCACCGCAAAGCAGACGCGCAGTACCTGCATTCCAGGGCGCTTCGTCCGCAGCGAACCGGGAAAGTTTCGCATGATCGCCGGTGACACCATGATCACCATGCCGATTTGACGCAGCAGCAGTATCTGCGTGATATGCAACTGCTGCCCGAGCAGCTTGATCAGCAGGGCCATCACCGAAAACACAGCCGACGCCAGCATCAACAATACGATACCTTTCATGTTATCGGGCAGACGATGAAACCAGCGGCTAAACACCGGCCTGAGCCTGCCGGCGGCATTCGCCCGGCGACTGCTGGTAATAATGTTTGAACAGTCTCGAAAACGCCGACAGCGAATTGAAGCCGGTACGTATTGCAATTTCCTGCAACTTGAGTCGGGTGTCGACAACCATACGCCGCGCAGTCTGCAGTCGCAGGCGACGGTAATAGGCCGCCGGCGACATGTCCAGTGTTTGCCGAAACAGATATTCGAGCATGCGCGAGGATAAATTCACCTGTCGCGCAATTTGCCCGATTTCCAGGGTATCGTCGATATGTTGCTCCATCAGATGGATAGCGCTCGCCACCCGTGGTTCATTGTTTTCCAGCATACCCAGCGACACCAGCGGCTGCGTGTCGGTAGCGCTGTGCACGCCGTCATAGATGAAGGCGCTGGAAACTTCGAGCGCCAGCGGGTAGCCGTAGCGCTTGCGGATCAGGAAGAGCATAAAGTCGAAAGTCGGCGAGGCACCCCCCGTGGTAAATACATCGCCATCGATGACGAAGCGATCGGACTTCAGATTAATGTTTGGAAATTGCACACTGAAATCTTCGAGGTCTTCCCAGTGGGTCGTCGCATTTCGGCCATCGAGCAAACCGCAGCGCGCCAGAATCCAGCTACCCGCCTCAACCCCGCCAACACAAGAATAATGACGGGACAGTTGTTTGATCACCTTTAAATGGTTGCGGTCGACGTGCTGCATCTGGTTAAACCCGGCGATCACTATTAACAGGTCCCCGCCTGCACATTGATCGAAGCGCTGACTAGCCGCCACCGGCAACCCGCAGGTTAGCGGCGCGGGCTCACCGGTTAAGGTGACGATATTCCAGGCAAACAGATTGCGCCCAGAAATTCGATTCGCCGCGCGCATCGTATCAAGCGCCGAGGCCAGCGACATCATCGAAGACTCGGGCACCACCAAAAGCGTGACGCGAATCAACTGGTCGCTTTGCTGAAAAATAGTCATTGCGCAAATTGTCAATTTAATTGCGCAAAAACGCAACCAATTAATAAAATTCCGTGACATGATTGCGCGACTTTACGAGGAGATCAAACATGCCCTTAAGCGCAAACCTTAACCCTTTCATTACCTGTGCCGTGACCGGCTCGGGTGGTACCCAGGACCGTTCGCCGCACGTGCCGCGCTCGCCCGAACAAATCGCTGCCAGCGCCATCGATGCGGCCAAAGCCGGAGCCGCCATCGTGCATTGTCACGTACGCGACCCCGAAACCGGTGCCCCCAGCCGCAGCGTTGCACTATATCGCGAAGTGGCCGAGCGCATTCGTGACTCGGAAACCGACGTGGTGTTGAACTTCACCGCCGGTATGGGCGGCGATATGGTTTTCGGTGACCCGGAAAACCCGCTGCCGTTAAACATGGATAGCACCGACATGGCCGGTGCCAGCGAACGCGTCGCGCACGTGGCCGAGTGTCTGCCCGAAATCTGCACGCTCGACTGCGGCACGATGAACTTCGCCGAAGCCGACTACGTGATGACTAATACCCCGGGAATGCTGCGCGCGATGGGGCAGATGATGACCGACCTCGGTGTGCGCCCCGAAATCGAAGTGTTTGAAACCGGCCATTTATGGTTCGCCAAAAAACTGGTTGAAGAAGGCATCATCGAAGACCCGGTGATGATCCAGATGTGCATGGGTATTCCCTGGGGAGCACCCGATGACCTCAACACTTTCATGTCGATGGTGAATAACACCCCCGAAAGTTGGACCTTTTCCGCCTTTTCCATCGGCCGCAACGAAATGCCTTTCGTCGCCGCCGCAATGCTCGCCGGTGGCAATATCCGCGTTGGCCTTGAAGATAATTTATGGCTGGAAAAAGGTGTGCTCGCAACCAATGCGCAGCTGGTTGAAAAAGCTGCAACGATTGTCACCAACATGGGGGCAACTTTAATGACCCCTGCCGAAGTGCGCGAAAAGATGCAATTGAAAAAACGCTCACCAGTCGCCCGCTAGGAGAATCCCATGTCAGTAATCAACAATGCCGCCATTATCGGTGGTGGCGTAATCGGCGCAGGCTGGATTTCACGTCTGATCGAAAACGGCATCGACGTCACCGTCTATGACCCCGCGGCCGATGCCGCTGAAAAGGTCGAAGCGGTGTTAAAAAACAGCCGTTATGCCTACAGCAAGCTATTGAGTGCTCCGCGCGCCAAAGAAGGTTCGATTACCTTTTGCCCATCGATCGCAAGCGCCGTAGGTAATGCCGAGCTGATTGTCGAGTCGGTGCCCGAACGCCTCGATATCAAGCAATCGGTGTACACCGAGATCGAGCAAAGCGCGAGTAGTACCGCGCTGATCGCATCTTCAACCTCGGGCATTATGCCGTCCGACCTTCAGGCAAAAATGACTCACCCCGAACGCCTGCTGGTCGCGCATCCGTTCAACCCGGTTTATCTTTTACCGCTGGTCGAACTGGTCGGTGGCAAGGCAACCACAATGGACACTATCGATCGTGCGCGCGAAATTTACAGCGCAGTCGGCATGCACCCGCTGCACGTCAAAAAAGAAATCGAAGCCTTTATCGCCGACCGCCTGCTCGAAGCGATCTGGCGTGAGTCGCTATGGATGGTGAAAGACGGCATTGCTACCACACAAGATGTCGACGATGCGGTACGTTTTGGTTTTGGCCTTCGTTATGCGCAAATGGGTGTCTTCGATACCTACCGCGTCGCCGGTGGCGAAGCTGGCATGCGGCACTTCATGGCGCAGTTCGGCCCCTGCCTGAAATGGCCCTGGACCAAGCTGATGGACGTGCCCGAGTTCAACGACGAGCTGGTCGACCTCATCGCCGGTCAGTCCGACGAGCAATCCGGTCACATGACCATCCGTGAAATGGAACGCATCCGCGACGATAATCTGATTGCGATCATGCACGGCTTGAAAGGAAATAACTGGGGTGCAGGCAAGACGCTTCTGGGCTACGAGCAGCGCCTGATCGATCAATCACAGGCCGCGGCCAACGACGACTAAAGAGGTTTTAGCACATGCACTTTGGACTCAGTTTTGAACAGGAAATGATCGTCGATACGGTACGTTCATTCGTCGAAAATGAAATTTACCCGCACGAAGCTATGGTCGAGAAAACCGGCGAAGTACCGCTCGAACTCGGCCATGAAATTCGCGACAAGTGCCTCGAAGCCGGCTATTTCGCCGCCAACATATCCGAGGACTTCGGTGGTGGCGGGCTCAACAACCTCGACTTTACCCTGCTCGAACGAGAGCTCGGCCGCGCCAGCAATGGCCTTGCGGTATTTTTCGGCCGGCCTTCGGGAATTCTGCAGGCCTGTAACGCCGAACAACAGGAAAAATACCTGTTTCCGGCGGTGAAGGGCGAAAAATTCGACGCGCTGGCGATGACCGAACCCGGTGCCGGTTCCGACATACGCGGCATGAACTGTACCGCCAAACAAGATGGTAGTGACTGGGTAGTGAATGGCAGCAAGCACTTTATCAGCCACGCCAATATTGCCGATTTCGTTATTGTTTTTATCGCCACCGGCGAAGAAGAAACTCCACGCGGCAAGAAGAAAAAAATAACCTGCTTTCTGGTCGATCGCGGCACCCCGGGCTTTGAAATCCGCCCCGGTTACAACTCGGTCAGCCATCGCGGATACAAAAATTGTATTCTCGATTTCGACAACTGTCGCTTACCCGAGGGACAGATTCTCGGTAAATTACACGGCGGTTTTGACGTGATGAACGAATGGCTTTATGCGACTCGCTTAACCGTGGCTGCGACCAGCGTCGGCCGGGCGCGCCGTGCCTTTGACTACGCGCTACCCTATGCTGCCGAGCGTAAACAGTTCGGCCAGCAGATCGGCAAATTCCAGGGCGTATCGTTCAAACTCGCCGACATGATTACTGAAATAGACGCCGCCGACTGGCTCACTTTATCCGCCGCCTGGAAACTCGACGAAGGCATGGACTGCAACCGCGAAATCGCCAGCGCCAAACTCTACGCCACCGAAATGCTCTCCCGCGTTACCGACGAAGCGATTCAGATTTTCGGTGGAATGGGTTTGATGGACGAACTGCCGCTGGAACGTTTCTGGCGCGACGCCCGCGTCGAACGCATCTGGGACGGCACTTCGGAAATCCAGCGCCACATTATCTCGCGCGATCTATTGCGCCCCCTGGGCGGCTGAGCGCGGCTAATGTCCGGGCTAGAGCGTTTATTCCGACCGAAATCGATTGCGGCCATCGGTGGCCTGCAAGCAGCCAGGGTGGTCGAACAATGCCAGCTAATGGGTTACCAGGGTGATATCTGGCCAGTCCACCCGAGCAAGGCTGAAGTCCATGGCGTCAAAGCCTACGCCTCGGTGGAGGACCTGCCCGGCGCCCCCGACGCTGCGTTTATCGGCGTTAACCGTCAACTCACCATCGATGTGGTTAAATCACTACGCGCGAAGGGATGTGGCGGTGCGATCTGTTACGCCTCAGGATTTCTCGAAGCCGATGAAACCGGGGGCCGACTACAGGCGGAGTTAATCGAAAGCGCCGGTGACATGCCGGTGCTCGGGCCGAACTGTTACGGCCTGATCAACTACGCCGATGGCGCGCTGCTGTGGCCCGACCAGCAGGGCGGCAAGCGGCTCGCGGCTGGCCAGCGGGGAGTGGCAATAATCGCGCAGTCATCCAATATCGCGATTAATTTCACCATGCAACAACGCGGGCTGGCGTTGTCGTATATTCTCACCGCCGGTAATCAGGCGCTGGTCGGTACTTCGGAACTCGCACTGACATTACTCGACGACCCGCGCGTTTCCACCCTAGGCATGTATGTCGAAGGCTTCGATTCGATCGAGGCCATGGAAAGGCTTGCGCAAAAATCACGCGAGCTGAATAAGCCGGTTGTAATCTACAAGGTCGGCAAGAGCGAACAGGCACAAATCGGCGCGATGACGCATACCGCCTCGTTGGCAGGGTCACACCGCATCACCAGCGCGTTTTTAAAGCGCAATGGCTTCGGCCAGGCTGAGTCGATTCCGGTGTTTCTGGAAACGCTGAAACTGCTCCACTTGCACGGTCCATTGAATGGTTATCGAATTTCGTCGATGAGCTGCTCGGGGGGAGAAGCCAGTATCATTGCCGACGCCGCGGTTGGCCGTAGGGTCTATTTCCCGCCATTGTCCGAAGCCGAAAAAGCACCGATCCAAGCCGCGCTGGGCGATCTTGTCACCGTCGCCAACCCGCTCGATTACCATACCTATTGCTGGGGCAAGCGCGAGATCATGGAAGCCGCTTATTCGGGCATGGTGGGCAATGGCTTTGACCTCAATTATCTGATTCTCGACTTTCCACATCGCGAGCGTTGCGAAGACTGGGAATGGATGATCGCGGTTGACGCTTTCGATGCCGCTCTAAAAACGAACATGGCCAAAGGTGCCTTTGTCGTCAGCATGCCGGAAAACATTTCCGAAGATTATGCCGAAGCCTTCAGCGAACGCGGCATGGTCAGTTTTTATGGCATCGACGAAGCACTCGCGGCCAGCGAAATTGCCGCCGATATCGGCGTAGCCTGGGGCAAGGTATTGCCATCGCCCGTATTACCGTTAGCCGGGGTCGGTAAAAACATAAAGACACTCGATGAGGCTGAGGCCAAGCAGCAGCTGGCAGCACAGGGTGTTCCCGTACCACCGGGTGGTCGCCTGACATCGCTGCAACAGGTCAACGAGCTGGCGCAACAGCTCGGGTTTCCGCTCGTGCTCAAGGCACTCGGCATCGCGCATAAAACCGAGCACAATGCGGTGCGCTTGAACCTGAGTAATGACGCGGAAGTCAAAACGGCAGCAATAGAACTCTTCGAGCTCAGTGATCAACTTTATCTGGAAAAAATGATTCCCAATGTTGTCGCCGAACTGATCGTCGGGGTCACCCGCGACGCGCAATTCGGCCTGGTGCTGACCATCGGCAGCGGTGGCATTCTGGTGGAAATTTTGCGCGACACGCAAACCTTGCTGATGCCCGCTGGGCGCGCTGAAATCGAAGCTGCGCTTAATGCTTTAAAATCGGCGCCCTTACTCGACGGCTATCGCGGTAAGGAAAAAGCTGATATCAACGCCACCGTCGATGCGATTATGGCGATCCAGAATTACGCCATTGCAAATGAACTCGTCGAACTCGACGTTAACCCGTTATTGTTATGCGCGGCGGGCGAAGGCGTTTTTGCCGCCGACGCACTGATCGTATTAGAGGAGAAAAAGTAAATGTCTGAAGTAGTCAAAGTAAAACGCGTCGGTGGGATTTACGAAGTCACCCTCGATCGACCCAAGGCGAATGCCATCGACCTGGCCACCAGCCGCGAAATGGGCGAAGTGTTTCGCGAATTTCGCGACAATTCAGCGCTTCGGGTTGCCATCATCAAGACCGCCGGCGAAAAGTTTTTCAGCGCGGGTTGGGATCTCAAAGCCGCCGCCAATGGCGATGCGGTCGACAGCGACTATGGCGTCGGTGGTTTCGGCGGCCTGCAAGAATTGCGAAATCTGAATAAACCGGTACTCGCCGAAGTCAACGGCATGGCGGTTGGCGGCGGCTTCGAACTGGCACTGTCGGCAGATATGATTTACGCCGCCGATCACGCTACCTTTGCCCTGCCCGAAATTCGTGCCGGCACCCTTGCCGACGCGGCCACGCTGAAACTACCCAAACGCATCCCGTATCATATTGCGATGGACATGCTTTACACCGGCCGCTGGATGGATTCGGCAGAAGCACTGCGCTGGGGCCTGCTGAACGAAGTACTCCCCGCCGACAAGCTCGGCGACCGCGTCTGGGAAATTGCCGAGCAACTCGAAGCCGGGCCGCCGCTGGTTTTTGCCGCGATCAAAGAAGTCGCGCGCGAAGCCGAAGGGCTGAAGTTTCAGGATGCGCTGAACCGCATTACTAAAAGTCAATTCGAGACGGTCGATGTACTCTACAACAGTGAAGACGGTCAGGAAGGCTTTAAGGCTTTTGCGGAGAAACGTGATCCGGTGTGGAAGGGGAAGTGATTTAAGTCCCGGTTAGGTCATATCGGCCTGTCCTAATGCGTCAACCCGGGCTAGATCCCGGATCTCTAAAAGATTGCGGCTCGGCGGCCGCAATGACGCGGAATCGAGTAGACCCTTAGGGCGCAATAACCAACGGGCATTCCGCCGAATGGTGCTGTTTGAGACAGCGTGTACCCCATCGATCCGCTGTGGAAGGGAAAATGATTCTGCGGGTTTATCGCCAAATGCCAAAATTTACCACCTTAGCCATATGGGCAAAATCTTTATCCGTAGTCAGAATATCGAGCTCATGGTGAATGCAAGGCTGGGCTGGCAATGCGCCGATGGTGCCGGACTGAACCCCCTTCTTCCAACATTTATTGCGTAATTCTGCAGCCGAGATGTAGTCCTGCCAATCGGGCGTCAATAGCGGTAAGGACGTAAAGTACTCAACTATCTGGTCTTGTGCCCTGGGTTTATTAAATCCCTGCAATAATTCCTGCAATATCAAACCTGTGACAAATATACTGGCACCCGATTCTAGCGCCCTCTTCAATTCGACGACTTCGGGTATATCGGATGGAACATCACGCCTGAATGCCTGCGACCAAACGCTGGTATCAACCAGCAGACCCATCGCGAGCCCGGTCTTTTTTATAGTCATATTTTTCATCCCAGTTGAGTTTACCAAACAGCGTCACAATATCCTTTTGTTCTCGACGGGCAATGAACTCGCGCAGGGCCCTATTCACCGCCGCCTTTTGGGTGCTTTCCCCACTCAACTCCAGCGTCGTTTGAAGCAAATCTGAATCAATTGAATGCAATAACCCAATATCTATGAAACGTTAAACTCATCTACGGCAGATTCCCTTTCTGCTATCATGCCCCACCATTTTATCCAGTTCAGAACCGTGACCTCTACCACTTTCAAATCACTAGCCATCAAACCCGAGCTACTCGATAGCATTGCTGCGCTCGAGTATCAAACGATGACGCCCGTTCAGGCGCAGGGCCTCCCGGTTATTCTGGAGGGCAAAGACCTACTCGCGCAGGCAAAAACCGGTAGCGGCAAAACCGCCGCCTTCGCCATTGGCTTATTGAATAAAATCGATACCCGGCATTACCACACCCAGGCCATAGTTTTATGCCCGACGCGCGAACTGGCCGACCAGGTCAGCAACGAAATCCGGCAACTGGCGCGCAACCTCGCCAACACCAAAGTCTTAACCCTTTGCGGCGGCCGACCGATGGGCGACCAACTGGCATCGTTAGAACGCAGCCCGCACATCGTGGTCGGCACTCCGGGTCGAATATTGAAGCACGCAGAAAAAGGTAGCTTGAAACTCGACCAATTACACATTCTGGTGCTCGACGAAGCCGATCGCATGCTCGACATGGGCTTCCATCAAGACATCATGCTGATCATCGATGAGATGCCAATTGACCGGCAAACCTTGCTGTTCTCGGCTACTTATCCTGAACAAATCAAGTCGATCAGCGACGCCATTCAGCGTAATCCGACCGACATACGCATTGAATCCGGTCAGCAGGAAAGCAAAATCAAACAGGCGTTTTACCAGATCCGTAAAGGTGAACGCTGCAGTACATTGGTTGCCTTACTGCACCATCATCGCCCCGAGTCGACGCTGGTGTTCTGTAATCGCAAAAATCAATGCCAGGAACTGGCCGATGAATTATGGCAACAGGGCTTTCATGCCAGGGCGCTGCACGGAGACCTCGAGCAATCTGACCGCGATCAGCTATTAACGCAGTTTTCCAATCAGAGCTGTTCGATTTTGGTCGCCACCGATGTCGCCGCGCGCGGCCTCGATATCAAAGACCTGCCATTGGTAGTCAATTACGACCTTAGTACCGACCCCGAAGTCCACATCCACCGGATCGGGCGCACCGGGCGCGCAGGTAAAAGCGGTATTGCCGCAACCCTGTTCCTCGAGTACGAAAAATTCCGCGTCGAGGCTATTGCCGAGGCGGCAGGTCAACCCGCCGACTATGCATCGATCAATTCTTTAAAAATGCGTGAAAACTTCAGCCTGAGCCCGCCGATGGTGACGATCGCGATCAATGGCGGACGCAAGGACAAGATACGCCCGGGCGACATACTTGGTGCGTTGACCGCCGGAGATTCATTGAATGGAAAACAGATCGGGAAAATCGATATCTTCGACAAGAATGCCTATGTCGCCGTACAACGACCCGCAGCCAAACAGGCTTTGCGCATTCTCAGCGAAGGCAAAATCAAGGGGCGCAAGTTTCGCATTCGTAAGCTTGGCTAGGCGTTTTCTGCAGCACGCTTAATTGACCCGGGCAACGTCGGTCTGGCCGTCGCCGCAACTGTAGGGCAGATAGTGTTCGATTAAGCGTTGCTGGTATTCGGGCTGCTCGAATGCGGTTTCGCCAAATGCCGGATGATCGAGCATTTGCCGGTACCAACGGTAGTAGCGTTGCCAGTTGTCGCCATCCTGCGCCAAACTGAAATCACGATACTTCGCCAGCAGAACGTCAATGCGATAGGCGAAGGGTATCATCGCGATATCGACCGCACTGAGGCTAGCACCTGAAAAATAGGGCCCGGACTCATCCATAGCAGAAACCCAGGCAGTCAAACCTTCGATCATTTTATCGCGCGATTCGTCCCGCCCCGCACCGGGCTCGACGGCCTTTAAAAACTGATAGAGGGAGGGCGTGATTTTAGTGCCGATATGATCCATCCAGTATTTCTGCTCGGCGCACTTTAAGGGGTCGAGCGCAAAAATCGGGTTATCCTCGGGATTCAGATCTTCCAGATATTCAAGAATGCGATTGGACTCGACCACGGTGGTTTCGCCCTTGCCATTGCTATTGCCCTGAACAATCACCGGCACCAGCCCCGCACCGCGCGACACTTTTATCCACCAGTCACTCGGGTGATAAGGGTCGACTTCGATGTACTCGAAATCAATCCCTTTGTACACCAGCGCCATCCACACACGCTGGGCGAAAGGGCAATACCAGGCGTTATAAAATTTCATAGTGGCTCCGCCATTGATGAAACAATCGATTCCCCTATTTACCATCTTCGACGACTTTGTACCAGTTTTCGATTACCCAGGTGAATGGCAAACTTGTCCCGTTGACAGGATAGGATCGGTCAGGTGCTGCGCATGGATTGCGGACCTGCGCGGCCCGCTGTGGGACGCAATGACGGGTACTTTCGGAACGGCCGCTATGACGGGTTCAGTTGGAGTGGGTTCGTAAACCTAGATCTCAGACACCCCGCCGTAGGCGACCCCCGTTAACCGGGCCATGTCGGCATTGAAGGTGGTCAAGTCATCCATCGTAAAATCACTTAAATGCCTATGCCCCGCGGCACGCGCGAGCACGGTCATCAATTCAACCGACGCCGAGAAAAACTGTGCGAGCCTTGCGGCGGCAGTATCCACCGGTAGCCGTGCGCGTAGATGTGGCTTTTGAGTGGCGATGCCCACCGGGCAATTATTCGAGTGGCAGGCGCGCATACCGACACAGCCGATTGCCTGAATCGCGGCGTTGGATACGGCAATGCCATCCGCCCCGAGCGCCAGCGCTTTGGCAAAATCCGCGGGAGTGCGCATCCCACCGGTGGCAATCAGGGTTACTCCTGCGGCATCGCAGGCAGTCAGATGTTTTCGCGCACGCGCCAAAGCAGGGATTGTCGGTACCGAAATATTATCGCGAAAAATTAACGGCGCGGCTCCTGTACCGCCGCCGCGACCATCCATGATGATGTAATCGACGCCAACTTCGAGCGCGGCATCGATATCCTTTTCAATGTGCTGCGCCGACAGTTTGAAACCGACCGGAATACCCCCGGTTTTTTCGCGTACCTCGGCGGCAAAATCGCGGTACTGGTCGAGACTGGTCCATTCGGGAAATCGGGCGGGTGAAATCGCCGCCTGCCCTTCTTCGAGCCCACGTACTTCGGCGATCTTGCCTTGCACCTTACTGCCGGGCAGATGGCCCCCGGTTCCGGTTTTTGCACCCTGCCCACCCTTGAAATGGAAGGCCTGGGTTTTTTGCACCTTGTCCCAGGAAAAGCCGAATCGGGCTGATGCCAATTCGTAGAAATAACGACTATTCGCGGCCTGCTCTTCGGGTAGCATGCCGCCCTCCCCGGAGCAGATACCGGTACCGGCGAGTTCCGCGCCTTTGGACAGCGCTATTTTGGCTTCTTCAGATAAGGCACCGAAGCTCATGTCTGAAACAAAAATCGGTATATCCAGTTGCAACGGTTTCTGCGCGTTAGCGCCGATAACCAATTCGGTTCCGACCGGTTCATCGTCGAGCAATGGCAGCTTATGCAACTGGCCGACGACAAATTGCAAATCGTCCCATTTGGGCAGCTGGTCGCGTGGCACGCCCATCGCCTCGGCGGGACCGTGGTGTCCCATTTTGGTCAAGCCTTCGTTGGCAAGTTTGCGAATGAACTTCACGTGGGGTTCGTCGACAGTGCCGGTGTGGTCCTGATATAGCCCCTGGTAACTTTTACGTTGATAAGGCTGCGGATGTTTCGCCGCCCAGGCCCTGATTTCGTCTTCATCGACACACACCTGGTTGTCTTCAAGCCAGGCGGTGAACTTCGGCAGCGTTTCATCGTTTGCGTATTCGCTAACCCCGGTATCGAGTCGATAGTCCCAGCCGTGTAAGCCACAGATCAAATTATCACCGCTCACGTGGCCGTCGGACATCAATGCCCCGCGGTGCGCACAGCGCCCGTAAAGCACCGTTACCGAATCATCAAAACGCACCATAACCAGATCGACGTCGGCAACCAATGCATAAGCCGGTGATCTATCATCTAATTCATCCCAGTTCTGAATGGCTATTTTTTTCATTTAATTCGCTCTCCTAACGGTCTGGTTTTTTTAATGTTTAACGGAGCTCTCTCCGAAGGGGATGGCCAGAATGCCGTACATAGAATGCAGCCGAGTGTACTAAACCTGATTTAGCGAAAACAAATGGATTGACTTTTACGGGGCCACACTCCATCGGCGACAATTCCTGCTAGCAGTACTGGTAAGTAGATTCGATATTACCGCAATGAAAAAAATAAGGCGAATAGAGGGTGTTCAGACCCTTTACCCCCAGAGGCCGCAAACCAGAGCGTTTACGGCGAAAATGTGATCCGAATTTTAGTCACCTGAAACACGAGTAATGGTAATTTTTGCAACCGGGTTTCTCCAGTCGTAAACAGCAGGATCAACAATTTCACTGCCTACTCCGTGAATACCACGGTGAATATGAACAAAGCCTTCATCACCTGGATTGTCACCTGGTGAAGCTCCGGCACCATGACACTGCGGTCCGGGAATATTCGCACACCACTCGTCATTTGCTTCGGTTCCTGCATCGTAACCTGGCGAATAGTAGGTAACCGACTTCTTCGAAGCTTTGGCACTATCGAGCCCTATAAAACCATCGTTAGTCGGTAAGATCATCGAAGCAACACTGACTCGCATTGCCCCATGGTTAGCACTTACGATCACCGTAACCGATGCTCCGGCAAGCAGTGGGCCACCCGAATTCTGCACGTCGACAACACCATTGGTTTCTGCCAGTGCCGCTTCCATAACCGAGGTATCACCACCTTCGGCGATTGCGGTCAAACCAGGGCTTGCAGAGGCGCCAAGTTCAAATAGGGAAATATCTTTACGGTGGCTCGCAACCAGAATCGGGGTGAAAACCGAGGCATTGGTCAAATTGGTAATAGTGACGTGGTAAGCATTGTTACCACTTGAAAAAGCCGATGTCGAAAACAGCATTAAACTGCTGACCATCGCCCCAGTTATCTTTTTATTCATTTTGAAAACCATAGTTTATCCTCACTACTGATTGGTGGTGCCGGCCAAAACTGACCCGGGTTGTTTGACGATAATTGAATGCGGTAGAATCGACCCAACAAACTATACGAGCCCGTTATCACGCAAGACTCACCAAATTATCAATTTTCTATCACAAAACCCGGTGCTACCCTGCAACACAGCAAACTAGCCATTCACAGCGCAGAGCAACCGACTAATAAGCCAATATAAAACCTAAGGAGAACGTCATGAATCTGGATTTATCAAACAAAAAAATTATTATGATTCATGGGCTTGCATCGAAACCGCCGGAAGAAACAAGCCATCAGTTATGGCGCGACACCCTGATCGAAAACATCCGCGTAAGCGACCCGCAACTAGCGAAAAGCCTCGAAGCCGATGCCAGTGTTTTACAAAGCGCCTATTGGGCGGACGCCATCCCGCATCACATTCCCGACGATAGCGGTTACTGTAAAAAACTAGCGATTCAGGTTGGAAAAGTGATTGCGGAACGTCGTGCGATTAAGGGTAAGTTTCACGTCGGAACGCGGGAAAGGTTTAGCAGCTTTTTTCGTGATCGCGGTCTCGACGTCGTCAAAATGCTGGCCGGCGCGCTGACTGTAAAAGATGATGTGATGCGTAATTTTTTGCGTGAAACCGCACTCTACGACCGCGATCAGTTTATTGCCGACAAAATTCGACAACCGCTGGAAAATGCACTTCGTGATGCCTGGGATGACGGGCGTGAACCGATTATTATTTCCCACAGCATGGGTACTTTTGTCAGCTACGACGTCCTCTGGCGGTTTTCCCACCGCAAAGTCGAAGGGTTTAAAGAGTACAACAACAAGCGAGTGAAGATGCTCATCACCATGGGCTCTCCGCTAGGCGATGAGACTATCCGCGATTTACTGTTCTCCTCACAGCACCAACCGCTAAGCCGTCGCAACTATCCGACCAATATAGACTTCTGGCATAACTACGCCTGCCTGGGTGACGTGGTTTCGCATCAAAAGAATTTCAATGAAATTTTTTATGCGCCGATGCGCGAGGCTAAAATTTTCCCGAAAAGCATTAAACACCGCTGCATCGATTATGTCGATTTACATAACCCCTTCGAGGTGGTTAGCCATAAGGGCAACAGAAAGAGTGAAAAACGTAACCCGCATAAATCTTACGGCTACCTGGCGCAACCGCGCCTGGGCAGCTGGGTGTCGGACTATCTGCGTGATAAATTGAAATAGAGGATCAGCCTAGCCAGACGCTGTCGCGTTGTCGAGCTGCCGTTCGAAATTAAAATTCAGCCGCCAAAGCTGGCGAATGCCGTACAACATCAGGTAAAAGAAAAATAGCGGAAAGATCGCCGTTTTCAGAAAGTAGATTGCCACCAGGTTGATAAAGTTTTCAATGCTGCGGCCAATCTTCGCATTCAATTCGGCCATATCCAGCTTGCGCCAGAACGCCAGGCTGAATTCCTGCATCGAATCCGCATCCAGTTTCGCTTCGGCATCGATCCCCAGCAGGTTTTCCTGAAATGCCGCTATTTCCTGATCATTTTTTTCAATCTCCTGCTGCAGAAATAACAAATCGACGCCCGAATTCATCGCCACCGCCAAACCCAGCGAAAACCGAATAAACACCAGCACCAGAAAACAGCGGAATACAACATTGACCTGAATGGCCTGGCCGTACCAGATCAACAGCAGGGAAACCAGTCCGAAAAACGCCAGCAGGTAAAGAAACAAACGGTTAGAGGCGATCAGCAGCAACACTTTCTGCCCGGCTAATGACGCCAGGGCAAGGGTCATCATCCCCGAAAAACGTTCGATTAAATCGTTGATAGGGTCGAGCAATTCACCGATGGTCATCGAGCCCGAAACGATGCCGATTCCCGCCGACACATTACTCGACTGCATCATCGAAACGAGGGCATTTATGCCACGGGCGGTGGCATAGGTGATCGCAGCATGCTTAATCGATTCGGAGGTATAGCGGTCGGCGTAATCATCCAGCAACGATGTGCTGGACAGCAAAATCGCCAACCCGATAAACAGACTCAAATAAACTTTTCTGCGATTTACGTTCATTTGCTTTTCCCGGTTAGATTTATCGCCAGTTTTTACTGCGGGTTAAACACCGTGTTTAGAAATTGAGTAAACAGTTGCTCGATGGTTACGATCGAGTCATTTAAAGGATGGTCGCCACTAATGATATGTAAACCGCAGTCGGCCTGCTGCGCAAAGGCAATCGAGTTTTCGACCGGAATAATGTCGTCCGACCAACCGTGGACCACTTCTATATGCGCGCAGCGCGAGTGATATTGTTGCTTAGCAAACCCCGGCATTGCCAGGGCGGGAGCGATTAAAAAAAGAGCCCGCGCATCGACCAGTTCGGAGGCGACTAGTGACACGTAACCACCCATACTGGAGCCGACCAGAATAAAATCGCCCTCTTCTTTTGCGATCACTTCGAGCAGCATCTTGACCCGTTCGTCGGGGTCTAATTCGCTGGTATAATCGACACTTTCTACCTGACACCGCTCCATCTGTGCGAGCATCGACAAGCGCTTGATTTTAAATCCCCAGGGACCACTTTCCTTGCCGTGTGAAAAAATAACTTTCATCGAATCGGTTTAACTCAGGCGTCAGCATCGCTGCCGGTGGTTAATAATGAAAACAGCGCATGCGCATGCTCGGCGGCTTCTATTCCCATCGAGGTCAGGTAACCGCCATCGGTCTGCGTGATAAAACCACTACGGTGCAGGTGCTTCGCCGCAGAAACAACCCGTGCTTCGGCATTTTTATGAATTTTGATCCCTTCCAGGCCGGTTGGACTGCTGAATAGCATTAGTACATCCAGCTCGGCTACATTCTCTGCACTATAAGACATTTGGACTCCCGGGTTTTTCACCGTCGAAGAATGCGGTGATTTTTATAATCAGCGCAAAGGTTACCATTTTTCGCCGGCGATACACGATGTTTAAAGCGGTTTATTTTGATCGGGGAACTATGCCGCCAAAGCGGGTCTAAATCTTTATCACCCATCCATTTACCAATACATTTTCCGGAAACTATGATGCTACGTTCATCGCGCTTTTATCTTTTCATTATCCTGTTGTTGAGCCAGTCGCTTAGCGCGGCAGAAACGCTTTATCAACAAGATGGCATCGCAATCAACGGTTACGACCCGGTCAGTTATCAAGCTAAGCAACGGGCAAGCAAAGGGGATGCAAGCCACAGCTACCGCTGGAACAATGCCCTTTGGCTTTTCGCCAGCGCCGAAAACCGCAGCCTGTTTGCCGCTGACCCGGAAAAATATGCCCCCCAATACGGTGGTTTTTGCGCCTATGCGGCTAGCAAAAATGCACTGGCGCCAACCGGCCCCGAAGCCTGGACAGTTAAAGAAGGGAAACTGTATCTCAATTATTCGAAGTCGATTAGAACAACCTGGCAAAAGGACATTGTCGGCAATATCGAACTGGCGGATGGTTATTGGCCCGGGTTAATGAACCAGTAGGTAAACCTGCATCGAAATATTCTATTTTTAATCGGAAAAAGTGTAACAAGGCGTCTAAATTGAATTTCAGGGGTTTATTAATTCCGATTGATCTGGGTACAACCCGCGTATCCCGGTATATTTCGCCTTGATCAGCTTCAAATCTGCTTTTAGATCGCCGCTGGGCTCAAGGTGACCCAGATAGCCCGCCTCCTTTTTGGGAAAGTCGAGTACCACGGGTATCTTCGACGCCAGCGCAATGTGGTAGAAACCGGTACGCCAGCGCTTCACCCGCTGTCGGTTCGATTCGGGAGAAATCACCACAACCAGGCGTTTAGTACTGATAAAGGCTTGCGTCATCTGATCGACCACACCCTCGGGCCGGTCGAGCTTAATCGGAATGCCTCCCAGCCACCTCATTAAGGGTCCAATCGGTCCAACAAACAAATTCGATTTACCCATCCAGTAAATCTGCAAGTTGAATTCGAAGAATAGCGCGATGGTAAACGGAAAATCCCAATTGCTAGTATGCGGGTAGGCAACAACGACAAACTTGTCCAGCTCGGGTGGACGGCCTTTAATCCTCCATCCCAGCAGTCGCAAACTTATGACTGCCAACCAGCGCACACAGGGCGTTACCAGTGGAGTATTAAAAATTGTCCACCGATAAAACACAGTTATGACAACTCCTAACCCATAGTTTCGTCGGTGCGGGCGGCCATAATCAGGTCATTTTTGTGCAAGCCTTTAATTTTGTGGCTCCACCAGGTAATTGTCACTTTACCCCACTCGGTCAGAATCGACGGGTGATGCCCTGCCGATTCCGCCAATTCACCAACCCGGTAGCTAAATGCCATCGCCCGGGCAAAATTGTTAAATGAAAACTCGCGTCTTAACTGCATGACCCCGTCGACGACTATGACCTCCCAGTCGGGAATTTTCGGCATCAGCGCCTTCAGGTCCTGCTCGCTGATTTGCGGCGCATCGGCGCGACAAGCCTCGCATCTTTGCTGACTTAAGTTCTGCATGACATCGCCCCTTATTAATTAGAGTTTGCTGATCTTATGCTTATGCGTTGAATACTTCCAGAATGATTGAGTTTTGGCATCGCCGTTTCGGAGTGAAAGCCTTCTGTATGTCAGCCTTTGTCGCAGCGACTGGATCGGTCAGCCAGGTCGACTAGAACTTAAATGCCTTATCTTTGACCTGTGCGTAGCGTCGCCGGCAATTGTCATTGCGCGTAACAGTTGTTTAAGGTTGCCAGAATTCTGATTCTTCAGGTCGCAGGGGGATACCGTTTTTGCGCAAGCAATGAACCCGCAAATGATGCCGCTGTGTGAGGCGTCGTACCCTACTATCGGGCGATGTTCGGGCCTTGCCACATGTTTTTGCCGGACGGGGGTGATGACCAGAATGTTGATCAGGCGCCGATTGATTTACCCGACGGAGCCGATTGCGCAACCACCGCGGCGAGAAACTCATCAACCGTAATCGGGCGGAAGAATAAATAGCCCTGCATTATGTGGCAACCCAGCTCTTCGAGGTAATCCGACTGATGGACGTTTTCCACCCCTTCGGCAACGATATCGATACCCAGCCCGTGCGCCATGCCGACGATGGCGGCCACCAGCGCGGCGCCCTTTTTCGAATGCTCGATTTCAGCGACGAAGGAATAGTCGACCTTGACCGTGTGCACGGGCAATTCACGCAGATAGTTCAGCGACGAGTAACCGGTGCCGAAATCATCGATAGCGATGGTAATACCCTTATTCGCCAGCACGCGCAGTTTTTGCGTGCAGGTTTGAATGTCGTTCATGAACATGTTTTCGGTAATTTCGATTTCGAGACGACTCGGATCAATGTTTCGATTTTGGGTAAAGTTAACCAGGTTTTCGGGGAATTCTTTCTGGTGGATATCGGTCGCCGAGAGATTAACGCTGACTTTGATATCACTCGCCAGAAAAGCTTCATCGCTGAACAGGTCATCGGCCATGCGGTTCAACACCCATTCGCTGATTTGTGAAATCATGCGCGACTCTTCGGCCTGCTCGAGAAAGTAGCTCGGCGTACGCAAGCCGAGGGTTGGGTGGTTCCAGCGCAACAGGGCCTCGACGCCAACTATCTGTCGGGTTTTGATATTGATTTGCGGTTGATAACGAACTTCCAGCTCATTGTTTTTCAGTGCATTTCGCAGGCCACTTTCAATCGAAATCTTTTCCGCCGCCGCGTGCTCGAGCTTATCGTTGTAAAAGGCATAGCCGTTTTTGCCGGTCGCCTTGACCTCGTACATCGCCATGTCGGCATTGTTGATCAAGGTATCGATGTCGTTCGAGTCTTCGGGAAAAATCGATATACCGATACTGACGTTGATATAGACTTCCTTGCCCTGCAAAAAGAAGGGCTGTTGCAGGCTAAGGATCAGCTTTTGCGCCACTTTTTCGGCCTGGCTTTTCGACGTTGGTTGCGGCAGCAGCAACAGAAACTCATCGCCGCCCAGTCGCGCCAAAGTATCGCCGGTTCTGATTTCAGTCTTCAACCGCTCGGCCACTTCGACCAGTAACTGGTCGCCGACCACATGGCCGAAACTGTCATTGATCAACTTGAAGCGGTCCAGGTCGAGAAACATGACGACCAGGGTTTCCTTGCTGCGTTCAGCCTGACGGATGGCCAGGTCGAGACGGTCGTGCAGCATCGCGCGATTCGGCAACTTAGTCAGCATGTCGTGGTAGGCGTGATAGGTAACCAGTTTTTCCGCTTTCTTGCGCGATGAAATATCACGGGCAACACCGTAGGTACCCTGATAAGTACTTTTCTGCTCATTGCTCTTGCCATTGACCAGGTAGATACCCATTGAGTTCAGCTCGATTGGGCGGGTCGACACCTCGAAGGGTTTGTCCGGGTCACCGGAACTGCACTTCAAGCCCAGTTCGATAGGACCATTGGTACGGCTGGCGCGGCGACGTTCATTAAATATGTACTCAGCCTTGAGGCGATCTTCATCGGCAATAAAGTCGCTGTAGTGGCGCCCGATCAAGTCGGTTTTTGAGTAGCCCAGCAATTTGGTGACGCTTTCATTCACAAAACTGAATTCACCTTCCATATTAAGGATGTAAATCAGGTCGGGGGAATTGTCGACCATATAGCGGTGCAACTCTTCCGAGTGCTGTAAGCGCAGCTGGATTTGCGCCTTTTCTTCCTCGATTCTGACTTTATCGAGGCCATTGAGAATGCTGTGCTCAAGCTGGTCGAAGCTATAGGGTTTGCGGAAAATGTCGTAGGCGCCGAGTTTTATCGCTTCGGTTACCTTGTTAATCGACGTTTCACCGCTGAGCACGATGACAGGGGTCTGGATATTTTTCTGCTTGATGAACGCCAATACCTGATCACCGGATTTTTTCGGCATATTGAGGTCAAGGATGATGAGATTGAAAAACTGCTTTTGAATCAATGCGATGGCTTCTTCGCCATCTTCGGCCTGGGTGATGTCCGACCATTTGCGCTTGAGCAGACGAACCAGGCTTTCACGCGCGCGAAGGTCATCGTCGACAACCAGAAACGACGTCGGGCGATCGATTTCGGGTTCATTCTCTTCGAAACTTATCAGCGTAGTATCCATGGTTTCTATTTAATCATTTAAGTTAAATCGCATAAGGGATAAGCACTTCAAATGAAGCCCCCCCCTCTTCGTTTCCCACGTATTTGATCTGCCCGTCAACGTTTTTCAGAATTTCAGTTACCACTGAAAGCCCGATACCACGACCGGACCCCTCTTTTGCACTGCTAAGCGGTGAAAAGAGTTGCTGCCGAGTAATCGAATCAACACCCTTACCACGGTCGGCGATAGTAAATTGCGCATATATCGCCCCGTTGATGTTGACAAAATGATGACTGGAAACCGTAATTTCGACATCACTCTTTTGGGCCTCAACTGCATTCTTGACCAGGTTCAATACTATTTGACGCAGTGCATCCCGGGCTATTTTAATGTCGGGATCTGACTCGTCAAGGCGCCATTTTATTTCAACTGCCTTACTATTGCTAATGGATTTCACATAAAGCGGTATACAAGCCTTCAATTCTTCGTTCAAGCGCAGCGATTTCGTATCACTATGCTGGGTATCTTTGAAATTCAGCACGATATTGCCGATCCGTTCCAGCTCCTCTTTGAGGATGTCGATTTCCTCGCTATTGCGGTCACCGTTCTCTGTTGAGCTGGTATTGAGAATGTCGATATAATTACCGATAACGCTCAACGGATTACTGATTTCGTGAACCAGCTTGGCGAAGTCCTTTTCTTTTTGCTCCTGCACCAATGCGGCCTCAAGGTTCTGCTGATGCAGGCTGCGCTTGCTTTGCAGCCAGGCACTGGCAATCGTCTCCAGATAGCCGGCAATGAATTTGGACAAGTTTTCCAGCTGCGATTTCTGCGTTTTATTCGAACCGATGACGGCGCAGGCAATGACCTGCCCGGCACAGACCAGTGGCAGACAATAGGCAATGTCATGCTTCAGGCGACGCACCAGCTGACGGTCGGCCAGCGGCAGAATGTTGGCGGCCCCTGCTTCGGCCTCGATCCACAAGCTGCGGCGCTCGCTAAAGCTGGTGACAAATTTGCTCTCGGCATTGGTCAGCGCAAATTTGCCCACCGGTTCGGGACGGCTGGTTTGGTAGAGCATTAAATGCTCGCCGCCATCGCTATCCCCGCCATGATCAGCGGGCTCCGGGAACAACAAAGCCACATCGGAAATGGCAAACAGCAGCTGCATTTCGCGGGAGATCTTCAGCAATAAGGCCGCTGGCTCCTGCTCGATGCCTGCCAGTTGAGCATTGCCACCGATAACATTGACCAACGATGCGTCTCTGATCTTGCGCGCAAGCTTGAGGGTGTCTTTTTCCAGGTCCTGGGTGAAACGGGCGCGCGTCAGGCACTTCAACTTCGACAGGCCTATGCCAATGCTGGTTGCGATCTGGGAAATCTTGTCCTGGGTATGAAAATAAACGTGCTTGAGGTCTTCTTCGCCGATCAACTGCGAGCGCCACTTGCTGTCGGCTTTGCCGGTACGGGCCCAATGTTCGGCCAGTTGACTGGCTTCGGCAACTATCCAGCAGAGCTGGTCGCAACCCTGCAAGGCGTCTTCGCTTTCGTGATGAAAGCGGATCGCATCGGCAATCGCCGGCTTCAGGCTCGGCCACTGTTCGACGATATCGGCGCCGAGCTCGGCATGGCTACCAGCGAACAGCGCGATTTCCTTTTCTATCATTTCATCTTCGCTTTCACACTCGGTCACCTCGGCATACTGCTCGTGGAATTTGGCGTCGAAGACCAGTTGCCCGAAGTCGAGCAACAACCCGGCCTGATAGGCATCGTCGGAGTTGTCATAGCCCATCGCATGGGCGATATCCTGTGCAAAGGTCGCGCAATACAATGACCTAAGCCAGGCGTTGCAAACGAATTCCTTGCGCGTATTCACCACCCCGGCGAACAGTTGCTGGATGGCCGAGGTGAGCACCATGGTTTTCACCAGCTTGTGACCGAGCAGGGTAATTGCCTGCTCCAGGCCGCTGACCGGTTGTTTGATCGCGAAGGCGGAGGAATTGATGGCGATGAAAATTTTGCTGCACAGCGCAGAATCAGTGCGGATCAAACTGCTTAGCTCGGCGAGCGAACTGTCAGGGTCGTGGCAGATGTCCAGTAATTTGCTAATTAACTGGGGAGGGCTGGACAAGCGAACCAGCTCCATGGATCCCATTGTCGAAATTGTCAAACTACCTGACTCTTGCATTATTTATATTTTGATTTTCTTATAATTCTGACGTTTTTGCGGAGGCCAATGGTAACCTAAAACAAACTGCCATTTTGACCTTTCGAATGAATAATTGAGAAAACGTAATCCTGGGGATTGACCTCATCGGGCATTATTCAATAACCTGAGTAGAAACTAACAGGCAGTCTATTTTTAAAGCATGCCCCCGATCACAGTTTGTTGTAAAAATGACTGATTTTGTTGTACTTTTTTACCCACACAGTGACCGGCTGCACACTTTTTAGCGATATTCACTCTGCTGACACCGCCCCCCTTGATCTAGCGAACCTAGCGAATCTCGCGTGCGCGCCGAACCCCACCCTCCGTATCGCAGGGTCAAAGCGGGCTCAGACTGCCACGCTTGTTGAAATTAATGGTCGGGTAGAAGGTACCGACGTCGATGGCCGCATTAAATTCGTAGCCGATCGGCTCGTTCGGGTCGGCAAGCATCCCGGTAAGCAGGCTTAGACCGCCGAACAGATCCGCGCGCGCACTAAGGCTGACCTCGGCCTCGCCGTAAGCCGGAATAATAGGCAAGTCATTGGCGACGCCATCGACCAGCTGACTGCCATTCAGGTGCACGGTATAGGTCAGGCCCTTGATGTCGAGCTCGACGCGGTTCGGATTGGTCACGCGCAGCACAATGTCGAACTGCGGCAACACCCCGTGCGACTTTTTAGGCGTAATCGACACAATCGACACCCCCGGTTCTTTGAAGTCATCAGGAATAGTGACGCAGCCCGCGAACAGGCCAAGCGCAACCACGCCGAGCAACAGCGATCGAATTATATTTAACATGGAGTTCTCCAGCAGGGCGCTTATTTTAATGCCGCTGTGGGGAAAAACCTAATAGGAAGTGCCGGTGATGCCAGACCACTATTTCTCTTTTAAGGAGTACCTATTGGCCATGGAAGAACTAGATAGCGTTGTTGAAGATAACCCAGATCCCGGGCCAGACTTTTGGGGTCACCTTATTACAGCAGCCAAAATTGTAGGTCACGTTACAAACTTGAACCGCTATGAGCATATTAGGTCGTTTAAAACATAAGAACATGGGGAGTAACTAGAGTAACTAATGAGAAATTATTCACCGATTTCTCTAAATTTACATGCCGCTGCAGATTTTATTGCCTTGCTATTCCTGCTCGCCTCGCCCTGGTTGTTGGGGTTTAGCAATTACCCGGCGGCAACACAGTATGTTATTGCATTATTTATTATTGGCATGAGCCTAAACATTGTTACTGATTACGCACTCGGTGTGTTTAAAAAAAATCCGTTCAAATGGCATCGAATGGTTGAGTTAGCTTCACCACCCATATTTATTGGCGTGCCATGGTTTTTCTTTTCAGACGCCGGACTAATGCCATGGGTGGCTAGTTTTGTTGGTATAGGTGCGGTGCTAAATTCACTACTAACTAAACCTGTGACGATATTCCCATTAAAAGCCTGGGCTCCGTAGGCGGTTTCTTATATTTGAATTAATCAATGATTTCCCAGACATGTCCTGCATCCGTTGAAAGGAAAACTGCGAAACCCTCGCTATCGAAAACGTCGCCCTGAATCAGTTGCGCATAATCCAATACGCCATCTGCATTAAAGTCAGCGCCAACGCGTAGAAATTCCGCGGGGGACCAGTGCCCATTTGTACTGAATCTATTTACGATCTACTGGGGAGCCGCCAACCCTCAGGCAAAACATCGGGTGATGCCAGCACTGTAAATGGCAGGGTCAACAGTAACAGGAAGGATCGCATCTAGTAACTTAGAGCACCGGAATATTTTTGCTAACAATCACCCGTATCGCCGTCGGTTGGCCGCTATTGCAGGGGTTATTCATTTGCGGGCAGTTGGAGATCACCGCCAGTGCGTCCATTTCGGCGCGCAGGCTGACATGGTCCCCCGGTTTCGAATAGCCGGGCAGGAAAACCGTCGGTGCCAGCTTGCGATTTTCGTCGACAGGGACATTACAGAAAAAATTAATATTCGGCACTATGTCTTTGCGCCCGAGGCCATGTTCAGCCAGCGCCGCAAGAAAGTTTTCGCGGCAGCCCGGGCAGTCGGCGACCGCATAGAGCATTTCATTGCTCGGCGCGCTGCAACAACCGCCGATGGTGTCGTGGCCTGCGCAGCTGTCTTCGACCAGGGTGAAAATCACCCGTGCTTCGTCGGAATAGAGCTTATGCCCTTTGCTCAGCCGCAGGTCTCGCGAGGCTTTCAAGGTGTTGGGCGCGTGGTAGCGCTCTTCGGGTCGTTTGGCGTTGTAGCAGAGAAAGTCGACCCCCTGCTGGCCTTCAAGATCGATAATCGTCAGGTATTGGCCTTTGCCGACAATTGCCGACCAGGGCATACCGGCGGCGATGATGTCATCGGATATTGCGGTTGAGTTCATTTGTCTGCTTCCATGGGTTTCGTTGCAATCAGTTTATCGGCTTTTCCGGTAGTGGTATATGCCAGAGGCTGTTCCCGCTTCAGTGACTATGGTTAACATCACTGCAACGTTAGTAAGATCCATTGGAACACACACTTTCGTCACAGTGCGGTTCATCACCACTCAATTCAAGGCCATTAATAACTTTATTCACGTTATTTCTTAACTTTTCCGTTTGACAGTGAACGGATAAGCAAAGCAAACCCGGGGGCTAGCCCGGGTATTTAAGAGAAGATAGTCGCGGTCTATTCGAGTTCAAATCGCCGCTAGATTGTGGTACGGTCGCCGATAGCCTGGTTTAAGTAAATGGATTTTCTATGACCACTTTCAAAGGATTGATCGTATTTTTCGGCGTGATTTTGACTGTCAGCAGTCTCAACGCGGCCGAGCTCGTTACCGATGGCAGTACCCCCACCACTATTGATCAGGCCCCCAACGGGGTCCCCATTGTTAACATTGCCGGTCCGAATAACAGCGGGCTATCGCATAATCGATTCCAGCAGTTCAATGTCGGCGCTTCCGGGTTGATCCTCAATAACGCCAATTCGACTACAGCCAGCACCCAGCTTGGCGGTCAAATTCTTGGTAACAGTCAGTTAGCACTGCCCGCCCGCGTTATTCTGAACGAAGTTACCAGCACCAACCGCAGCCGGCTAAACGGCTACACCGAAGTTGGCGGCCATGCGGCTGATATTGTCATCGCCAACCCGAATGGAATTTCGGTTAACGGCGCGGGATTTATCAACGCCCCACGAGTCACCCTGACCACCGGAATTCCGTTGATCAATGGCGCGGGATTATTGGAAGGGTTCAATGTCACCCGGGGCGAAATCAGTGTCGAAGACGATGGTCTGGACAGTAGCGCGCAGGATGCAACATCGATCTATAGTCATTACCTGAAACTGAACGCAGCAGTGCACGCACGTGATCTCGATGTTGTCCTGGGGAACAATGCAATAGACTACCCAGGCAGGAAGGCTTCACGCATCAATCCTGCATCGTCCAATCGGGTGTTACTCGACTCAACCGCGCTTGGTGGCATTTATGCCAATAAAATAACCCTGGTGGGTACCGCGCAGGGGCTTGGTATGAACCTGCCCCCCGAAGTTATCGCCGCTACCGGGGCAATTGAAATATCGGCCGACGGTCGAATTCAATTACAGCGACTCAAGGCTGCGGGTGATATCGCGGTTCGTTCGAATCAATCGATTGTATCCAGTGATACGGTCTTCGGCGAAACCACAGTTGCCCTAGCAGCAACGGAATCAATCACTGTCGAAGCGGGCCTGATCGCGGCCAGCGAATCGATAGCGATCAGCGCCGCAAGCTTCGACAATCAGGGCACTATTCTCGCGGGTGTCGACGCCGATTCCGATTTGAATAATCACGGTCAGTTGGAAATTGAAGCTACAACCGTCGAAAACCGCGGCGACATTACCGCCACCCGGTCGATCGACGTCAATTCCGAAGGCTTGAACAACCGGGGTCTTTTCCATGCCGGCAATCGCCTGTCTATAAAGAGCGCTAGTTTGACCAACCAGGAAACCCTGTATTCCGCATCGGACACAGACATCGAAGTTGGCGGCGGCCTTATCAATCAGGGACTTATCAACGCCAATAACAGCCTCAGCATAACAAGCGATAGTTTGACTAACCTGGACAGCTTGTCTTCCGGATCGGATCTCCAAATTGAAGTCAACGGTAGCCTGATAAACCAGGGGCTCATCAATGCGGGCGATGAACTCACCATAGCCGGTGAAATTCTGGACAATCAAACTACGCTATTTTCAAGTGGGGACATGGCACTGTGGGTACGCGATACCCTGACCAACGCGCCCGATGCCAGCATACTTGCTGCGAACAACCTCACCCTGGCCGGTGATGCCGACCTTAGTAAAACTGACCACATCATCAACGATCTCGGCCTGATCCAGACCCTGCAGGGTGACATCAGCGTCTATGCCACTCGCTTCGATAATATCGGCGAGGCCAATATCGACTTCGAAACCTTTTACTTCGACCTCGGTAATAGCGAGGAAATCACCAGTGTTGCCGACGCCCAGACTATCAATCTTGCCTACAGTACGGGCTTTTTCACAGAAATAAAAAAAGCTCGCCTTGACTGGGTAGTCGAAGTGCAGCGACGACTCAAGCTGCAGGCACCCGATCTCTACGATGCAAATTCCGATAGCATTGGCAATATCAATATTCTGGCCGCAGATTTCATTGCCATCGAGACGCGCATAGAAGATTACTCGGTCACCCGTCCAGCCTACCTCGACAGTGGCGGCGAATTATTTTTACATGTCGATAATTTTGATAATCGCAATTCAGTGGTCGCCGCGGTCGGCAATATTATTTTCGATGTCGCCAATGACTACCGGAATCTGGCCGAGTCTGAAACAGTTTCAGTAACTAACTACAGATACAGGACCTCGGCCCAGCATTCCGAAAAAACTAGTTGGGGCAAAGACAAGGATAAATATTCATCGGAAGGATACAGTGGCTACTTCACGGTTAGCAGCACGCAGAAAGTTAGTGCGAATACGGTGACCCAGGCCGGTGGAAGTATCATCGGCACTATCGGGGGCAATGTGGCGAATAACGGTGTGCGCACCGGCGATAGCTATCAGTTATCGAATTCGATTGATCCCAGGGCGTCTACCCAAACAGAAATTCAAATTCCGGATAATAATTTCGGCCTGTTTGTGCTATCGCAAAACCCGACCAGCAACTACCTGATCGAAACCAATCCTCAATTCACTAATTTTGAAAACCTGGTCAATAGTAGCTACCTGCTCGAGCGCCTCGATTTTTCTGCTAACGAAACCCTACGGCGGCTCGGCGACGGCTTTTACGAAAGCAATTTGATTCGCGAAACTGTGTTTGCACAAACCGGTCGTCGCTATCTAAGCGCCAAAATTAAAAACGACACTCAGCAATTTCAATTTTTGATGGATAACGCTTTGCTGGCACAGGCGGATCTCGAACTTACGCCCGGCGTCGCACTTACCAAAGAACAGATAAACCGCTTAACCGGGGACATAGTCTGGCTCGAACCGGTCATCATTGCGGGGGAAAGTCTGCTTGTCCCCCGCGTATATCTGGCCAGCAGTCGTGACAGCACTATTCAGGGTGGCAAAATAATCGCTGGTGAGTCGATTAACCAGCAAATAGCCAGCCTTGACAATTCGGGGTTGCTGGAAGCTGCTGACGACCTGTTTATCGATGCCGATAAAGGTATTTTCAACGATGGCGGCGGCATTGTAGCCAATGGCGATATTGCACTCACCGCCACAGATGACATCGGCAATATATCGGGCGTTATTCGTGGCAACAATGTAAGTCTGCATTCAATCGATGGCAGCATCATCAACCGCCGCGACAGTACCGAGTACCAGTTATCTTCTACCCGGTTTGACTATTCAACAACACTTACAGGCGAGGCAGGACGAATCAGCGCCAGCAATCAACTCAGCCTGCAGGCGGCCGATGAAATCCGCATCGAAGGTTCCGATCTACATGGCAGCCAGATTAACCTGGAAGCCGATTCGGTAACTATTACCACAACCGAAATTGCAGAAAGCCTGTATGCGGGCGATCACAAAAACTTTCACCAGGTCGATGCAAACCGGCATCTGGTATCCACCATAGTCGGTGACGATATTGTCATTCTCAGTAATGGCAAAACCGAGCTCACTGCCGCCCAGCTAAGTGCCAGTAATGAGTTGCGCATCGAAGCTGGGGATATCGAAATAAATACCGTACAGGAATCTCGATTCCAGGCCAGTAAGTCGAGCAACAAAAGCACCTTCAGTAGTTCAGTCGAGGAAAACAGGAGCTTTCGCGCCTACAACCAGGGCAGCCAACTAGCTGCGGCCTCTATTTATTTGGTCACCGACCAGGGTGACATTAAAATTACCGGGTCGACTCTGGTCGCCGACAATACAATCGACCTAGCTAGCGCCGGAAACATTCGTATCGTCTCCGGGGCAAAAGACAGCCTCGACGAAAGCTATCGACGTAAGTCGGGCTGGTTTAGTGGCGGTTCGTTGTTCGAAGAAGCGGAGGATCTTGAGGGGCGCATAAGCCAAGTGGCGGTTAACAGTCAGATTCATGCTGGCGAGATTATAATGGCGGCCGCTGACGACATGGAACTTATCGGGGTCGATGCCAGCGCATCCGACTCCTTCAATTTAGCCGCCGACAACATTATCATTAGCCATGCCGTCAACGAAGAAACGCAATACGAAAAACACACGCGAATCAGCGTAGGGCTCGGCGACATAGCCGCAAACCTGGCCGACATTGGTAACCTGGTCAAGACCGAAGACGGCCAGCTTTCACTATCGCTACTCAGCGCCGACTATGCGCACGCAACCGAAACCCATACACAGAGCAACGCAGTTGTATCACTGATTCAGGCCGGCAACATCAGCATGACGGCCACCCAGAGCGAACCCGGTACCGGCGATATATTGATACGTGGTAGCGACTTGATCGCAACCGATGCGATAACCCTCGAAGCCAGCGGCGACGTCGCCATTTTGGACGGTCTGCATGTGCAAAGCAGCGAAACGCTGAACCGCGACGGCAGCATGGATTTGAATTTGACGGCTAAAAACGAATACGTGCAGGTCGCGCAATCCATCGATGCATTGCGAACAGCCGAAGACGATTTATCGCAGGCACGCCATGACTACGACCGCTACCGCGAAGATCTGGCTTTACAGGAAGCCCATCTGATCGATATGCAACGCCAGTTTGCCGATAACGAAGGCTATATCGAACAATCGGATATCGATGACTTTCAGCGTCAGCTCGATCGTATGCGCGACGATGGGGATTTCTATCAGACCAACATTGCTCTGGCGACCGTTACTCTGGGCTC
>JBLHOA010000002.1:0-51649 GCA_047622345.1 Gammaproteobacteria bacterium | reverse complement strand
TCCAACCGTAAAAAGTTTCAAAATGAAACTAGTTATTGATGATCGGGCCAATATATTATAATGTCTGCCTTTACTTTTTAATGACCTGCGACTAAGGACAAGCAAGATGAATATTATATTTTTTCTAGGCGCGCTGTTGCTGCTGGCGTATTTGGTCGCCCGCCAGTTAACAACTCTTCGTATCATCGCATTCTCGACAACCCTAATTTTATTGATCTTCACGCTGAACGGTGGCTTTAGTTTCTTCTGGGGACTGATCGTCTGGACCGTTTTTCTGGTACCCACACTGCTTTTTGCCATTCCCCGGATACGCATGCAGTTTCTGTCCGAACCTTTACTCAAGCGCGTTAAAGCAATTTTACCGCCGATGTCCGAAACCGAACGAGATGCTATCGAAGCGGGTACTGTCTGGTGGGAGTCGGAGTTGTTTCGGGGTTCACCCGATTGGGATAAGTTAAAAAACTACCCGATGCCGACGCTCACCCAAGAAGAGCAGGAATTTATTGATGGTCCGGTAGAAGAGCTCTGCGCGGTTGTTGATGATTGGGACATTACCCATCGGCGTATGGATTTACCCCCTGAGATGTGGGCGTTTCTGAAAAAGCATCGGTTTTTTGGAATGATTATTCCAAAGCAATATGGTGGTCTGGAGTTTTCCGATTATGCCCATTCCTGCATCGTCATCAAGCTGTCCGCGCGCAGTAATTCGCTCGGGGTGACGGTGATGGTCCCTAACTCCTTAGGGCCGGCCGAATTGTTATTGCACTATGGTACCGAAGCACAGAAAAACCACTATCTGCCACGACTAGCCGAAGGTACGGATATTCCCTGCTTCGCCTTAACCGGACCCAGTGCGGGTTCCGATGCCGGTGCTATTCCCGATACCGGGATAGTCTGTATGGGTGAGCATTCAGGGCAGCAGGTATTAGGGTTACGGCTGAACTGGGATAAGCGATATATCACCCTCGGCCCGGTAGCAACCGTACTGGGCCTGGCATTTAAAGTATTCGATCCCGATGGCTTAATTGGTGAAACGAAAGAGCTCGGCATTACCTGTGCGCTTATTCCAACCGATACCGACGGGGTTACCATCGGTCGCCGCCATTTCCCGCTCAATGCCGCGTTTCAAAATGGACCCAACCAGGGCAAAGATGTCTTTATACCGATGGACTACATCATCGGCGGCCAGGATAACATCGGCAAAGGCTGGAGCATGCTGGTTGAGTCCCTGGCAACTGGACGGGGGATTTCGCTACCCGCCGTTGGTGTTGCCGCAGGTCAGGCCTGTGCCCGTACGACCGGTGCTTATGCGCGAATTCGAAAGCAATTTAATACTTCAATTGGAAAATTTGAAGGCGTTGAAGAAGCGTTAGCAAGAATCGGCGGCCTGACTTATATGATGGATGCCGGTCGTTTATTGACCTTGTCAGGACTCGAGCTGGGCGAAAAACCGTCGGTAATAACCGCCATCCTGAAATACTACAATACCGAGTTCATGCGTCAGGTAATCAATGACTCTATGGATATTCATGGTGGCAGAGGGATATGCATGGGGCCGTCGAACTATATCGGTCGTGCCTATCAGACCGTACCGGTTGGCATTACCGTCGAAGGCGCCAATATTCTTACCCGAACAATGATCATTTTCGGCCAGGGAGCGATCCGCTGTCATCCGTTCTTGATGAAGGAAATGGAAGCGGCGAACGACAATGATCCTGCAAGCAGTCTTAAATCTTTTGATAAAGCATTAAGCGGCCATGCGGGTTATTTTTTAACTAACCTTTGCCGGTCATTTATCTATGGTATTAGTGCGAGCCATTTAGCGCCGTCACCATATCCCGGTCGAATTGGTAGCTACTATAAACGACTCAACCAGATGAGTTCTGCCTTTGCAGTAACCGCCGACCTTGTACTGATGATTCTAGGCGGCGCCTTCAAACGAAAAGAAAAATTATCCGGTCGCTTTGCCGATGCACTCGGGTATATGTTTTATGCCTCGGCCGCGTTGAAAAAGTTTGAGGCCGATGGTCGTCCACGGGGTGATCTACCGCTGGTTGAATGGTCGGCAAAATATAGCCTCTATCAAATTCAAATGGCGCTGGACGAAATATTACGCAATTTCCCAATCAAGTGGCTTGGGGTATTCGTGCGCATGATTATCTTTCCGCTGGGTTTAAATTTGCGTTTGCCGAATGACTCGCTGAGCCATCGCGTATCGGCCTTGTTGATCAAGCCGGGTGATACCCGGAACCGGCTGACCAGTGCGATTTATCATTCCGATGACATCAATGACATAACCGGTTGCCTTGAAGATGCCCTTATAAAAGTGGTGAAAGCCGAACCGATCGAGCGACGCCTGCGACATCGGGAGATATTCCAGTCCGAATTGCTCGACTACGAAGAGTGGGTTGATGGATTGATGAAAGCAGAAAAAATTACTCGTGAAGAAGCCGAAATTTTAAAACTTGCTCATGTGGCTACTCGCAATGTTATTATGGTCGACGATTTCACTACGACTGAGATGCTCGTAGGGGCAAATGTAGCTAAATCAACGGTAAAAGCAGCGAGTAAGAAAAAAGCGGCCAGCCCTAAAAAGGCGGTTGCAAAAAAAACGGCCGTGAAGAAAACGGCCGTGAAGAAGTCAAAACAATAAGAAAAATGAATAATTTTTAGTTTCATCACTCATATGGGGAGAGTTATGGATAAAGTCTGGTTAAAGAGCTATCCACCGGGAATGCCTGAAGAAATCGACATCGACGCTTATAAGTCGGTAAATCAGGTGTTCGAACAGGCCATTTCTGAATACGGTGAAAAGCCGTCGTTTACCAATCTGGGAACTACTTTAAGTTATAACCAGATGGACGTCCTGACCGATCAGTTGGCTAGTTATTTACAGAGCCTGCCCAACATGGGGAAAGGCGATCGTGTTGCCGTCATGATGCCGAACGTTTTGCAGAACCCCATTGCAATTTTTGCGATCTTACGCGGCGGATTTACCGTAGTTAATACCAATCCGCTATACACGCCTCGCGAACTCAAGCATCAACTGACCGATTCGGGAGCCAAAGCCATCATCGTGATGGAAAACTTTTGCAGCACGCTGAAGGAAGTGATTGACGAGACTCCAATTCAACATGTGATTACCACGCAGCTCGGCGATATGTTGAAGTTCCCCAAGTCTTTGATCGTTAATCTGGTCATTAAGCACGTGAAGAAAATGGTGCCAAAGTTTTCTATCCCTACCGCGGTGACCTTCAAAGATGCGCTTAAGGCGGGGTCAAGGCAGCCGCATAAACTGATTCCTTTAGGGCATGATGATATTGCCTTTTTGCAATATACCGGTGGCACCACCGGGGTTGCTAAGGGTGCCATGCTGACCCATCGAAACATGATAGCGAATATGCAGCAGGCTTCTGCCTGGATCGGCGATTCGATCGATAAAGGTAAGGAGATAATCATTACTGCCTTGCCGCTGTACCACATTTTTTCGTTGACGGCGAACTGCCTGACTTTCATGAAATTCGGTGCCCTGAACTATCTGATTACAAACCCGCGCGATATGCCCGGGTTTATAAAAGAGTTGAAAAATCATCCTTTTACCGCTATTACCGGCGTTAATACCTTATTTATCGGACTGATGAACACTCCGGGTTTCGAAGAAATCGATTTTTCGAAATTAAAATTAACCCTCGGTGGTGGCATGGCCGTGCAGAAACCGGTTGCCGAGCGTTGGAAGAAGATGACCGGTGCGCCCTTACTCGAAGCCTATGGTTTGACCGAAACTTCGCCGGCAGTGTGTATCAATCCATTAAATCTGGCTGAATTCAATGGCAGTATCGGGTTACCGGTTCCGTCGACCGAGGTGTCTATCCAGGACGAAGACGGGAATATGCTGCCCCAGGGAAAATCGGGCGAGTTATGTGTTCGGGGTCCGCAGGTAATGAAAGGTTATTGGAAGCGTGCCGACGAAACCGCAAAAATCATTACCAGCGACGGTTGGCTGAAAACGGGTGATGTCGCCAAAATGGACGCGCAGGGTTTTTTCAGGATTGTTGACCGCCTTAAAGATATGATTCTGGTTTCCGGGTTTAATGTATACCCCAATGAAATCGAAGCCATCATTGCCGGGCATCCGGGGGTACTTGAAGTCGGGGTCATCGGGCAGCCCGACGAAACTTGCGGCGAAGTGGTCAAGGCGGTAATCGTCAAAAAAGATCCGAATTTGACCGCCGATGCCATACGGGAGCATTGCCGCAAAGAGTTAACCGGTTACAAAGTGCCGAAAATTATCGAATTTAGAGATGAACTGCCAAAAACAAATGTCGGTAAGATTTTACGGCGCGAGCTTCGCTAGCGCCGATTAGAGGGTTCCAGCTAGGACGGACCTTATTTTCGCAGAGTCCATTTCCCATGGCTTTGTTGCCAAATCTGGGGAAGTTCCGGGGGTTCAAATTCGTCGCCGTCTATGCGCCCGTTATAAATCATGCTATCCCCTTGAAAGGTCCACAAATTTCCGTTAGCGGTATCGATGATCAGGTATGACTTGCCGTTCCACTCGGCTTGATAGCGCCCCGCAGCTGCGGCGGATGTTGTTGAAGCGAGTAGGGTGAAAGTCGCGATTGCCGCGATTAAAGTTTTCGAAAAAGTGGACATTGGTTTCTCCATAACGTGATTCAGAGTCTGCAGGCAGGACCCGGCTCAGTAAGCCGAGTTCAAATTAGCAGTTCCGTTAAATACTATTTATAGCAGGTTTGAATCTTGCCGTGCTATCAGTATCCGTTAATAATAGCGTGTTTATTTTTGCTTGCATCAAACTGTTTCAATTGTTCGTCACTGGCTTTGAGCTGGTGGTCTTTTTTCCAGTTTTCGATACTCATTCCGTAGACATGTTGCTGGGCCTCGGAATAATCCATTTCAAGGCCAAGATTTTTAGCCTCTGCCGAATACCATTTCGATAAACAATTGCGACAAAACCCGGCAAGGTTCATCAAGTCGATGTTTTGGACATCGCTGCGTTTTTGCAAATGGGCTATCAGTCCGCGAAATGCGGCAGCCTCGATTTCGGTTTGCTGGTCTTTGGTCATGCGGATTGACTCATCTATAATAGGGCGGAAATTTAAGCAAAGATTCACCAGCCCGTCCAATTAAAGTTTAAGGAATTCTGTGTCCCAATTTGATATTGATCGATGGATGTCGCAATTATCCGCTCAGTTAGAGCAAAGCCAGCAGCGACAGTTGGTTAGTATTCAAGGAACAAAAAAATACTGCGATGATCTAATCAGCCAACTTGATCTGAGCGCAGAATCAACCCGAGTTTTTTCAAATCGAGCTATTTGTTCACAGGCGGTTTTATTTTCCGCGGCTGATACCACCCTCGGAAGCGAATGCCAGCTGGTCATTGTTGATTTATTCACCGGGCTAAACGCCGATGTATTTTGTATCGCGAGTGGATTGCTTGCTGCGGGAGGGGTGCTGATATTGATATCTCCCGGTATCGAGGAATGGGTCAACGACGATGATCGCTATGCACAATGGCAGGATGGGTCCCGTTCTGCCTACCCTGTATTTGTTGATTACTTTCTGTCGGCAATAAAAAACGACCCGCTGGTCGGAATTGTCATTGATGCCGGGTCGACTATGACTGCAATGCCCAGTTTACCCGAATTGCACCGGACTCCGGTCGTCAATGATTGTACCACCGAGCAATCGAAAACACTGCAAGCGCTGCAGCAATGGTTTGACTATTCTGTCGCCGGTACGGCCTTAATATCGGCTGACAGGGGGCGGGGCAAGAGTACCTGTCTGGGTATGTTTGCAGGACAATTGCAAAATCAATTTCAGCATAAAGGCGACTTCAATATTGTCGTTACTTCGGCATCCAGGAAGTCTGTGGCGCAACTACTAGCGGTTGCCGGGCAAGTCAGTTACCGCTCCGCCGATGAGTTAATCCTGTCCGCGGTTGACGCAGATCTGGTTATCGTCGACGAAGCCGCGATGCTGCCGCAATCGATGCTGCGCCAGATTTGTCGGATCTTTCCGAAAGTGGCTATGGCGACCACGCTCGGAGGTTACGAAGGAACCGGCCAGGGCTTTCTGCTGCGTTTTGTCGCCGATCATTCTGCCGAGGCGCTTTTGCATTTGTCGCTACTCGACCCGGTGCGCTGGTGTAAAGGTGACCTACTGGAACAATGGATCAATCAGACGCTTTTAATGGACGAGGTTTCGAAGGCGTTGCCACCGGAAACTCTATCCGACAAGAATTGGACCATAACGGTTCACCAACAGCTGTCGCAGCGGGAGCGACAATTACTGGTTTGCCGGGTTTATCGGTTATTGAGTGACGCTCACTACCGAACGCGACCGTCAGATTTGCGCATGATGATGGAAAACCCGGATCTGGTGATGATTACTGCGCAGCAGGACGATGAAATTATTGCGGCTGCATTGTTAAACCTGGAGGGCGGGTTTGAGCATCAGTTAAGCGACGATGTGTTCATGGGAAAACGCAGACCGCGCGGGCATTTACTGGCGCAAATGATAACCGCACAGGCGGCTTACCGTGGGTTCGCCTGTTATCGAGGCTTACGCGTACAGCGCGTCGCAGTGCAGGAAAATCGAAGGCGTCAGGGTCTTGGATCGCAGTTAATTGAACAGGCAGTAAAATTCGCGAGACAAAAAAAACTCGATTATATCGGGGCCAGTTTTGCTTTTAACCACCATAACGCCGCGTTCTGGCGGCAGTTGAAATTTGACCTGGTGCATATCAGCTATGCGGCGGGAAAGTCGAGTGGCTTGCACTCGGTGGCCGTTATCCAGCCCCTGAACGAAGCTTTGAGCGAAGTAAAAGGACAATTGATAAAGCGGTTTAATTTTCAATTGACGACCTGGATGACCCAGTTTCTAAAAGAAATGAATGCACCGGATGTGGTTGCGCTTCTTCGCTATAGCGGGTTTTGCAATAACGAAGAAGCTCGCTGCAAAACTGAAATAGACGCATTCACTCTTGGAAATAGGGGCTTTGAACTTTGTTTTGCCTGTTTGCAGGCTCATGTGATGGGAAAAATCGCATCATCAACTGGTGACATAGACCCCCTGTTAATTGAAAAAGCCGTACAGAATCGTCACTGGCAAATGATCCCGCGGGGGGATGGTTCGGAAGGGCGAAAGCAGCTCCAGCTGCGCTTACGTGGTTTGGTCGCGGACCTGACAAAAGATTGATAGTATGGTTGGCCGTCGATAGTCTCACTTGAGGCCACTATGTATCAGGAAATTCTCGATTTCTGGTTTTCCACCGAAGTCACTGCGCTCTGGTTTAAGTCCACGCCTGAATTTGACCGCTTGTTAAGCGAGCGTTATCAGGATGTCTGGTCGCAGGCCTCCCGTGGGGAGCTGGATCACTGGAGTGAAACTGGCGAAGGCTGTGTTGCTTTGGTGATTGTGCTGGACCAGTTTCCACTGAATATGTTCCGCGGGCAGGCAAAAAGTTTTTCCAGCGAAGCACAGTCAATTGAAATTGTGCGCAAAGCGATTCAGCAGGGTCTGGATGTCGGGTTGAGAGATGAATATCGATCGTTTCTTTATATGCCTTTTATGCACAGCGAAAATATCGACGATCAGGAAAAATCGGTATCGTTACTTTCGGCTCCGGGCCTCGACGGACACCTGCGCTTTGCTCAGCATCATCGATCGATTGTCGAACGATTCGGTCGATTCCCTCATCGTAATAAAATCCTTGGCCGGGAAAGCAGGGTTGAGGAAATCGAATATTTGAATTCGAAAGAAGCGTTTACGGGTTAGCTGGTTCAAATGAAATGAAAAACGCTACGCCGATATAAACGTAAAAACATGCGCAGAAAAATATCTGATTATGTCTGGGGCTATAATGCCTGGGACACTCATTCTATCCAGTCATTCTGGCGAAAATTTCTACAAATTATGGTGACCGTGGTTGCTGATCTGGTGGGCGGCATGATTAATCTCTGGGCGATGAGCCTGGTTTATACCAGCCTGCTATCAGTGGTGCCCCTGTTCGCGGTAAGCCTGTGGGTGGTGAACGGGCTCGGCATGCAGGAATTGTTACAACCGGTGTTGATTCGATTGCTGGAACCACTGGGTGAAAACAGCATTGAAATAAGTGCCACAGTAGTCGAACTGGTCAAGGCCATGGATATTAGCGTGCTGGGCGTGCTCGGGCTGAGTTTCCTGGTATTTACTGCGGTTTCATTGATTTATAAAATTGATTCAGCGTTTAATAATACCTGGCAGCTGAAGGCCAGCCGCAATCTGCTGCGCCGGTTTAGTGACTATCTCAGCGTCATTCTGATTGGCCCCGTTTTAGTGACCCTGGCAATTGCGATTACCGCTTCGCTTGCCAATAACGAAATTATCGAGGGCCTGAACCAGCTGAGCTATATGAATGATGTGCTTCGATTAGTAGGAAAAGTCCTGCCCTTTGTGTTGGCGATAAGCGCGTTCACACTTGTTTACCTGCTGGTACCCAATACCCGAGTAAAGTTTTCATCCGCTTTCTATGGGGGGTTTTTCGCCGGGACCATCTGGCAAACCAGCGGTATAGTATTTGCCGCCCTGGTGGGCGGATCAAATGGTTATACCGCGATATATTCGGGTTTTGCATTCGTTTTGACTTCGTTGATCTGGATATATTTAAGCTGGTTTATACTGCTGGTCGGTGCCAGTATTTCATTTTATCATCAGCGTCCTGAGCGCCTAAACTGGCGCAGGCAGGGCATTCATTTGAGTGCTCGAATGCGTGAGAAAATAGGTTTGCAGGCAATGGTTAATATTGGTCAGTCGCACGATCAGCAGTCAACCATGCCCGCTACTCTGGAAAACCTGTCCAAATACCAGCAACTGCCTCAGGAAGTTCTGGAGCGTATGTTGAATGCACTGGAAGCCGATAAATTGATTTTGAAGAGTGGTGATCTGCCAGTACGTTATCTCCCTGTTACCGCTATCCATCGAATTCAAATAGTCGATATATTACGCAGTGCCCGTGATGCCGAAGACAGGGGGCCACCGCTCAGCTTTCGCATTGATGAACCCGTCGAACGGCTGCTTGACGGCTTAAATGATGCCTTTGACTCGCATCTCGGGCCTCTGAGTCTGGCTGATTTTTTACTAAAATTTGAGAATCTGGAAGATTATGAAAGTAGTGTCATTCAACGTTAATAGTATTCGTCAACGTTTGCATCAGTTACAGGCGGTAATCGATAAGTATGATCCCGAATTTATAGGGTTGCAGGAAACCAAGGTACAGGACCATGACTTTCCATTAGAGGTGATCAATGAAATGGGTTACCAGGCTCTGTATATGGGGCAGAAAACTCATTATGGTGTCGCGTTGATGTCGAAGCAGAAATGCCGTAAACCGAGGTATGGTTTTCCGGGTGATGACGACGAGGCACAAAAGCGGTTTATAGGTGGCGAATTCGAAATCAATGGCAGTCCCTTACACGTTTACAATGGTTATTTTCCTCAGGGTGAAAGCCGAGATCATCCAGTCAAGTTTCCAGCCAAAGAAAAATATTATCGTGACCTGAATGACTATCTATCCGGCCATGATATGGCCAGCTCTAGCGTAGTCGTTATGGGTGATTACAATATCGCGCCGCAGGACCTGGACATAGGCATTGGTGCTGACAATATGAAACGCTGGCTGACAACCGGGAAATCCAGTTTTCTGCCCGAGGAGCGTGAATGGTTTGAGCAATTGACCGCGCTCGGATTATCCGATGGTTTTCGATTATGCCATGCCGATGAGGCTGAACTTTTTAGCTGGTTTGATTATCGAAGTCGGGGGTTTGAACGGGAACCCCGCCGAGGGCTGCGCATCGATCATTTACTGGTGTCGGACCAGATTAAACATAGGGTTAAACAGGCGGGTATCGATTACGAAATTCGAGGTATGGAAAAGCCTTCCGATCACGCGCCCGCATGGATCGATTTGCAACTGGATTGACGAAGCACTAGAGTACTGTTGCAGCGTTTTACTAAGACACTAGCTAATAGAGAGAACGATTATGTTTGCCAAAGCAAAAGAAATTCCGGCGGCCGATCAGGCACTGCCAGGTCGCGAGCAAGCCATTGATTTTAATGCGATTCATGTTGTGCTGGGGACCTCTATGGTCAGCCCTTTTCCTGAAAACTGCGAGCAGATTGTTTTTGGGCTCGGTTGTTTTTGGGGGGCAGAGCGAAAATTCTGGAATCTGGAGGGTGTTTATACCACCGCGGTCGGCTACGCGGCCGGGCATACACCCAATCCCAGCTATCAGGAAGTTTGCAGCGGAATGACCGGTCACAATGAGGTTGTTCTGGTGGTTTATGATCCGCAGAAAATCAGCCTTGGTTCACTGTTAAAAACCTTCTGGGAGTCGCATAACCCGACCCAGGGGATGCGTCAGGGCAACGACCAGGGTACCCAGTATCGCTCGGGAATTTATTACTGTGATGACCAGCAAGGCGAATTTGCAAAACGCAGTCTGCTGCAATATCGGCAAAAACTCGAACAGGCCGGATACCCTGCGATTACCACCGAAATAACGTCGGCGGGGCCATTTTACTATGCAGAGGAGTACCACCAGCAGTATCTGGAAAAAAATCCAGCGGGCTATTGTGGTTTGGGTGGTACAGGAGTATCGTGCTAATACTTTATTTAAGTAAGTCACCTAAGTCTGTGATAAATAATAAATAAACTATAAATCATCTCCCGAATTTCAGCCATTTTTTGCGTAATGCTATGACTTCGATGGAATTTTGCCGAACCGCAAGCTTGGGTTCGACTGTATTATTTTCTCTAGCGATATTATCGGCGCCACCGCTGTGGGCAAACAGGGATGTTGAATCCAGTTCGATAGTTGAAATCCAGTCGCTGGCGCTTGGCATCGACTCGGAAAACCTGATTGAGTTGTATCAATCGGTCGCAGATTTAAAAATTTTTGATTCCCGCTACCACGAAGACCGGCCATTTGGTTATATAGAATCGTCGATTAGCTTACCGGTCGCTGATACAAACTGTGCGAGTTTATCGATGCATGCTGCAAATTATAGTAATGCTCTTGTGTTTTACGGCAATGCCGCTGAGGCCAGTGTGGATGCTATAAAAATCGCCTCCGAATGTGGATATCAACGATTATTCTGGTTTCGGGGTGGCTTCTCCGAATGGAAGGATAAGGATTATCCATTCGTGATCGAGTAAATCGATGTTAACCCGCCTATACAGTTTTAAATTTATTATCACAATCGCCCTAGTCTGGCTTGGTGCCCTTGCGCTTGGACTGGCACTGTACAGTACTCATATTTACAGCAAACTGGCGATAGAAAATCAAACCGAAACCTTGCAGTCGATTCTCAAAATCAAAAGCAACGAAGTAATCAATGATTTGTATAACCAGCAGAAGCGTTTTGCCTACAAACTTCAGCACGAGTCCACCTTTCAACAAGCGTTGAAGTCGAATGACGTTGATTTAATGGAAAGCTGGTTGAACGCTAGTTATGCACGCCTGCAAGCCTCACCAAAACGAATGCGACTGAAGTCGATAATTGTACGAAATTTGCAAGGTGAAGTATTTGCGCAAAGTTCGGATGGCGAGCTAATTGCTTATAGTGGCTGTCCCATCGCGCTCGAATCGATAGGGGGGGATTTTATTCGCCCCAATAAACCGATCTACGCGCTGTGCAGTTATAACGATGACCTGTTTAGCGAAGTACTTGTCCCGGTTGGAGTATTTGAACCGAGGGCCTATTTGCATGTCGTCGGCTACGCAGTCGATGCGCTGTCGCAAATTGAAACCGATCTCAATATGCCGGTGTTAATTTCGACAATGTCCGGGAAAGAGCTTTATCGTTCGAACGACTTGGTCGGCGCAGATGAGGATAGCTTTTTGTACCCCGTGTTTAAACTCTACGGCGACGATTTGTTCCTTGGGGCCAATATCTCGGCCGCATTTAACCAGCAGGCATTCCTTAACAGGCTTTCGAGAACCAAATCGAACTTTACCCTGCTGGTTCTCCTCGCGACAATTTCAGCGCTTACCTTGATAATGCTATTTTTAAATCGCGCTTTTCGTCCGATGAATAAAATGCGGAACTCGGTGGGTGCTTTGTTGACCGGTAAATATGCATCGATTAGCGAAGAAAAATTACCCAGCGAGTTGAAAGATGTGGTGATCGCCTATAACGAAATGGTTGAGGGCCTCGAAACTGAAACTATTTCGCGACGTCAGATGGAAGAAAAACTGCGTTCAGAAAAGGAATTCATATCAACAACTCTGGACTCGATTACTAATGCTGTCGTGGTCATTGATTCAAAGGATAGAATCAAACTCGCTAACCCAGGGGCGGAAAAGCTATTTGGCGACAAGGAAATCGACCTGATTGATCTGTCCATACATGAAGTATTGATCCTCTATTCAAACCGGGAAACAACGCGGATTGTCGATGTGTCACAACTGTTGCAGAACAAACAGACATTGGACAGCATGTATTTCTTCGATCCAGACAAGGTCATCGTTGAGCTCGAATTTTCAGCTTCTCCGATGATCGATATGGAAGCTGAAGATGTGGGTTACGTTATTATCCTCAAGGACGTTTCGGAGGATCGAAAGCTACGTCGAAAATTAAGCTATGAGGGCAGTCACGATCAACTGACCGGGTTCTTAAATAGGGTCGCCTTCGAGCAGAAATTTGATAATCTGATTACGGAAAATAATAATTCGATCCCGCAGCATGTTTTGGCTTATGTCGATATTGATCAATTCCGGGTGGTGAACGACACCTGTGGAAGCGCCGCGGGCGATTTGTTGCTCAAACAGATCGCGTCAATCATAAAGTCCCATGTGCGTAAGTCTGATGTTATGTCCAGGCTTGGCGGTGATGAATTCGGTGTGATCATGCCATTCTTTGAAATGGAACGAGCATTGCAATCAATTCAGAAAATCATTATAGAAATTCAGCAAGCGGGTTTTATCTGGAATGATAAAGAGTATCAAATAACCTCCAGTATCGGTGTGATGGCCTTCGGTCAACTGAGCGACGAATATTCTGAGTTTTACTCGAAAGTCACCACCGCCTGTTTCCTGGCCAAGCAAAATGGTGGCAATCAATACAATTTTATCGATGAAAATGATAAAAAAGTAATGGCCCAGCAAGAGTCGATGGACTGGGTTGCCGGTATTTTAAAAGGATTTAGCGAAGATAGATTTTGTCTCTATGTTCAACCTATAGTATCCCTCGATGAAGATGAGCATCGTGCGCATTTCGAAGTTTTAATCCGTTATAACAGTCCCGAAGGCGAGCTCATTTATCCGAATGATTTTCTGCCGCCTGCCGAGCGTTATAATTTGATTGAGAAGATTGATATCTGGGTAGTGACCCGGGTAATCGGATGGTTGCAAGACAACCCGGAACGCATGGACGATGTTATGTTTTCGATAAACCTGTCCGGCAGAAGTATAGGATCGCATTCGTTTCATAAATTCTTACACCAGTTCCTGGCTGAAAGCTATGTAGATATGGCGTCACTTTGTTTTGAAATCACCGAAACGGCGGTAGTTAATGATGTTGCGCGCTCCATTGAATTCATCAATTCGATAAAGGCTCTGGGTGCAAAATTTTCGCTGGATGATTTTGGCACAGGATTGTCATCCTTCAGTTATTTGAAACAGTTTCCTGTTGATTTTCTGAAGATCGACGGAGAATTTGTGCGTAATATTAACGAAGATGATACCAGTTACGTTTTTGTTCGCTCGATGACCGAAGTTGGCCATAGTCTGAATATAAAAGTGATCGCCGAGTTTGTCGAGTCAGATACTATGTTTGATCGATTGCGCGAAGCCAATGTTGACTACATTCAGGGCTATGTTGTCGGCAAGCCGGTTAAAATGTCGACGCTACTCGATAAGCGGGTAACCGCCGGATAGTCAGCGACTTAAACGACTGCCTTCAATTTCAAAAGCGAACTGCGCATGTCCTGAAAGTCGGGGATATCGTCGGGTTCAAACATCGATTTCCGGTCATCAGCTGCACGTTTACTCGCAATAAGCTTTATCGATTCCATCGATAGATACGGCGCAACCATGTGTAAAAAATCATACTGATAAGCAGAGATATGTCGTGAGTGTCGAAAGCCGATTTTAATCATACTATTCGGAAATAAATGGCTGGCATTGATAAAAGCGAGGTCGGAATCTTCATCGCGACAGGCCATCTCAGCGACTATGCCGGCACCCATTCCGAGGCGAACATAGGTCTTGATAACATCTGAATCGGTAGCGGTAAAAGCCACTCGAGGTTCAAGATTGGCGGCATGAAAAGTCTTGTCCAACTGCGATCGGCCCGTCATCCCAAGCATATAGGTCAGAATCGGAAAGCTGGCGAGTTGCTCAAGCGTAATATCAGACATTCTGGTTAGCTCATGATTATGCGGGACTACTATGTACCGATTCCAGCGGTAGGCCGGGATAGTAACCAGTTCGGACCATTCGTCGATAACTTCGGAGGCAATGACAAAATCAACCTGATTATTTGCCGCCAGTTTGCACATTGATTTTGGGTTTCCCTGGTGAACGCGCAATTCAATATGAGGGTATTTTTCAGAAAAACGCTGCAGAATTGGTGGCAGGATAAATTGAGCCTGGGTATGCGTGGTTGCAATGGTCAGGCTGCCGCGATTGCTTTTGCTGAATTCATGCGCTGCCTGCTTTATGTTTTTTGCACTATTCAGCAGATCGACAACGTGTTCGAGAATTGCATTACCTGCGGGCGAAATGGCGGTTAATTTTTTGCCGGAGCGTTCGAAAATCTGAATATCAAGTTCGTCTTCGAGTAATTTTATTTGATGGCTGACACCGGGTTGCGAGGTGTACAGTTCTTCTGCTGCCGAAGAAACATTTAGATTATTTCGTACGACGGCATCCAGAAAGCGCAGCTGTTGAAGTTTCACCTTGGGTTTTTGTTAGCTCTGCTTATAAATTGAATTCAGAGTTTACAAGGAAAATTGCCTATAACAAGCAGATTTTGGGTTGTTCGGGCGTGCCCGGGTCAAAATTTAATCGTCGTTTTTGGAAAAATTTATCGATTTGACGCGGGGTGACAAATTTATTTCGTCGAAGACGATATCGGTACTCGATTCAAGTATCTGGGTCACAACCCTGGCAACATCGTCGGGGCTGATTGCATTTTCGGCTAAGTCGCCGGGGCGAAATGAAAGCGAATCAAAAAATGGGCTGCGAACCATTCCCGGGTTGATCAAACTGACTTGAATACCATCTTTGGCGCAGTCTTCACGCAGTGCCTGGCTAAATCCCCTCAGGCCGAATTTTGCCGCTGAGTAGAGAGCGCCTTTTTTACCGGCAGTAAGTGATGACTCAGAACCTATAAATATTACCCGGCCTTTTTTATTTCGACGAAATCCCGGGATTATGGCGCGGCTCAATATTAATGCGCTGGTCAGATTGAGGCGGATTGACTGATCGATTTGTGCTACCGAAAATTGTTCGACCGACCCGAAACGGCCACTGCCGGCGCAGTGGACAAAGCAATCGAATTCCTTGCCATCAATGACCGGTGATAACTGTTTAGCAAGATTATCGATGTCTTCTAAGTCGATTGAGTATCCACTAAAATTCGGGTCGTCGAGTTGATCAACCATACCTCTACGGCTGAGGCCTACGACTGCGAATTTCTGCGCTAATAATCGATTGCAGATTGCCATCCCGATTCCCGAACTCGCACCGGTAACCAGGGCACGCTTTACTTTAATCATGCCATTCACAGGGATGAAAAATTTCAGCCGGAATGTATCTCAATAGTTCACTCTCGCAGAAGCCGATCATTTCCTGTTCCAGCTGTTGGGGGTAACTGACTAAGCCATTATTGAGTTCGAGCTGTTGTGCAAATAGTGGCTCATCGGGGTAGAGGCGGGTGACTTTTCGGTAATGGTCTTTAGTCAGACGAAAATTCCCAAGGCTGACTGAGTGCAATGCCAACGGGTCGATCACTGCAAACATGTTTTCGAGCAACTGGCGGAAGGCGTTCTGATAATCATCATGATATATCACCGGATCGAGTCGCAGGCCCACCGGCCACCCGGCATCGATCAGTCGTTTCATCGCATCGATTCGCTTTGCTATCGTGGGCACGCCGTGCTCTAACTTTTCGTGGCTATGCTGATCGGTAAAACTGAAAGCGGTGACAACGCGGGGTACCGGTTCACGATTCAGCAGGGATCGAATCTGCGTGCTTTTGGTGCGCAATTCCAGCCAGGCATTTTCATTCGCCTCGATCACCGGAATAAAATAGTCACTGAATTTTGTCATCGGATCGAAAGCCAGGCTGTCGCAGTCGTAACCGGAATAAAACCAGACGGATTCCCCGCGATGCTGCTCTGAGATAGTGTCAATCTGTGCGGCAAAGTCTTCGAAATTAACGAAGATTATCTGGTTAGCCGATCGATACATCCCCTGCAAAAAGCAATAGCGGCAATCGTAAACGCAATTCAACATATGCGAAAAATAATAGTTGTGATCACCCCCCAGACCGTAGCCTTCGGGGATTGCCAGCACCTGTCGATTCTCTTTACGCGCGATGATAATTGCAGGGTTGGCTTTTTGCAGGCGGAAGTTCTGTGCCTTCGGGTTGAATACTTCGCCGTAGTGTTTGATTTCTACAATCGGCCGGTTTTTCAGGCGATCGAGTAGCTGTCTGGCAACCGGGTGCTCGAGTAAATCCGATTCGATATACACAGAACTGGTCATGCTATAGCCTGCTGCTGTCGTCGAAGCTGAGCAACTCTAACGCTTTTATCATTGCCGCAGCCGTGCTGTATTGTTTGAGTTGGCACTGGATGTCTTCCACTGAATGCTGACGGTTGAGTAGGTATCGCAACAGCCCGCGCAGTTTGTTTTTCTGGGTTTGGCTGAATGACGCCAGACCTGAAATCGATAACCAGTCCTGTGCGCCGATGTCGCGGTTTATCATGCCCTGATTGATTACCATCAATTGCCGGAAAACCTGATCGATCGCTTCAATATTGCCGTAAATCAAGTCGCTAATCGCCTGCCGGTCACGGTGGCGGGGATGATTACTATTGTCGCTAATGACCTTGATACACTGGATTAACTCCAAGCTGCTGAAGCGGGTTGCCGCCTGATAAAATCCAGCGGCCTCCATATCAAACAGATGTTGGGCATGGTAATCATCGCGCTCCTGATCGATGGTAATACAGCTGGCGGTGGCCATTCGATTTACTTTCATCAAGGGGGAATAAAATGATTTGTCGTTGGCGGCCTGTAAAACCTGATTGATTGCATAAATAGACCCTATAGCCGCATCTCTAGCGCCTGCTGTTCCGAGGTTAACCCAGGCAATTGAGCGACAGTCAGAGTATTTGGCGGCAACCCAGGCGGTGGCAATCGCACTGTTCATTTTCCCGACCCCGCTGATAATGCAAGCCATATCAGTATTGCTATACAGGTCGAAGGCTGATTCCTCATGCGACTTTTTAAGGCGATAAAAATCGATGATTGGTTTTGCTTCGCAATGAAGTGCGCATACCCAGATCAACATGGCATGGCTTCGCTAATTTGCCGTTCCCATTTTTGCAGTAATGGCTTGAACTCGTCCAGCACCTGCTGATTTTCGCGTTTACGGGCGCCAGCCAGCAGTATCCCAAGCTTGGCGACAATAGTCGCCACCGCCGGCGCAAAGTTTTCGGCGGTCAACGATTCCTGTTCCAGTAAACGGTTAAGCGAACGAATGCGAAATCGATCCATGCCCCAGTATTTTTGCGACAGTTGATCCGCATGGCCGCCGAATTTAGTGATCAAAGCCTGTTCGATATAGTAGACCGGAAAGCGATGGCAAAGGCGTAGCCATAGGTCATAGTCCTCGCAGGCGGGCAGATCAGGGTCGAACATGCCGAGATCCTCAATGGTCGATTTTTGCATTACTGCAGCCGATGGGGATATGGCACACAAAGATAGGCACTGATTGAAAATCCAGCCGCCAGCTTTTTGATGTTTGTTCATTTGATTGACCCTTTTACCATTGCGCACCCATATTTCGTCGGAATGATACAGCACATAGCCGGGGTGCTGGTGCTGTGCCCGACGAATGCTTTCGATCTTGTTCGGAAGCCAGCTGTCATCGGAATCCAGTAGTGCTATCCAGGCGTAAGCGGCGGCTGCAATGCCTGTGTTTCTGGCGGCGCTGACGCCTTGATTCGATTGTTTGATCAATTTCAGCTGCGGGTATTTGGCCACGAGGTCATCGCAGCTGCGATCGGTGGAGCCATCGTCGACCAGAATTATTTCTTCAACTGAAGATTTTTGATCGAGTACCGATGTCACTGCCCTTTCCAGACTATAAGCGCGGTTGAAGCTGGGGATAACAGCGGAAATTTGCATCGCTGCAAGATCCGGCATTACTGGTTGCCAGGGATGCTCGTTGTTCCCGGAAAGCTGGTGACGGTCGAGCCATCGTTGTCGATAATCCGATTCTTACCACTTTGATCAACTTCATCAATACGAATCACCGAGTGATGTGGAATAAAGGTATGTTTAACGTTGCCAAATTCGATCTTTAATTTTTCTTCGGCCGGGTCGATGAGTATTTTCGATTGCTCACCAAAAATAAACCTGCCTACTTCGATAAACCCCATCATTTCCGATTGACTGACTTCGTGGGCATAGAGTTCATAAATTTTATTATTATTATGAAACTGGATGCGAAAAGTTTTTTCGGTAGATTTGGCCATAATGATTGTTATTGTACTGGCATTAAATGGTCAAGCTCACCATCCATGTGAAGCTCGGTTAATTCGGTGAAACCACCAATGACTTTGCCGTCGATAATGATTTGTGGAACGGTGCGTGCGCCGTTCGTTACTTCGTTAAACTCGAGCAAGGCAGCCTGATCCTGGTCAATACGAATTTCATCAAATTCGATCGCCCATTTTTCAAGCATCGATTTTGCCCGGCTGCAGAACATGCAACTGGCGGTACTGTAAACGGTGACTCTAGGCATGGTAGTTGGAGTGTATCAGGGAAGCCGCGCAATTCTACACCAGTATTCCGGTGTCATCATAGCGATGATTCGATAAGTTAGATGGCCATAAGTAAAGCGCTTCGGCAAAGCGCCGCGCTTTTACTTGACGTCCTGCACCAGAACCCATGGTTTGACCACTACGGCCCAAATCGAACTATCCTGCTGGTACCAGTTTCTGGCCTGTTCATCATTGGCAGGCGACAGCGAGCCTGCGGACATCCATTGTTCGACCGCTTGTGCATCGTCTTCATGAAAGGCAAAGGCAACTTCGACCAGGTCGAGCTGGGCACTGACAAACAGCATATTTCCGGAAGCGAAATGACGTTGCAGTTCGCTCCAGGCGATTTTTGCAGTTTCACTGTTGATTTTGGCGCGGGTTAATTCCTGATCCTGTTTGATAAGTTCTTCAATCATGCTACCGCACCCACAATGTTCACCCCTTCCAGAGGGGTTGATTGAATCGTGTCGCGGATTATTGCAATGGCTTCTTTTCTTGGAAAGTGTTTGCGCCAGGCGATAGCGACGGTACGGACCGGTGCTGGATCGGCGAATGGAATAGTTTTAATCAATGACTCGTGTTGCTGACTTTGTAGGACACTGGTACGCGGCAGGACTGTAATTCCGGTGCCCGCGGCAACCATGTGGCGTATGGTTTCCAGCGAGCCTCCCTCAAGCGTGCGGGTTAGGTCGCTGTTACCGGCCATGCAGTTAGGGCAGGCCTTAATCACCTGGTCCCGAAAACAGTGGCCCGCGCCCAATAGCATTAAATCCTGCCCGGTCAGATCCGCGGGAGGGATGAAGTCGCGATCTTTCCATTCGTGGGATTGGGGTATGGCTACGACAAATGGTTCGTCATAAAGCGGGGCTGTCTCGATGCCGGGCTCGTCAAACGGATAGGAAATAATAATCGCGTCTAACGAGCCCTGTTTCAGTGACTGGAAAAGATTGGCGGTAAAATTTTCTTCGATAATCAGCTTTAAATCCGGCACATTGACGCGCAGTTTGGGAATCAGGCTGGGTAGCAAATACGGGCCGATGGTGTAGATTACGCCAAGTTTGAACTGACCCCGCAGTGGGTCTTTACCCTGTTGCGCTATTTCGGCTAGAATCTGCGCTTCCTGCAGAACGATTTGCGCCTGATTGATGACCTGTTGTCCGATTTCAGTGATGCGAATTTCGTTTTTAGAGCTGCGTTCAAACAGACGAATACCTAGCTCCTCTTCGAGTTTCTTGATCGCGATACTGAGGGTGGGTTGGCTGACAAAACAGGACTTGGCTGCTTTACCAAAGTGATTTTTTTGCGCTACCGCGACAATGTATCGTAATTCGGTGAGAGTCATGTCGGTTTCAAACGATAAAAAGGGGAAGCAGATTCTGGCATAGCTTCACCCAATCCTACAATTAATATTTAACTTATGATGAAAAATAACTATGAAAAAAATACTGCTTAAATTTCTACAGGTGAAGCGGGAAGAACTGTCACCCGTCGATCTTGAGCATGCACTGCGAGTGGCTACGGCGACCTTGATGGTGGAAACGATTAGAGCCGATTTTATTGTTCAGGACGTCGAAATCGCCCGTTTGAAACAATTGCTGCGCGAACAATTTCAGCTCGACGAAGATGAATTGACAGCCCTGCTGGAGCAGGCGGTCGAAGGTGCCGACAAGCTGATTTCGCTGCAACACATAACCCGATTGTTGAATGAGAATTTTGATCATGCAATGAAGCTTCGGGTAGTTGAAATGCTGTGGCAGCTGATTTACGCGGATGGCGAAAAAGATCATTACGAAGAACATTTGATTCGTCAGGTAGCCGAACTGCTGTATCTCTCGCATGCTGAATTCATTCAAGCACGCCATAAAGCCGAAGAATGATGTAAGCAATCAAAAGCTGCCGAGCAGGACCAGCGGTGGAATGATGAGCATCTTGGCAACCATCAATGCCAGCGTCGCGAGCAGCGGTGACAAATCCAGCCCACCAATCGACGGGATTAATTTCTTTATAGGTTTGAGCACCGGACTGGCAATTTTCTGAACCAGCCCGATTACGGGATTATATTGGCCCGGGCTAATCCAGCTCAGGATAACCTGGATGATGATAGCGATCAGGAAGACGGTCATCGTCAGCGCAACCAGGTCGGCGATGCTGATGACGAATAGACCGGCATAGCTGACTCCGCCGATCGGAGCTACCGCGGCGCCGATTTGAACCGCGGGAATCGAAAGGGCGCGCAGAATGATGAATTTCAGGTAAATGATCGACAGGCACAGAACAATTGAGGCGCTATCCTGGCCCGCAATACTTGGAATGAAGCGCCGCAAAATCTTCAGCGGGGCCGCGGTCACTTTGACAATAAACTGGGATACCGGGTTGTAAAAGTCGGCGCGCAGCAATTGTAATAAAAAACGCAATAACACCAACAGAACATACAGGTCGAACAGGGTGTTAATGATCAACATAAACGGTGAAATGAGATAGCTTGAATTCATTGTTTTACTCAGGGTTTGGTCAATTCTTCAGCCAGTTCCTGCGATCGGTGCCGGGCAGCTTCGGTTGCCTGGTTAACCAGTTGATCGAGGTGGTTGCGCTGAAATGAAAGAATGGCTTGTTCGGTTGTTCCTTTTTTTGAGGTCACTTGCGCGCGAAGTTCGACGACGTCGCCATCGATGGCCATGTTTGCCGCGCCGAGTGCGGTTTGCCGCGCCAGCTTTGCGGCAGTGTCGGCCGGTAAGCCCAGTTTCGTTCCGGCAGCTACCAGCAGTTCAATAAAATAAAAGAAATAGGCTGGCCCGCTGCCGGATATAGCCGTTACTGCATCGAGTTGATCTTCGCTGTCCACCCACAAACCGATACCCACAGCCTGCATTATCTGCAGTGCCAGCTCTTTCTGCTCTGCATCGACCCTGGCATTGGCAAACAGGCCGCTCGCACCCAGTTGTAACAACGCCGGGGTATTGGGCATACAGCGCACGATTGGACGGTTTGCTCCGAGCCATTTATCGATGGCAGTTGCCGGCACTCCGGCGGCGATGCTGATGAATAGTTGTTTCGAACTGGTGCCAAGCATCGACAGATTTTCACAGACCTCACGCATCACTTGTGGCTTGATCGCCAGCACTATTACGTCGGACGAAGAAGCCAGTTCAATGTTGTCAGTCGAAGTTTCGATACCAAATCGATCGCTTAGACTGGCCAATTGCTGCTGATCGATATCGCTGGCGCAAATATCCTCGGGGCTATATTGATCAGCAATCAACCCTCCGATCAAACTGGCAGCCATGTTGCCGCCGCCGACAAAACAAATTTTCTGACTCATGTCCTTTCCCCGAATATAGCTGTGCCTATTCTAACCAGTGTCGAACCTTCTGCAATCGCTGCCTCAAGGTCTCCACTCATTCCCATCGACAAGGTGTCGCAATTAAGACCCTGTTGTTGTAGCTCCTGAAGTGCAGTTCTGAGCCGGGCAAAGGCTTCACGCTGGGCTGAAATATCGCTGCGTTTTTCCGGTATCGCCATCAATCCACGCAGGCGAATGTTTTTCAACGGACTAATCGAGGCGGCCAGTTCCTGGATCTGGTCGACAGGAATGCCAGCTTTACCGGCCTCGTCATCCAGGTTGACCTGGATGCAGACGTTCAAAGCCGGCAGTGATGCCGGTCGTTGCTCGCTTAGTCGTTGCGCGATTTTGAGCCGGTCAACGCAATGTACCCAGGCGAAGTTCTCCGCGATATTACGTGTTTTATTGGATTGAATTGCGCCGATAAAGTGCCAGATCAGGTCAAGCTTCCCTAATTCATCGATCTTTTCGAGAGCTTCCTGCAAATAGTTTTCGCCGAAATCACGTTGTCCAAGCCGCTGCGCGGCTCGTATTGCGTCCGCCGGCATTTTCTTGCTTACCGCGAGTAGCAAAATTGAATTTGCCTGGCGCCCATATTTGTTTGCGTCGGTTTCAATCAGGCTTTGTAAATGGCTGAGATTTTTTTCGATGTTCTGCATAGGGTTTGCTATAGTTTAGCCCAACAAATAACGCTATTCGGACTGTCGGTGGAAAAGCGACGCAATTTAAAAGTGCAAGATAGTCCGAATTATAATTCGTTTGGCCTCGTGCCGTAACGTAAAACTGCAGAGTTCACCATAAACCTGTGAAAATTTTAATAACCGATTCTCATTTGAAGGAAATTCCATGGATATAGCGCAACTCCTTGCCTTTGGCGTTAAACAGGGCGCCTCCGATTTGCATCTTTCTGCGGGGCTACCGCCGATGATCCGGGTCGACGGCGATATACGCAGGATTAATGTGCCCGAAATGGATCACAAACAGGTTCACGACATGATTTATGACATCATGAGTGATAAACAGCGTAAGGATTACGAAGAGTTTCTGGAAACGGATTTCTCGTTTGAAATACCCGGTCTGGCTCGATTTAGAGTCAATGCCTTTAATCACAATCGGGGTGCCGGTGCTGTATTTCGAACCATACCTTCCAAGATTTTAAGCCTTGGCGATCTGGGCGCGCCCAAGATTTTCGAGGAAATATCAGAATATCCGCGCGGCATAGTGCTGGTGACCGGGCCAACCGGGTCGGGAAAATCGACCACCCTGGCGGGTATGGTTGATTACAAGAATGACACTGAATATGGCCATATTCTTACCGTAGAAGACCCGATAGAATTTGTTCATGAAAGTAAGCGTTGTCTGGTCAATCAACGCGAAGTACACCGCGACACACTCGGCTTCAGCGAGGCCTTGCGTTCGGCGCTTCGTGAAGACCTCGATACCATACTGGTCGGCGAGATGCGTGATCTGGAAACTATCAGGCTGGCTTTGTCCGCGGCCGAGACCGGACACCTGGTGTTTGGAACTCTGCATACCAGTTCGGCGGCAAAGACGATCGACCGGATAGTCGACGTGTTTCCAGCAGCCGAAAAGGCGATGGTGCGTTCGATGTTGTCAGAATCACTTAAAGCGGTTATCTCGCAGACCCTTTTGAAGAAAATCGGCGGTGGGCGGGTTGCTGCCCACGAAATCATGATCGGAACACCGGCCATTCGTAACCTGATTCGTGAAGACAAGATTGCACAAATGTATTCGGCGATTCAAACTGGGCAAAATGTCGGCATGCAGACCCTGGATCAAAATTTGAAAACTTTATTGGGCCAGGGTTTGGTCGCCAAGGAAGAAGCTAAGAAAAAAGCCGCTAATCCGGATTCTTTATAATCTAACCGCTGCGAAACACGGGAATAAGCAATGGATCGTAATAAGGCAATAAGTTTCATGCATGATTTGCTCCGTATGATGGTGAGTAAAGACGGCTCAGATTTGTTTATCACTACGGGTTCTCCGCCGGCGATGAAAATTGACGGTAAGGTGACCACGGTTTCGAAGCAGAAATTATCGCCCAATCACACACAGATGCTGACGCGGTCGATAATGAACGATAAGCAGGTGTCTGAGTTTGAAGAAAAACAGGAATGTAACTTTTCTATAGCCCTTCCCGGTGTCGCCCGTTTTCGTGTTAACGCCTTTGTGCAGCGTGGAAGCTCGGGAATGGTACTGCGGATTATCAATTCCATCATTCCAAGTTTCGAAGAGTTGAGCCTTCCACCGGTGCTAAAAGATATTGCGATGACCAAGCGTGGCCTGGTTATTTTTGTCGGGGGTACCGGTTCGGGTAAGTCGACATCCTTGGCATCGATGGTCAATTATCGTAACAAAAACAGTCATGGCCATATTATTACCATTGAAGACCCGGTTGAATTTGTCCACGACCATGAAAATTGCCTGGTTACTCAGCGCGAAGTAGGGGTCGATACCGAAACCTACGAAATCGCGCTGAAAAATACACTGCGTCAGGCCCCCGACGTTATTCTGATCGGCGAAATTCGTGACCGCGAAACGATGGAACACGCCATAGCATTTGCCGAAACCGGTCATTTATGTCTGTCTACATTACACGCAAACAGTACCAATCAGGCACTCGATCGAATTATTAACTTTTTTCCGGATGAGCGACGTATGCAGTTGCTGATGGACCTGTCGCTCAATCTGAAAGGTTTGATCTCGCAGCGTTTGATTCCGAAAATTGACGGCGTCGGACGAATCCCGGCGATTGAAGTTATGCTGAATACCCCATTGATGGCCGATCTGATCTTCAAGGGTGACGTGCACGAAATGAAGTCCTTGATTGCCAAATCAAATGAAGCTGGAATGCAAACCTTTGATCAGGCGTTATTTGATTTATTCGAAGAAGAGAAAATAACCTTTGAAGATGCACTTCGAAATGCTGATTCGGTGAACGATATACGACTACGCATTAAACTGGAAAGTGATACCGCGCGTAAGACGGGCATCGTAGAAGACCATCGTGATTTCGAGCTCGAAGAATCCGATGATAGTTCCCCCGGGGGTATGATCTAGTGCGCTCGGGATTGAACCTTGATCAAAATGGTGGGGCATTGCTACCGCTCACCACCGTTGACTTCGGTTTACTCAAAATTACTGAGGTCTTTCAATGAGTCGCGAACCCACCACTAACCTGCTTGAGCCTTATTTGAAAATAATGGTCGAAAAGCAGGCCTCAGATCTGTTTTTTGTTACCGGCGCTCCGCCCAATATGAAAACCCAGGGGCACACCACGGCGATTGCAAAAAACCCTTTTCAGGGCGGTCAGGTGCAAAAGCTTGCCTATAGTTTGTTAAACGACGAACAGGTGCGCGACTTTGAAATTAATCATGAGCTAAATCTGGGTTTTACGCTGAGTGATGTCGGCCGTTTCCGGGTCAACATCTTTGTCCAGCGCTCCGAAGTGTCGATGGTCATCCGCTATATCAAATGGGAAATTCCATCAATTGATGAACTTGGTCTACCACCAGTTCTGAAAGATATCGTGATGAATAAAAACGGAATGGTGTTGGTGGTGGGATCAACCGGTTCGGGTAAATCAACGACGCTGGCATCGATGCTCAATCATCGAAACAAGAGTGTCGGTGGGCATATTTTAACCATCGAAGATCCGATCGAATTCGTCTTCAAGCACAATAAATCGATCATCTCGCAACGCGAGGTGGGCATAGATACACTCAGTTATCAAAACGCCCTGCGAGAAGCCCTGCGCGAAGCACCTGAAGTCATCATGATTGGTGAGGCGCGTGATTCGGAAACGATGAAGGCCGCGATAAATTTTGCCGATACCGGACATTTGTGTCTGACCACGCTGCATGCGGTTAACTCAAATCAGGCGATGGACCGGATTATGAATATGTTTCCATCCGATATGCGTGAACAGTTATTGATGGATTTGTCGCTCAACCTGAAAGCGGTAATTTCACAACGGCTGGTTCCCGGGATGGACGGCAAGCTCGCCTGCGCGGTGGAAATCATGATGAATACGCCGTATATATCTGAATTGCTGCGCGACGGTAATTTCAATGAAATAAAGGAAATTATGGAGAAGGGGGATTCGACGGGAATGCAAACCTTCGACCAATCTTTATTCAATCTTTATAAATCGGATCAAATCACCATTAAATCCGCCTTGGCCTACGCCGATTCGAGCACTAATCTTGAATGGAAAATCAACTTCGGTGGTGAGCAGAAAACGCAGGATACCCGGCATAATCTCAATCAGCAGGGTGACCTCGAAGAACTGTCTTTACCGTCTGAAGAAGACTAGGGCAATGCCTTACTGTTTTGCATAGAACGACTACTTAGACCTGAAAGACGGTTTTTCCATCGATCAGGGTGCGCCGCACCCGGCCATTAAAGTCCCAACCTTCGAAGGCGGTGTTCTTACCCTTCGAGACAAACTCAGAACCCCTGCATATCCAGTGTGCCTGTGGGTCGACGATGATCAGGTCGGCAACTTCATCAACCGCTAATTTACCCCCGGGAAGTTCCAGAATGGAGGCCGGGTTGAAGCTTAGTTTGGCCATTAGTTCGGGCAGCGTGATAACTTTTTCGTCGACCAGGCGAAGGCCGAGTGCGAGCAATGTGTCGAGGCCGCTAATTCCGGGCTCGGCCGAAGGGAAGGGTCGCAGTTTTGCATCGACTTCGTGGGGCTGGTGGTCTGAGCAAATACAGTCCAGCGTGCCATCGGCCAGGCCTTCGCGTAGCGCATCACGATCGTATTGACTGCGTAACGGGGGCATAGTGAGTTTAAGGCTGTCAAAATTACCAATATCATGATCGGTTAGAAATAGTTGATGTATAGCGCAATCCGCGGTAATGGGTATCCCCCTGGCTTTTGCGCGCCTAATCATATCGACCGAACGTGCACAGGATAATTGACCGAAATGTGTTCTGGCCCCGGTTTGTACAACTAGCTCTATATCCTTGGCAAGTGCAGCTGTTTCGGCTGCTTCAGGGATTGCACTGAGCCCCAGTCGTGTAGCAATCGCACCTTCGTGGGCGCAACCATTTGCCTGCAGATCATGATCGATGGGTTGAATGATCACCAGTGAATGCTGGCCGCTGGCATAGTCCATGGCTCTGCGCTGCACCAGATTATTGGCCAGGGGTTGAGTAGCATTGCTGAAAGCGATACAACCATTGTCTTTCAGGCTCGCCATGTTGCTCAACTGCTCACCCTCAAGGCCGCGGGTAATCGCGCCGATGGGATAGACACGCGCCTTTTGACCAAACATATGGTTACGGTGATGGATTAATTCGACGGTTGCCGAGTTATCGATTACCGGTTGGGTATCTGGAGGGATGCAAAGCGAAGTAATGCCATTTTTAATCGCGGCTTCGGTTTCGCTCTGTATGTTGGCTTTTTCGGGTTGGCCCGGGTCGCGCAGACGCGCCTGGATGTCGATTATGCCGGGCATTACCCAAAATCCATCGGCCTCGATAACTTCATCAGCAACAAAATCGGCCGGCGCCGTGGCAATTGAGCAAATCTTACCCTGGTCGATAAACAGGTCGGCCGTAACCATGCTATTCGATTGTGGGTCTACCAGCTGCCCGCCCCGGATACAGACTTTCACCGCTCAGCTCCGGTTTGTGCCGCGGACTGTCCGACGATCATCGACATCACCGCCATACGCACCGAGATGCCGAAGCTGACCTGCTGAAGAATGACCGATTGCTTGCCGTCCATTACGCTGGATTCAATCTCCACGCCGCGATTTGCCGGACCCGGATGCATCACTATGGCATCGGCTTTAGCCAGTTTCAATCGCTCTTCAGTGAGGCCGTATTTTCGAAAATACTCTTTCTCACTGGGCAGAAATGCCCCGCGCATGCGTTCTTTTTGCAGGCGCAGCATGATCACTACGTCGACGTCTTTTAGTCCTTTCTCGAGGTCTTCATAAACAGCCACCCCCAGAGATTCAGTGGCAACCGGTAACAGCGTTCGTGGCGCGATTACTCGAATCTCGGCGGTATTAAGCAAATTGAGTGCATGAATTTGTGAACGCGCGACGCGGGAGTGAAGAATGTCTCCGACTATAGCAACGCGCAGTTGGGTGAAGTCCTTCTTGTAATGCCGAATCGTATACATATCAAGCATCGCCTGAGTCGGGTGCTCGTGCTGGCCATCACCCGCATTCAGTACCGATACGCCGGGGCGCACATGCTGAGCAAAAAAATAAGCACTACCGCTGTCTTGATGGCGAATGACAAACATATCGATTTGCATGGCTTCAAGATTGTGAATGGTATCGAGTAGCGATTCGCCCTTAACCGTTGCCGAGGTGCTGACATTCAAGCTGAGAATATCGGCAGAAAGACGTTGTTCGGCCAGTTCAAAGGTAGAGCGGGTACGCGTGCTTGCCTCGAAAAAAAGGTTTGCGACAGTCTTGCCACGCAAAATAGGAACTTTTTTGATGGTGCGGTCAGAGACTGAGGTAAAGGTTTCGGCAGTATCGAGTATTTCGTTCAGTATCGATTGGTTAAGACCTTCGATACTGAGAAAATGGCGGAGGTTGCCATTTTCGTCCAGTTGTAAATTGTTATCCTGCATGGTGGTCCAGAACTTTTATGCTGAGAGAGAGATCTTCAGGGCCTTCCAGCTTGACGTGGTTAGTTTTTTCCAGCGTCATAGCTGCGCCAATGAAATCGGCCTGTATCGGAATTTCCCGATCGCCACGATCAATCAAAATGGCGAGCAGAATTTGCTTCGGGCGACCATAGTCGAAAATTTCATTCATGGCTGCGCGAACGGTTCGCCCGGTATGGAGCACGTCATCGACCAGTATCACTACCCGGTCATCGATGTCGACCGGCAGGCTCGACGGACTGACGGCGGGATGAAGGCCGATTCGGGTAAAATCATCGCGGTAAAAAGATATGTTGAGTCGCCCCAGCTCGGTGTCTGGTTTCAGGCGCTGATGTAAATGCTCGGCGATCCAGACACCACCGGTTCCAATGCCGACAATAATAGGATGTGGCTTCGATGAAGAAAAATAGGGAATTAGTGCCTGGGTTAGCTTTTCTATAAGCGGTTCTACAGCGGGTAGGGACACAAATTCTCCAGCGTCAGGATTGCGCAGGTTTTATAGCATAAATAGACTTTCAATACAGCAGGAAATCGCGCTTATCCCTCGCTGGATAGCATGGTTAAGAAAACTCTGATTAATTCAGCGATTATTTAAATTAGTCCTGGTAGGCGCGCAACCATGACTCGGTGATCAATGCCGCTGACAGGCTGTCAATTTCCTGTTTGCTTTTCATCTTATTGCTCGCGATGGCGACTTGATAGGCTTCGCGGGTAGTCAATCGCTCGTCGATGAGCTCGGCCTTGATGCCAAACCTGCCTTCCAGTCGACGGCTGAAACGCCTGGCGCTGGCGGTCATTTCCTGAGGGCCGCCTTCGTTATTGAGTGGTAGCCCGACGATTACCCGTTGTGGTTGCCAGTCTTTCAAAATCTTTTCGATCTGGCGCCAGTCACCCGCTTTCACCGCAATTAAAGGACTTGCCTGGCGGGTAAAGGTCTGGCCGACGGCGACGCCTATCCAGTGACTGCCAAAATCGAAACCGATAACGGTTTTAACCGGGTCAGGCATTCCCGCTCACGGGGGAAAGACTGCTGAGATCGAAACCCAGGGTATCGAAGGCCATTTGCCATTTATCTTCCGAGTTTTGATGGAAAATTAATTCGTTGCTGCTAGCCGAAGTCAGCCAGGAGTTTTCATGCAGCTCGGACTCAAGTTGTCCCGAGGCCCAGCCGGAAAAACCCAGAATTACCAGGTAGTCTTCCGGGCCGCTACGATTGGCAATGGATTCGAGGATATCCAGCGAACTGGTCACTTGAATACCTGATGAAACTTCTACTGTGTTCTGCCAGGCCTTGCTCGAATGATGCAAAACAAAACCCTGATCCAGTTTTACCGGGCCGCCCAGATACACCGGTTGATTACGCACGACGGGGTCTTCGCATTCAATGTCCAACTGGACAAATATATCCTGCAGAATTTGTGAGGTCTGATGGTTAATGACCAGCCCCATACTGCCCTCGGTATTATGCTCACACATATACACCAGGCTGGCAGCAAAAAGGGGGTCCTTGATGGCCGGAGTTGCAATTAGACATTTATTGACCAGGCTATTATTTTGTTTTGAAATCATTAGCTTATCTCGTCATTGGTATCGAGCCGGTTACTGTTAAAGTCCCAGGTTCGAATGATTACGATTTGATCAGCGCGTTCCTTCAATGCATCTGAAAATGGCGCAAAAGGCTCGGCCATACGAAGTATACGCTTCGCTGCTTCATCGAGCACGGTGGTTCCTGAGGAGCTGGTAATTTTCACCTTGACCACTTCGCCCCTGGAATTGAGGCGAACGCTCATGCGCAAACGGCCTTCCAGGTTTTGGAGTCGGGCTTCGGAAGGATAGTTCAAATTCCCGGTGTGTTCGATTTTCTTAACCCAGGTTGCGAGATAACTGGCCTCAATCGCCTTACGCGTACTCGCGGTAAGCGTGATCACCTTGGGTCTTTTGGCATAGTCAATCGCCATCTGCCGTATTTCAGCCTGTAGGCGGGCGATCTTGCTTTGTCGCTGCTCGACCTCACTGGCATCTTTAGAGCTAGAATCCTTTGTTCTTTGTTGTCGCTCGAGGCTGGTCTGCTCGTCGGCCTCATTCTGGGTCAGGAAATACAACTTATTGACGCTCAGTTGTTGCTTGTGCAATTCAACACGAGCCTGGTCAGATAATCCTTTCTGATCGATTGGGGTATCCGCTGACACCGGCGCGCTGGGGCGTGCCTTATCATCCAGGTTACCGCCGCCTTGTTGATTTTCCTGAGCGAGGAAGTCGGCATCTTCTACCGCTTCGAAAGATTTCGAATTGGCTACTATGATGTCAAGGCTCGGAAGCTGATCCTGTTGATTGCCCTGCTGCCGGGTGAAACCCACACCGAGCACAACGATGGCATGCAGGGCCAAAGCCAGGAACAAGGTGAATCCAAGTCGGTCACTGGCTGAAATACGGGGAGGTGATGCTTGGGATGAGGTCATTTAGAGGATGATTGTGCCAAGTTTGTTATTGATGTGCCAGAGGCACTTTTAATCTAGCAGCTAATCCACCAGTGTTATCGGCCAATCGACAAGCAGATTTAATTTATCGGCTAATGCCCGGCTAAGAATGATTTCGCGACCCTCGCCGACAATTAAATAATCGGAAACCGGTAACGACTGCGCCAGTTGCCGGTGCCGTTGCCATCCATCGATCATCAGCGCTGTGGCCGCTACATCGGCCAGCACCGGATTGTTCGCAAGCACAGTCGCCGAGCTTTGACCTTTCGATGCACTGCCATTTTCCGGGTTGATAATATGATGAACTCGTCGACTTCCCTGGTAGTAACTGCGCCGGTAATTGCCGGAAGTGAACAGGCTGTATCGGCCTTTTAACTCAATTTCAGCAATAGCTCCGGGAGCAAATGGGTTCTGGATGCCAAGCCGCCAGGGTTTGCCCCGCTTGCTCCCCGACGTTTGTAAATCACCGCCGGCATTGACGATGTAATCAGTGATTCCCGCCTGATCGAGATAGTCACTTAGCAATCCAACCGCATAGCCCTTCGCGATGCCGCCCAGGTCAATCTGCAAATCAGGATGCATTGCACGGGCCCGGCGATCTTCAATTTTTAAATCACCCATAGTCGGGATATGGCTTCGATATCGGGCAATACTCTCAAGATTTGCAGGCCTGTCGTGAAATCCGTAAGCAGCGATTAATTTCCCCATCGCAGGGTTGAATAGCCCTAGCGTTTTCTGATGATATTGCTTGCTTAACAGTAACAGTGGTTCGAGCGACTGCGGAATTTGAACGGCCTTCGATTGCACCAGTTGAGCGTTGAAACGGGTGAGATCACTGTCTTCCCATGCGTGCCATTGCTGTCGATAACTAGCCAGTCGGGTTTCGATTTCCAGTAAAATATTTTCGGCTGTTTTCGGATGATCGACAATCAGGGTTATTTCGATCACGGTGCCGAAATCGAGCAGGCTTTGCTCGATGATATAGTCTTGTTGACTGCAGCTCGACAGCGTCCAGCTTAATAGCAGGAGCCCTGTTAGTTGCTTAAGCGCTGCTCGATACACTCGAATAAATCTGCGCTGATGTTGAGATTAAATTCGCGGTCAAGTTCGCGAATACAGGTTGGACTGGTGACATTGATTTCCGTAATGTAGTCACCAATAACATCGATGCCGACAAACAATAACCCTCTTTTACGCAATTCCTCGCCGATTTGTTCGCACAGCCAGAAATCACGCTCGCTGAGTTTCTGCCCGCGCGTGCTCGCCCCGGCGGCAATATTCCCACGCAGCTCACCTTCGGCAGGGACGCGTGCGAGCGCGTATTTTACCGGTTTGCCGTCTATCAAAAGTATGCGTTTATCCCCAGCAATAATTTCAGGAATATAGCGCTGAACCATAGTTTGTGAATGACCGCGTTTCGAAACGGTTTCTATGATGACATTAGTGTTGGGGTCGCCCGCCTTAATGCGGAAAATGGATTGCCCACCCATGCCGTCGAGCGGCTTGATAATGACATCTTTATGGGTTTCGATGAAATCCTTGAGCAGGCCCTGATCGCGACTGACTCGCGTGGTCACGCAGCACTGTGGAAAAGCACGGGTAAACATCTTTTCATTACAATCCCTCAGGCTGGAGGGTTTGTTAACGACTAGCGCACCATTTTCCTCAGCCTGTTCGAGAATATAGGTCGCGTAGATATACTCGAGATCAAAAGGCGGGTCCTTGCGCATTAAAATTGCATCGAGTTGGTCCAGCCGACAGATTCCAGAGTCTAAAATCTCAAACCAGTCCTCATTCGCATCCGTCAATTGCAAGGTTTGATACTGGCCCATGGCTATACCGTCGTCCATATAGAGATCAGATATCTGGAAATAAAATAGTTGCCAATGGCGGGCCTGCGCTTCAAGCATCATGGCGAAACTTGAGTCTTTCCAGGGTTTGATCGACTCAATGGGATCCATAACGATTCCAAGTTTGCGAAGTTTAGGCATAGAATGTCCGGTTATCTGCTATATTCTTGATGACTTTACAAGTGGTTAAACCTGTATTCGTTGATGTAATTTCGGGGATAGTACTTAAATCTAATGTCCACGCACATCAAATTCTTGGTGCAATAATCGCTTAGTGAAATGATTACCCTTGCTGATCTTCGATTTCTCGACTAGTTTCTATAGATGTAGGTAGTCGAATTTGATGCGAGTTAATTCCATTTAGAACTTAGAATTTACATTACTAAGTTTAAATAAATTACTGGTTTTACTTGATAAAATAAATATAATCTATTTTGGTGCACAGTGGGGGAAGCCCACTTTTAATCCTTTGGGGGATATGTGAACGACGAGTCTCAAACAGCAGAAGTGGTGCCAGCGGCAGCCAATCTGAACGTCAAAGTCATGGTAATTGATGATAGTAAGACTATACGGCGTAGTGCAGAAACGCTTCTGAAGAAGGTTGGCTGCGAAGTGGTTACCGCTATTGATGGTTTCGAAGCCCTGGCAAAGATCACCGAACATAAACCCGATATCATTTTTGTCGACATTATGATGCCGCGCCTGGACGGTTACCAAACCTGTGCGTTAATCAAAAACAATCAAAATTTTAAATCCACTCCGGTCATTATGTTATCCAGTAAAGACAGTATTTTTGATCGTGCCCGGGGAAGAATTGTTGGCTCTGAAAAATATTTAACAAAACCATTTTCCAAGGAAGATTTAATTAATGCCATCACGACCCACGTGGGCAAATGAGAATTCGAGCCCGATCGAAACGGCATATTAAAGAGGTAGTTTCCAAATGACCCATATTCTGATAATTGATGATTCGCCCACAGAGGTGCATGTGTTCAAAAACATGCTGCTAAACAATGATATCGAAGTGTCAGTTGCCAAAAATGGGGAAGAGGGAATCGAAAAAGCGATCGAAATTATGCCCGACTGTATTTTAATGGATGTGGTTATGCCGGGAAAAAATGGGTTTCAGGCGACCCGGGATTTAAGCCGCAACCCGGTAACTTCTGGAATTCCGGTAATTATCATTACGACCAAGGATCAGGAAACGGACAAAATTTGGGGGATGCGCCAGGGTGCCAAAGATTACATCGTTAAACCTGCGGTAGAACGTGACCTGATTGACCGAATTAATAAAGTCCTGGGGTTTGAACGTCGTTATGAAGATTAACGTCTGATTCATTCATTATGCCGATAGCTTCACCATTTGAAATACTTCGAAAGCTGGATAGACGATGTCGTAGCAACTCATCGGGTCTACCGGTCGCTAAATCAGTTATCGATGACTGGATAGGAATTGGTTTTTCGATCAACGGCGTACCGTTATTGGCAAAAATGGATGAAGTCAGCGAAATACTGCCTTTGCCCGACACCATTCGAGTGCCTGGTGTCGTGTTCTGGGTTAGAGGTCTGGCAAATATCAGGGGTAACTTGATGCCAGTACTCGATATGAATGCTTTCTTTTTTGGCGAGGCTAGTACGATCAAAAAAGAAACGCGTGTGTTAATTATCAACAAGTCGGGTGTGTCGGCTGGTTTGATTGTCGATGAAGTCTACGGGCTACGTCGCTTTAAACCGGAAGAACAATTAGATGAAACCGTAAGCAATGCTGGAAACCTGGCCGAATACCTGGGTGGGATATTTGTCGACCAGGTCAATCGTTGGAATATTTTCAGTGTTGCCAGACTCGCGAATGACGAACAGTTCCTTCGTGTAGTTTAGATAAGTGAGAAATTAGAGATACCAATGGCATTTTTAGATAAATTCAAAAACCTGCTGCCGAAGCGTTCATCAAAGTCTGGCACTCCGGCGACTAAGGTGAGCAAGTCGATAAATAAAAAGACTCTCATAGTCGGGTTATTGTTAATTGCATCTGTGATTACCGTTGTCGTCATGTTCAGTATCAAGGCCAACCTGGCCCATGAAAATAAACTTTACACCACGATTGCCTCCGAGCAGCAGGTGATATCGCAGCAAATTGCCGTTAATGCACTTGAAGCCTCCTCGGGTGAGGATCTAGCCTTCAATCGTCTTGCGCTGAATCAACGGCGCTTTAACGAAAACCTCGACAAGTTCGATAATGGTGATCCGGAGCAGGACTTGCCGCCCTTACCAGCAAAATTCAATATTGAGTATTCTAATCTGAAGTTTGGTTGGGATGAGTACAGCCGAAGCATATCGACTGTTGTCAGAGCCAAAGCTGCGATTAGAACCGTCAGTGAGTTTGTCACCCAGATTAACGAATCGATTCCAGAACTGGTTTCGCTGTCTGAAGACCTGATAACTGAGCTCGTAAAAACGAACTCAGCCAGGGAAAGCATAGCCATTGCTGCGCGGCAATTGGCCTTGATTCATAGCATCGAGCACAGCCTGGATCAAATATTAAACGATGGAAAAATGGTTATGTCCGCAGCGGACCGGTTTACCACTGCTGCGGGTAGTGTCGAAGCCCAGTTGCTCGGTATGCTTGAAGGTAACGCCGAGCTCGGGATTATAAAGATAACGGGTAACGGGGCGGTCGCAAATCTGTTGAAGTTTGCCGACCTGTATTCGGTGGTACGGAAAAATATTCGCGAAATTCTGGATAATTCGCCACAAATTTTCAAAGTTCATGAAGCAGCACTGGACATTCAGGCGGTCAGCCCGCGGATTTTATCGTCCTCAAATCTGTTGATTACTGCGCTGGCTAGAGATGATGAAACCAGTAAGGCTTTCGATTTAATCGGTTTCGGCTTCGGTTTGCTCGCGGTGTTGTTACTGATTGTTCTGATTATCGTCATCGTTCGTGAATATCAGCATAATCTGACCGAGTCGCAGGATCAAAATGAGAAAAACCAGCGTGCAATACTTCGGTTGTTGGACGAAATGACGAATCTTGCCGACGGTGACCTGTCTACCCATACCACAGTAACTGAAGATATTACCGGGGCAATCGCCGATTCGGTTAACTATTCCATAGACGCTTTGCGGGACCTGGTCGGGACGATTAATAATACTGCGAATCAAGTTCGAACTGCGGTGCGAAAGACGCAAAATACTACCGGTCAGTTGACCGAGGCGAGTGATGCCCAAACCAGCCAGATTACCGCAGCCAGTAATGCGATAACCGAGATTTCAAAATCCATGTCTCTGGTTTCGGAACGTGCTGCCGACTCTGCGGAAGTGGCCAGGAAATCGGTGAGCATTGCCCACAACGGTGGAGAAACCGTTCGCCAGACGATTAAAGGCATGGAAACTATTCGTGAACAGATTCAGGAAACGTCTAAGCGCATTAAGCGACTTGGAGAATCGTCTCAGGAAATCGGGGACATAGTAAATCTGATTACAGAAATTTCTGACCAGACCAATATACTGGCTTTGAACGCCGCCATACAGGCTTCGATGGCAGGAGAGGCCGGGCGCGGCTTTGCGGTTGTTGCCGATGAAGTTCAACGCCTTGCAGAGCGTACCGGTGATGCGACCAAACAGATTGAAGCGCTGGTTAAAACTATCCAGGCGGACACAAATGAAGCCACCGTATCGATGGAGCAGAGCACCGCAAACGTAGTTAAGGGTGCAAAACTAACGGAAAATGCGGGTAGCGCCCTCGATAAAATTGAACAGGTTTCAATGAACCTGGCGCAGAGAATTCTGGAGATATCTGATTCTACCAGGGAGCAGGCGCGGGAGAGTGTTCAGATTACAGAAGTTATGGATGTCATTCAGCAGATTACCGTCAAAACCTCAGAGGGTTCAAACCAGGCATCCGGGTCTATCGGCGAGCTATCAAAAATGGTTCAGGAAATGCAGAAGTCGGTGGCTGGTTTCAAGCTGCCGGGAATGCAGAAGGCCGAAAGCACGATGGTCCAGAACTCTAATGATCCTGGTGGTTTCGGGATTGACGACGATGAGGTTCGGAGCTAGCTGGAAATGATTTCCCAACAATTATCAATTAAGCATAGTGCTCTCGGATGGGTTAAGACATCCATCGACGATAATCTGTTCGAAATTAAAACTGACCTCAATCATTATCTGGAGGACGGCGAAGAACAGTTGCTATTCTCGGTTAAAGAAAAGCTCGTCGTAATTCAAGGCGTGTTGATGATGATCGAGCAATATGGCGCGGCCATGTTGACCGAGGAAATGATATCACTCACCAAATTTATCACTGAAGGCGAAGAGCGGCATAACGAATCTGCGCTTGAAGTCCTGCTAAGAGCGGTACTGCAACTACCCGACTATCTCGAACATATTCAATCCGGGCACAGGGATATTCCTATCGCGATCCTGCCGTTGTTGAATGATATTCGCGCGGTCCGTAACGAGGATTTATTTTCTGAAAAGTTATTGTTTTTACCCGACCTTTCGGTTCATCAGGAAGATAGCGAAGTAGATGCAATCAGTGAAAATGATAACCAGGCTTCCAGACTTCTGGCGAAGCGATTGCGTCCGGTTTATCAGATTGCGCTGGTCAACGTCATCCGCGATAGAGACATCGAAGAAAGCCTGAAAAAGCTTGAAATGGTTTGTGCCGCTTTGGAAGAGAGATCTTTGTCCGAGCAGGTGGCAAGAATTTGGTGGATTGTCGGTGCATTAATCGAATCGGTATCCCGCCAACAGCTCGAACTGGGCGTATCTATCAAGAGCTTGCTTGGAAAAATAGATGCATTATTTCGGGTAATTTTGATTATAGGTGAACGCGGTCTGGCCAAACGGCAACCGTTAGAGCTGATTAAAAACTTCCTCTATTACATCGCGCAACCGCAATGCGACGGACCTAAAACCCAGGCGATAAAAACCGCCTATCGTTTAGAAGAGTTCTTACCGAGCGAAGCCGCACGAAGCCGGGTGCTGGATAACATTGCCGGCCCGAATCAGGCATTGTTGAAAACCGTCGCCGAAGCAATGAAGTCTGATATCGAATCGGTGAAGTCTACGCTAGAAGTTTATGTCAATGGCGATTTAGGCAAGGTTGAGTTACTTAGCGATCTTCCTCAGGAAATGCATATTATTTCTGACACCCTGGCGATGATTGGCCTCGGTTCGCAGCGCCAGCTAGTCGAATCGCAGATTGAAACAGTCAAGCAAATTATCGATGGAAGTAAGAAAGCCAGCGAGGACCATCTGTTACAAATGGCCGCTGAATTGCTCCAGATTGAGCAGGCGCTCGACCAGATGCAAAAACGGCAACCGGTCAGTGAAGACGAACCTAGATCGGAAAGTGACGTATCGAAAGATTACGAATTGGACAGTGTCTTAACGGCAGTTGTAACGGCGGCATTGGACGATATACAAAAGACTAAAAACGCGCTTCTTGAATTCATAAAAGATCCCAGTCAGATTGAAAACATACAGTTATGCATCACCTTGATGAAAGAATCGAAAGGTGCGCTGGTACTGCTCAATAAGCCCAGAGCGGTTGACGTTGTGGATGGTTTGCTCAACTACCTGCAGGGATATGACATTGTTGCATTTATGGAGAGCAGCCGACTGGATTCCTTGTCGCAGGTCGTCGCAAGCCTTGAGTATTATCTCGAAGCGCTTGGCGAACACCGGAATGATGCGGCTGGTATTCTCGATTTTGCCGATATTCAATTGCAGGATTTATTGTCGAATAACGCGCAGGTTAACGCCGATGCTGAAGAAGTCGAGATTGAAGTTGAGTCGGACCCTGTAAATATCGAAACTGGCGTCCTTGATCAAGTCGAATTGCAGGAAGCTCCCGGGGCTGTAACCCAGCCTTCCGACAACAATGCAGGCGCGACAAATGTCACGATTGAACCCGTAGTCGATTCTGAGAACCTGCCCCCTGGTGATTTACCTCCGGTGGTTGCCACTGAAGAATCGATAGAGGTCGATCTGGTGAGCCCGGGCATTGAAGATGAGCCGGAAGTCGGAGAAAAGCCGCAGGACGTGGTCGCAGATGAGCCGGTCGACGAAGCTTCCACGGGTTTCGATCACGATGACACGGTTCATGCTGTTTTCGATGTGGCGAGTTTAGAAGATACTGTTGTAGGGGATGAGGTTGAAACTCCAGCACAGCCGGTTAGCCCGGCGAATCTGATAAATGTCGTTGCTATAGAAGAAGAACTGGAAGTGTTGAGACCGGGCTGTGATCCGGAAATTCTGGAAATATACCTTGAGGAAGCAGAAGAAGAATCGATCAATATTGCGCGACTACAACAGGACTGGAAGCTGCATCCTGAAGATGAGAATGCAATTAAAAATATTCGCCGTGCTTTTCATACCATTAAGGGTAGTGGTCGCTTGGTCGGCGCGATGAAAATTGGTGAATTTGCATGGGATTACGAGCAACTGCTGAATCGGGTAATTGAGAAGACTGTAGCGCCTGAGGGGCAGGTAATAAAAGCCGTTGGCAAAGCCGCCGAAGCTTTGATGCAATTGGTTGAAGAGTTAAAAACAAATAAACCGGTGGAAAAGAATATCGGCTATTTGCGGGGGGTAGCTCGCACCCTGTCCGAGTTTAAGGCCGCGCAGGTTTTGATCGAACACACCCAGCAAATGTCCGTTGTAGAGTCGCCTTATGATCGCATTATTGAAGACGATGAGGTCGATTCAAGCAATGAAAGTGTAGGGGCAGATACGCAAATTATGCCACCGTCTTTAAATCTGGGCGGATTACTTGATCAAATAGAACCGGATACGATGCGTGTTGACCCAAGGGTTTTCGAGCAGGTAGCTCCCGGCGAGAAAGCGGCGGCAGATTCATTTAGTGACACTGTTCTGGCAAGCCCTCTGGATTTCGACAATACCATTTTTCCGGAAGCTGACCTTGATAAATCCGACGTAGCCGAGGCTGAGGAATCGATAGTCCCGCCGATACCCCCGCTAAGCCCCGAAGATATGACTTCGACCGACAAAGAAGCGTTCACTGCTGCGGTCGACTACGCCGATAGCTCAGCACAGCCCATCGACCTGGATGAGCAGTCAGTGATTGCGGCAGAGGCCGAAATTGAGCAGATCGAATTCCTGGAAGCTGCTGAACATGATGATGACTTTGGCGTATTTGCTGAGGATGACGATGACATTCCTGAAATACAATTATTTGAAACTGAAGAATCATTGGCGGATCTTGAAGAAGAGGTCATTTTAGAAAACCTGGCTCAGGAAATAGACCTCGAAGGTGAAGAAATCGACGCGATCGAAATAGACGATGCGATCGAAATAGACGATGCGATCGAAATAGACGATGCGATCGAAATAGACGATGCGATCGAAATAGACGATGCGATCGAAGTAGTCGAGGAAAGCAGTTTTAATACCGGGGCTATCCCCGCAGCTCCCACTTTAGAAACTGGCGATGCTGCTGCGACCGGCAAAGATCATTCATTGACCGACGATTACCGGAATCTGGCAGCGTCTGAGTCTGTCGAACCAGAGGAGTCCCCCCCCGACCCTTTCGTAGATACGACAAAGAGCCCGGTGCCTGGAAAAGGGGTAGGGGTGAGCGCACCCGCAATACCGGACGCAGCAAAACCAATCGCCCTCTCCTTCGATCCGGACCTGCTGATAATTTATCAACAAGAAGTCGAACAGCACCTAAGCACAATAAATTCCGCCCTTGATCGAGCCGATCAAATAGGCGAACTTATTCCCGGCGAAGAAATTTACCGCGCCTTACACACCATCCACGGCGCATCGCGCACCGCCGATATCTCCTCCATTGGTGAGCTCGCAGGACTATTAGAAAAACCATTGAAGTCGGCGATTGCACAGAGATTGGCGCTCGACCACGAAATAATTGCGCTTTATCGCGAAGGACACAAAGCGATGCATGAAATGACCAGCGAACTGGTCGAAAGCCGATCGCTGCCCCCGATACCGAAAGATCTGGAAATCAGCTTACGCGCATTTGCCGAAGACCTGGAAGAGCACACGGTTGAAATCCCGGAGGCGGAGCAACAGTCAGGCGAGTTTATCGATACCTTGACCATGATGAGCGACGGGGGCGATCCTGCACAGGATGGTGAGTTATTGGGTATATTCTTTGAAGAAGCCAGTGAATTGCTTGAGATGAGCGATCATACTCTGCATGCCTGGTCGATTCAGCGAGTCGATGAGTCCGGTTCTTACGACTACACCTCGGTAATGGAACTGCAGCGCTATCTGCACACCTTGAAAGGTGGCGCCAGAATGGCGGAACTCAATGGAATCAGCGATTTATCACATGAAATGGAGTCGATGTTCATCGCCATAATCGATGGTCGCGTTGAGAAAAATGACGATGTGATCGATCTCCTGAAAAACAGTTTTGATTTACTCCACAGGCAGGTATTAGAGGCGCAACTAGGACAGCCATTGAGCGACTCGGCGGCGCAGGTCGAGTTATTGAAGCAATTGCGTCGTGGTGAATCGGGTAAATCCGCCAATGAAATTTTTGATGACAGTATTAACATTGATAGTGAAGATATTGATATTGTCAGCGCCAACTTACCCGGGGAACCTCTGGCCGGGACTGAAAGGCAAACCCAGGACGTGATCCGGGTGCGTGCGGATTTACTGGATAATCTGGTCAATTCAGCCGGCGAAGTTAGTATTTATCGTGCTCGAATGGAGCAACAGGTATCCGGCCTTGGCACTTATCTTGGCGAGTTAGGCCAGACCATTGCACGTTTAAAAGGTCAATTGCGTAGTCTTGAAGCCGAAACCGATGCGCAGGTTCATTTCAGCCACCGGGTCGATGCCAGCGCTGGTAGCGAATTCGATCCGCTTGAACTGGATCGATACACCCTTATTCAGGAACTATCAAAGTCACTCAGTGAGTCGGTGAATGATTTGTCCAGCTTGCAGGGCATGCTCGGCGAACAGGTAAAGGATTCTGAAACCTTGTTGTTACAGCAATCGCGGGTAAGCACCGAATTGCAGGATGGACTGATTAAAAGCCGCATGGTTAAGTTTTCCGGCTTGCTATCGCGGCTGCGGCGTCTGGTTCGACAAAGTAGTCAGGAACTGGGCAAAAAGGCCGACCTGATCATTACCGGTGAAGAAAACGAAGTCGATAACAAGGTACTCGATCGCATGGTCGCCCCGCTCGAACATATTCTGCGAAATGCATTGTCGCATGGCATCGAAACCCCGGTGGAACGCGTCAAAAAGGGGAAGGCAGAGGCCGGATCGATTTCGATTGATATCAGTCGGGATGGTTCGGATATAGTCATCAAGGTGTCTGACGATGGCGCCGGCGTCAATATTGAAAAAGTACGAAGTCGTGCACTGCAATTAGGCTTGATTGAAAAAGAGCATCATGTCGCCGACGCCGACCTGGTGCAGTATATTCTTGAACCGGGATTTAGCACTGCCGAGCATGTTACCCAGTTATCCGGTCGCGGTGTTGGCATGGATGTTGTTGATATTGAAATCAAACAACTGGGCGGTATCTTGCAGATCGAAACCAATTCTCAGGGTACGTCGTTTATCGCGCGCTTACCGTTTACCTTATCGATCAACCAGGCGATTCTGATTCGCAGCGGCGATGAAATATATGCCATTCCGCTGATCAGTATCGAGGGCATAAGCCGTATCGAAAACCAGGCAATGGTCGAACACTTTAAGCAGAGCGAACCTGTGCTTGAATACGCGGGGCAAAAATTTGCGTTGCACTCCCTGTCAAAACTGGTCGGTCTGAGTGACGGTTACAAGTCCCATGCGGAAGATCAAAAACAACCGATAATATTTAGCCGGTCAGGCGATGTACGGGTCGCTGTTCACGTCGACGAAGTGCTGGGTAACCGGGAAATTGTGGTAAAAACGCTGGGTAAACAATTGAGTCAGGTGAAAGGTCTGTCGGGAGCCAGCATACTTGCTGACGGCAGCATTGTTTTGATCCTCGATGTCAACGGCCTGGTTCGTCACAGTGTTAGCAGCCCAGTGAAGATTGTTTACCAGAGCGATGAGGCCCTAAGCAAACAAAATGCCCGATCCACCGTCATGGTGGTCGATGACTCGATAACTATGCGCCGCGTGGCGAGTAAGTTATTGTTGCGTCATAACTATGAGGTCGTTACCGCAAAAGACGGTGTTGATGCCCTGGCACAACTGGAAGATGTTCGTCCTGATGTGATGCTACTCGATATTGAAATGCCGCGGATGGATGGCTTTGAACTGGCAACTCATATGCAAAATGAGCCAAATTATTCGAAAATACCGATTATTATGATTACCTCACGAACCGGCGAAAAACATCGCGACCGAGCCTTTGAAATTGGCGTAGCTAATTATATGGGTAAGCCATACCAGGAAGATGAGTTAATCGAAAATATCCAGTCCGCTCTGGCAGCTGTCTAATTAACAGGATCGATTTATGAGTGAGAATAATGGTTCAGTTCGTTGCATGTTGTTGCCACTTACCTCGATTAGTTTATTGATACCCAACTCGGCCGTGGCTGAGATTATCGGTTTTTCAACTCCCCGCAAAATATCCGCTACCAGCGATTGGTTTTCTGGCGCAGTCCTGTGGCGAGGCGTTTATATTCCTGTGGTGTCGGTTGAACAGATGTGCGGTCTGGGCGTTGCTGGCGTCGGCCCAAGGGCTCGAATAGCGATAATCTATAACCCCGAAAAAGATGCCGACCTACCCTATCTCGGCATACACATGCAGGATATTCCACGGGCTTATCTAGCGGATAGCAATACCATTGAAAGCACCGGTGACGCCCCCATAAGTGAGTATCTGCTTTGTCAAATCGATGAAGATCAACTCGTACGCGCTATTCCCGACCTGGATAAAATAATCGTCGACCTGAAGATTGAGTTTACCCCTGAGCGCATCGCGGAGCTCAGTAGGTAGCGTTTGCGCTATAGCCGCAGGGTTGTGTTTTAAATGTCCCCCCAGTAAGCCTGCGCGAGCGTAAGTGCAGCAACCGCCGCCGTTTCGGTTCGTAAAACCCGTGGGCCGAGGCTCGCCGCTAGAAACCCCGCCTGCGAAGCCTGCTCGATTTCAGTGGCATCCAAACCTCCTTCCGGCCCCAGCAGTATGGCAAGGTTTTGCGGAGGCTTATCCGGTAGGCAATCACGCATAGGCAGGCCTGAAAAGTCGAGGACAATCCGTTGCGTAGGCGTCGATGACAACAGTGCTTGTTGCAGCGACTTGTAGAAATTGATCGATGGTACAACACTGCGTCCGCATTGTTCACAGGCGCTGCTAGCGACGGATTTCCAGTGATTTAATTTCTTTTCGAGTTGCTTCGGTTTTAGCGGGATTTGGGTTCTAACTGCATTAAACAGGGAAATGTTGCGCACACCGAGTTCGGTCGATTTCTGGATCATCCAGTCGAGGTGATCCGAGCGCGCAAGGCCCTGGATAATTTCACTGTGTAGCGGAGATTCGAGGCCGTTCGCGGTCTGGCTATCGATGAAAACGCTGGCGGATTTAGCGCCCATATTTATCGTTCCCTGATAATCTATTCCATCCTCACCATTAAACAAAACAAGGGTTGCGCCTGTTTCCAGACGCAACACATGTTTGAGGTAGTGAAAGGCAGGTTTGTCGAGTTTGATGTCGACCTTAAGCGCTAATTTTTCTCCACAAAAAACCCGTGAAATGCGCATTAGCGGAAAACCTGCATTAATGCGGCCTAGTAGCGGTAGGCCTCAGGCTTGTAAGGGCCATCAACGCTAACGTCGATGTAAGCGGCCTGTTCTGGTGTCAGCTTGGTCAGTTTGGCGCCAATTTTATCCAGGTGCAATCGTGCTACTTCTTCGTCCAGGTGCTTCGGCAATACGTAGACTTCGTTGCCGTATTTTCCGGGGTTACAGAAGATCTCCATTTGCGCGAGTGTCTGGTTGGTGAAGGAGTTGGACATGACAAAGCTTGGGTGACCGGTGCCGCAACCGAGATTAACCAGTCGACCTTCGGCGAGCAGAATAATGCGCTTGCCATCGGGGAAGATGATGTGATCAACCTGTGGTTTGATATTTTCCCATTCGTATTTCTTTAGTTCGGCCACTTCGATTTCGTTATCAAAGTGTCCGATATTGCACACGATTGCCTGGTTCTTCATTTTTAGCATGTGCTCTTCGCGGATAACGTTGAAGTTGCCGGTGGTGGTGACAAAAATATCCACCTGGTCACAGACATCATCCAAAGTTACGATACGAAATCCTTCCATCGCCGCCTGCAAAGCACAGATCGGGTCGATTTCGGAAACCATTACAGTCGCGCCGAGGCCTTTCAGCGATTGTGCCGAACCTTTACCAACATCACCGTAGCCGAGCACCAGTGCTACTTTACCGGCAATCATCACATCGGTAGCGCGTTTGATAGCATCAACCAGTGATTCACGGCAGCCGTAGAGGTTGTCAAATTTTGATTTGGTCACTGAATCATTCACGTTGAAGGCAGGGAAAGGTAACTCGCCGCGTGCCTGCATCTGGTAAAGACGATGAACACCGGTGGTGGTTTCTTCGGTAACACCACGGATGTTTTTCTGAATAGTTGAATACCAGTTCGGTGATTCGGCAAGTTTGGCGCGAATCGCAGCAAAGGCAATGGTTTCTTCTTCGGTGCCGGGGTTGTCCAGAACCGAGATATCCTGTTCGGCTTTGGTGCCCAGATTAATCAACATGGTTGCGTCGCCACCGTCGTCAAGAATCATGTTCGGAGTGCCACCGTCATGCCATTCCATGATGCGGTGGGTGTATTGCCAGTAGTCTTCGAGAGTTTCGCCTTTGAAGGCAAATACCGGTACGCCTGACTCGGCAATCGCAGCCGCGGCATGGTCCTGGGTTGAAAAGATATTACAGGAAGCCCAGCGTACTTCGGCACCAAGGGCGGTTAGTGTTTCGATGAGTACCGCAGTTTGAATCGTCATGTGTAACGAACCGGCGATACGGGCGCCTTTCAGCGGCTTTTCAGTTCCGTATTTACTGCGTAAAGACACCAATCCCGGCATTTCGGTTTCGGCGATATTCATTTCTTTGCGTCCCCAGCTGGCGAGGGACAGGTCGGCGACTATATAGTCCTGTGCGACTGCACTATCGGCATTAGCATTCATAAATAAACTCCAATCTATTTATGAGCGCCGTTCGAATCACGCGGTGTCAAGCCTGGCAGCTTTAGCTGTCGCAACGCTCCTCAATCACCCGCGCCCGACACCTCTGCGATATCGGGGAGGCATATTTTAGCTAAATTTCAACCACTGTCAATTTTGTCCGACCGATTTTTAGGCTATCGGGCGATTATGTGATTAAAGTCCGGCGTCGGCGCGCAATGCTTCGGCTTTATCGGTACGTTCCCAGCTCAGGTCCAGATCATCACGGCCGAAGTGGCCATAGGCTGCGGTGGGCAGGTAAATCGGTTTGAGCAGGTCAAGCATGGCGATCAAGCCCTTCGGGCGTAAGTCAAAGTGTTGGCGAACTAATTGATCAAGCCTGGCGTCGTCTATTTTTCCAGTGCCGAAAGTTTCTACACTGATCGAAGTCGGCTCGGCGACACCAATTGCATAAGAGACCTGGATTTCGCATCGATCGGCAATTCCGGCAGCAACGATATTTTTTGCCACATAGCGCGCGGCGTAAGCTGCAGAACGATCAACCTTAGAGGGATCTTTCCCGGAAAATGCGCCGCCGCCGTGGCGCGCCATACCACCGTAAGTGTCGACAATAATCTTGCGCCCGGTTAATCCGGCATCACCAACCGGGCCACCAACGACAAATCGGCCGGTTGGGTTAATATGGATATTTTCGCTCTTGCATTGCGAAAACCAGGCTTCGGGTAGCACCGGTTTGAGTATCATTTCCATGACCGCTTCGCGCAGCGTTGCCAGGTCGACTGATTCTTTGTGCTGGGTAGACAGAACGACCGCTTCAATGGCCACCGGCTTATGATTTTCATAGCGGAAAGTGATCTGGCTTTTTGCGTCGGGCAGTAGCCAGTCGAGGGCTCCCGATTTCATCAATTCAAATTGACGACGAACTAGTCGGTGGGAATAGGTGATAGGCGCCGGCATTAGCACATCGGTTTCATTGCTGGCAAAGCCGAACATTAAGCCCTGATCGCCAGCTCCCTGTTCCTTGTCGTCCGATTCATCGACGCCCATGGCGATATCGCCGGACTGTTTGCCGAGACCGGTTAATACCGCACAGGTCTTGCCGTCGAATCCGCATTCTGGATTGTCGTAGCCGATATCAGTGACCGTCTTGCGCACCAGCGCTTCCAGATCGACTTCTGCATTAGTAGTGATTTCTCCGGCCAGCATCACCATTCCGGTTTTCACCAGCGTTTCGCAGGCCACCCGTGATCGATGGTCCTGTTCGAGCAAAGCGTCGAGAACGGCATCAGAAATTTGGTCAGCCATTTTATCTGGGTGCCCACCCGAAACTGATTCAGAAGTAAATATGTATGATCCCGACATGTAGAAGCCTCGGCAAAAAATTAGAAAAAAAGTATTATAGGTAAGACATTCGAAATTAACAGCTCTGATTTCACCGTTCACGGCTCTTCAACCGATATCTCGAAATTGAGTTGCCGTTGTTTTGCATTTACGAGAGAATATCGCGCCTCGTCCAAGGCAGGAAGCGCTATGAAGCGCATTTGACACGAGCTGGACCGGATTGTAATCGGCGAAATAGTAAAAATAATTATATAAATCATATATTTATGAAATATTCGACCTGCGGAGAATTGTATGCCATCACGTAAGACGCTCGCCAATGCTATTCGTGTGCTGAGCATGGATGCAGTGCAACGCGCCAATTCAGGCCATCCCGGGGCGCCGATGGGCATGGCTGACATTGCCGAAGTGCTTTATAACGACTTCATGCGCCACAACCCGACAAATCCCGAATGGGTCGACCGCGATCGATTCGTGATGTCCAATGGGCATGGCTCTATGCTGCCCTACTCGCTGCTGCATTTGACCGGTTATCAGGTCAATATCGATGATCTGAAAAACTTTCGCCAGCTGCATTCGAAGACGCCGGGTCACCCCGAATATGGCTATGCTCCGGGCATAGAGACCACCACCGGGCCGCTCGGGCAGGGCCTTGCCAACGCCGTCGGTATGGCCATCGCCGAACGCGTGCTGGGTGCAAAATTCAATCAGGAAGGTCATCAAATCGTTAATCATTTCACCTATGTGTTCCTAGGTGATGGCTGCATGATGGAAGGGATTTCCCACGAGGCCAGCTCCTTAGCCGGTGTTCTGGGTCTGGGCAAGTTGATCGCTTTCTGGGATGACAACGGGATATCGATCGATGGCCATGTCGAAGGCTGGTTCGAAGACGATACGCCTAAGCGTTTCGAGGCTTACGGCTGGCACGTTATCGAAGTTGACGGGCACGACCCCGATGCCCTCAAGATTGCAATTGAAGCCGCACGCGCTATTACCGCAAGGCCCTCGCTGATTTGTTGTAAAACAACGATTGGCTTCGGTTCACCGAATAAGGCAGGAACGCATGGTTGTCATGGTGCGCCACTGGGCGAAGACGAAATCGCATTGACCCGGATCGAACTGAACTGGGAGCAGGGACCTTTTGATATACCGGAAGAGGTCTATAAAGGCTGGAATCATCACGAAAAGGGCCAGACTCAGGAAGATGCATGGAACGAAAAATTTTCAGCTTACGGCGAAGCTCACCCCGAACTGGCGGCCGAATTCACCCGCCGCAGTAGTGGTGAATTGCCGGCCGACTGGGAAGAAACGTCGAATGCATTCATCGCCGAAGTCGATGAGGCTGGCGCAGATAAAGCCACCCGGCAGGCATCGTTGGCCGCGATCGAAGCTTTCTCGCCGCTGTTGCCTGAGCTTTTTGGTGGTTCCGCCGACCTGGGTTGCTCAAATTTGACCGAGTGGTCCGGTTTCAAACCCATGCGTGCCGAATTACCCGACGCCAACTACGTCAACTACGGAGTGCGCGAGTTCGGCATGTCGGCGATGCTCAACGGTATTGTTCTGCACGGCGGTTTTATTCCTTTTGGCGCCACCTTTTTGATGTTTTCCGAATATGCGCGAAATGCACTGCGCATGGCGGCTTTGATGAAAATACAAAGTATTTTCGTCTATACCCATGACTCCATCGGCCTGGGCGAAGACGGGCCGACCCATCAGGCTGTCGAACAACTGCCAACCTTGCGCATGATCCCTAACATGCAAGTCTGGCGACCCTGCGATGCGGTTGAGTCGGCGGTTAGCTGGAAAGCGGCTATTGATCGCAGAGACGGCCCGAGTTGCCTGGTGTTCTCACGCCAAACGCTGAAGCATCAGCCCCGTAGTGCCGAACAAATCGAAGCGATTCGCCGGGGCGGGTATATTCTGCGCGATAGCGAGGGTACTCCTGAGGCGATCATTATTGCCACCGGATCCGAAATTGAACTGGCCATGGCAGCGCTCAATTCAGAAGCCCTGAAAGATCTGAATATTCGTGTCGTGTCGATGCCCTGTACTTCGGTGTTTGATAGTCAGGACAAGGAATACCGTGATTCGGTGCTTCCGCCCGAAGTCTCTGCCCGTCTGGTCATTGAGGCCGCAGTGAGTGACGGCTGGTATAAATATGTCGGCTTGCAGGGACGGGTGATCGGCATGGATACGTTTGGCGAGTCGGCACCGGCGAAGGAACTTTTTGCCTATTTTGGATTTACCGTGGATAAGGTTGCAGAAGCGGTAAACGGTCTGATCAATTAACCAGTTGATCAATAAACCAATTTAACTTGATATTTTTACTGGAGAAATAACAGATGACTATTAGAGTCGGTATTAACGGTTTCGGTCGCATAGGACGCATGGTTTTCCGTGCGGCGCAGGACTTCGACGATGTTGAAGTAGTGGGTATTAACGATTTACTCGAACCGGAATACCTCGCCTATATGCTCAAGTACGATTCAGTGCACGGCAGGTTTAAAGGCGATATTGCCGTCGACGGCAATACTTTGATAGTGAATGGGAATCGTATTCGTTTAACCGCCGAACGCGACCCGGCGGCGTTAAAGTGGGATGAAATCAATGCCGATATCGTCATCGAAGCGACCGGCCTGTTCTTAACCAAGGAAACCGCTAGTAAGCATATCGATGCGGGTGCGAAAAAAGTGATTATGTCGGCACCGTCGAAAGACGATACCCCGATGTTCGTGTTCGGTGTTAACGATGACAAATACGCGGGCGAAGCGATTATTTCGAACGCATCCTGTACCACCAATTGTCTCGCGCCTATCGCCAAGGTTATCAATGATAACTTTGGTTTGAAGCGCGGATTGATGACCACCGTTCATGCGGCGACGGCAACGCAGAAAACTGTTGACGGACCTTCGATGAAAGACTGGCGCGGCGGTCGTGGAATACTGGAAAATATTATTCCTTCTTCCACTGGTGCGGCAAAAGCCGTGGGCAAGGTACTACCCGAGTTGAACGGCAAGTTAACCGGAATGGCCTTTCGTGTTCCTACCTCCGACGTATCGGTGGTCGATTTAACCGTCGAACTGGAGAAAAGCGCGAGTTACGCCGATATTTGTGCCGCAATGAAAAAAGCCTCCGAAGGATCGATGAAAGGTGTACTCGGCTATACCGATGAAAAGGTGGTTTCTACCGATTTCCGAGGCGAAGCCTGTACCTCCACATTCGATGCGGAAGCGGGTATTCAGATGGACGATACCTTCGTCAAGCTGATTTCCTGGTACGACAATGAATGGGGTTACTCCTGTAAAGTCGTTGAAATGGCCCGAGTTATCGCTGCCTGAGCAGGCTCTTATATGATCGTCACCAAATTAACCGACCTGGATCTGGCCGGTAAGCGGGTATTGATTCGACAGGACTTGAATGTCCCGATAAGCGATGGCGAAGTCACTAGCGGCCAGCGCATCAAAGCGTCATTGCCGGCGATACAGCATTGTATCGATGCCGGCGCGCAGCTGATGATCATGTCGCATCTGGGGCGGCCCGTTGAAGGCAATTCCGAGGCCGAATTTTCGTTGCAACCGGTGGCCAACTACCTGTCCGGGTTACTCGGCCGGGACGTGGCACTGGTGGCTGACTATCTGCATAAACCTCCGGCCATGAAAAATGGTGATGTCGTGCTGCTGGAAAATGTTCGCTTTAATGTCGGCGAAAAAGCTAACGACGATTCTTTGTCACGACAATATGCATCGCTGTGTGATGTGTTCGTTATGGATGCTTT
>JBLHOA010000001.1:0-55972 GCA_047622345.1 Gammaproteobacteria bacterium | reverse complement strand
GCTGTCGTTTTTCATGTTCACCTATTTCACAGACCGCGATGGCAAATTTCAGCTCTGCGCGCTTGCCGAATCGAGCTTCGACCCGCTCGCGCGCACCACCAAATTCATGCTCACCGAAGAAGCCCACCATATGTTTGTCGGTGAATCGGGCATTGCAAGAATCATCCAGCGGACCTGCGAAGTGATGATGGAACTGAAAACCGAAGATCCGCAGCTGCTGCGCGCCGCCGGGGTGATCGACCTGCAAACCTTGCAACGTTATATTAACTTCCATTTCAGCGTTACTATCGACTTGTTCGGCGCCGATGAATCGAGCAATGCGGCGACCTTTTACAGCACCGGACTGAAGGGTCGTTACAAGGAAGGCCATCGCGCCGACGATCATATTTTGAAGGACGATGGCTACCCTATTCTCGACATTCGCGACGGCAAGTTGGTCGAAAAAGAAGTTCCGATGCTGAAGGCATTGAACGAAGTGCTGCGCGACGACTACATCAAGGACACCGGCTACGGTATCCGGCGCTGGAATAAGATTATCGCCAAAATGGGCGTTAGCCATGAATTGTCGATGCCGCATAAGGGCTTCAACCGCAATATCGGTTCGCTGAAGGATGCCAATATCAGCCCCGATGGAGTACTACTCACCACCGAACAATGGCAACAACAGGTGGATAACTGGCTGCCATCGGTGACTGACCGCGAATACGTTGCCAGTCTGATGGGCCCTGTGGTCGAGCCGGGTAAATTTGCCAACTGGATTTCGCCGCCCCCGCTTGGTATAAACCGACAGCCAATCGACTTTGAATACGTCCGTTTTAACTGATTGGTCGAATATCCGCCCAGATAGCCAGAGATAAATCAGCATGAGCGAATTTAGCAGTTTAATCGTCGAGCATCGTCGCGATGGTGTCGCCACCATCACCATGTCGAAAGCCGATGTATTTAATGCTTTCGACGAAACCATGATTGCCGAACTCAACCGGGCCTTCGCCGAACTGGCTGAAGACAGCAAGGTCCGCGTCATTGTTCTGGCCGGATCGGGCAAGCATTTCAGCGCCGGTGCCGACCTGAAATGGATGCAACGCGCCAGCGAAGAATCGCAGGAATGGAACCTCGCCGACGCCAGGCGTTTTGCTACCATGCTCGGCAATATTGATTCCTGCCCGAAACCTACACTCGCGCGCATACAGGGTGCCGCCCTCGGCGGAGGCGTCGGTCTGGCCTGCGCCTGCGATATCGCGATCGCCGCCGATAATGCAAAGTTCGCCATCAGCGAAGCAAAATTCGGCATCATTCCGTCAGTCATTGGCCCTTATTTAATCAATGCGGTGGGCAAACGCCATGCACGGCGACTGGCATTAACGACAACCCGAATCGGCAGCGATGAAGCACTCGCCATTGGCCTCATCCATCAGCAATCACCGCTAGCCCAACTCGACGCTGTGGTCGAGGCTACTTTGGCAGAATTAATCGCCGGGAGCCCGAATGCACAACGCGAAATCAAAGCCCTGTTTGCCCAGCTTCACCTCGGCCCGGTAACAGAGGAAGTACGCGAATTGAGTGCGCAAACTATCAGTCGGGTTCGTGGCACCGCCGAAGCACGCGAAGGCTTTGCCGCATTTTTACAGAAACGCCCCCCTAAGTGGACCACGAAATGACAAACTCTATCGAAGCGACTCCGGTGCTGGTAATCGGTGCCGGCGTTATGGGTAGTGGCATTGCCCAGGTCGCGGCGCAGGCCGGGCACCCGGTAATGCTTTACGATTTACACGCGCAGGCGGCGACCGATGCCAAATCCGGCCTGGTAGAAATCTTTGACCGCCTGGTTGCCAAAGGCAAGTTAAGTGCCGCGGAGGCCACGCGCATATGGGCGCGGATCATCCCGTTGGAAACCCTGGAAGATGCCAGCAAGGCCGGGCTGGTTATCGAAGCCGTTATTGAAGACATCGAGATAAAGCGGGGCATGTTTCAGCACCTGGAATCCATTGTCAGCGAAGACTGCCTGCTCGCCACCAACACTTCTTCAATTTCGATCACTGCAATTGCGAAGGGCCTGAGCAATCCGGGGCGCCTGGTTGGTATGCATTTTTTCAACCCGGTAGCACTGATGAAGCTGGTCGAAGTCGTTTCCGGATTACAAACCGAACCTGCGATCGCCGAGCGCATTATCGCGTTGGCGAAGCGCTGGGGCAAAGTTCCGGTTAGAGCGAACTCGACCCCGGGATTTATCGTCAACCGTATTGCACGACCCTTTTATGCCGAGGCGCTCGCATTGCTTCAGGAGCAGGCGGCAACCCCGGAACAGATCGATACCTGTATGCGCGGGGCCGGGTTTCGTATGGGGCCCTGCGAATTGATGGATTTAATCGGCCACGACACAAACCTTGCGGTCACTACCTCAGTGTTCGAAGCCAATTTTTACGATCAACGTTATCTCCCATCGCAACTGCAAACGGAAATGGTTGCCGGTGGCTTGCTCGGACGAAAATCGGGACGGGGCTTTTACGACTACAACAATAAAGTCGACGCCAAACCCGGGGAATTCAGTAAACCCGATGTACTCCCGAGCAGGGAAAGCTTAAGCGTCCATGGTCACGGGCCGCTTAGCGATCTCATCGGCGCGCAGCTGCGGAAATATGACTGCCCCTTCGAAGCCGTCCTTGATAGCGACTGGACCGGCTTACAGGTGGGCAATGCGCAGTTACGTCTGTGCGATGGCCGTCCGGCCAGCGAGTTCGGACAGGACGTTTCCGTATTTGATTTACCGCTGGTCACCACCGAAGGCACTGCCCTCGCCTGGAGCCCTGCGACAACGGCTTCGCCGCAGTGGGTCGATGCCTGCGAAGCATGGCTGGCGGTGCTCGGCTTTCGCGCTCTACGAATCGCCGATGTTCCGGGGCTTATTATTGCTCGCAGCATCGCGATGCTGATCAACGAAGCCTCCGACGCGGTACATCAGGGGGTTTGCGATGAAGCCAGCGCCGATGTTGCCATGCAACTCGGGGTCAACTACCCCGCCGGACCCTTCGAGTGGCTGGACAGCTGGAAGGCCGATGCGATAATCCAGTTGCTCGACAGGCTTGATCGATACTATCGCGGTGAGCGCTATCGGGTGAGCCCGCTGCTGCGTCATAAGCACTGGCAGAACGAGTGAAGTTCGCTGATTTTTACGCCGGCCAGGTGATCGAACTCGGACCCTATCAGGTCGATCAGGCCGAAATAATTGAATTCGCCAACGACTGGGATCCGCAATGGTTTCATACCGATGTCGAGGCGGCAGCTACGGGGCCTTTCAATGGGTTGATTGCCAGCGGCTGGCACAGTTGCGGCATTGCCATGCGGCTGGTGGTCGACCATATACTAAAAGATTCCGAATCCTTCGCCTCGCCGGGCCTGAAAAACCTGCGCTGGTTGCAGCCGGTTCGCCCCGGTGACAGCCTGTCATTAAAACTAAGCGTCAAAGAAGTTCGACGTTCGAGCAAACGACCCGAACTCGGCATTCTGGAATGGGACTGGCTACTCAATAACCAGCATGCGAAAGCGGTACTCGAAATCGAAGTAACCAGTATGTTCAAACTCGAAACGGGGCGCTAGACCATGGAACAAGCCTACATTTGCGATGCCATACGAACTCCGTTCGGTCGCTACGGAGGTGCACTTTCCTCGATACGTACCGATGATCTGGGTGCCATTCCGATCAAGGCATTAATCGCGCGTAACCCACAGCTCGACTGGGAGGCGATCAGCGACGTCATCTACGGTTGCGCCAATCAGGCCGGGGAAGACAATCGCAACGTGGCGCGCATGTCCGCCTTGCTCGCCGGGCTACCCGAAAGCGTTCCCGGGTCGACGATCAACCGGCTTTGTGGCTCGGGCATGGACGCGGTGGGCAGCGCCGCACGCGCGATTAAAAGCGGCGAAGCCTCGCTGATGATTGCCGGCGGCGTGGAAAGTATGAGCCGTGCCCCCTTTGTTATGCCCAAAGCCGATAGCGCTTTCAGCCGTAATAACAGCATTTACGACAGCACCATCGGCTGGCGTTTCGTCAATGAATTGATGCGCCAACGTTACGGGGTCGATTCGATGCCCGAGACCGCCGAAAATGTCGCCCTGGAATTCGCCATCGAACGCGAAGCGCAGGATCAAATGGCGCTGCGCTCGCAACGCAACGCAGCGAAGGCGCAGCAGGCAGGGTTCTTCGGCGCCGAAATTATCCCGGTCAGCGTGGCGCAGCGCAAAGGCGAGCCTGTTATCGTCGAAGTCGACGAACACCCGCGAGAAACCTCGCTGGAGCTACTGGCAAAATTACGCCCCATCGTCCATGCCGAAGGCAGCGTAACCGCGGGCAATGCTTCCGGGGTCAATGACGGTGCCTGTGCCTTGCTGCTCGCCAGTGAAGCCGCGATAAAGCAACAGCAGCTCAGGCCACGGGCGCGGGTTGTCGGAATGGCTACCGCCGGGGTAGCCCCCCGCATCATGGGTATGGGACCGGCACCGGCGACACGTAAAGTGCTCGAATTGTGCGGGCTCAGCCTGAAACAGATCGATGTCATCGAACTCAATGAAGCCTTCGCCGCCCAGGGTATCGCCGTGTTACGCGACCTCGGTCTCGACGATGACGATGAACGCGTTAATCCCAATGGTGGTGCTATCGCCCTCGGCCATCCGCTGGGTGCCAGCGGTGCGCGCCTGCTGACCACCGCGACCAACCAGTTGCAGCAAAATGGCGGCCGCTATGCCCTTTGCACCATGTGCGTCGGCGTCGGTCAGGGTATCGCCGTCATTATCGAAGGTGTATAACAGCGGATTCACGGGGCGCCGCCCTGTTTGTCACCGACTACCGAACTGAACACTATGCAGCAGACTTCCTGGTTAAAAATCTGGGTCGCTTTTCTGGCGGGTTGTATTGCCGCGTTCCAGATAGGCAAAACTTTCGCCGCGCTCGCGCTGATCATTCAGGAACTCGACCTCAGCCTGGTACAGGCCGGTCTTATCCTGTCATTATTCAGTTTGATTTCGGCCTTTGCCGGCGCCGGATTCGGACTGCTCTCGGATCGCCTCGGCCACCTGCGCACGGTACTCGCAGGATTGGTCGTCTCGGCCTGCGGCACTTTCCTTGGTGCCACCGCGGTCGATGTCGAACTATTAATGATGTCCCGCCTGCTCGAGGGTTTCGGCTTTATTCTCGCCATCGTCGCCTTGCCGTCGTTGATCGGTGGTTCGTCCAGCGATCGTGACCGCCCGCTGGCAATGGGCCTGTGGGGGGCGTTTATGCCCGCCGGCATCGGCATGTCGATGTTGATTACACCCCTGTTACTCGAATGGCATGGCTGGCGCGGGCTGTGGAATGACATCGGCCTGGTGATGTTGTTCTGGGGTAGCGTGCTGTTCATTACTTTTCGCAATACGCCGCGCAAACCGCGTAGCGATGTCAGCACCGCCGACGTCATCGCCAATGTTCTGCGCCCAGGGCCGTTGCTGGTAGTCGCCGGGTTCGTCTGTTATTCCAGTCTATATCAATCCTTAACCGCATTTTTACCGACCATGCTGGTTACCGACTACGCGGTTCCGCTGGCGAAAGCGGCGAGCCTGGGAGCTCTGGTCGTGGTCGGTAATATTATCGGCAACCTGTCGGCGGGCTGGTTGATCGGGCGCGGGGTGGTGCCCTGGAAACTACTCGCGACTTCGTTCGTGGTAATGGCGGTATGCGCGATGCTGGTGTTTGCCAGCGTCACCGATCCGGTGGTTAAAATAATCGCGGGTTTCCTGTTTTCCGCCTTCGGGGGTTTGTATCCCGGAACCGCATTTGCTCTCGCCGCGCGCTTTTCATTAAGCCCGTCGCACATGGCGATGATGGCCGGGTTTATGCTGCAAGGGGCGGGCATCGGTCAAACCATCGGCCCGATGATGGTGTCGTCGATCGTCGAATTTTCCGGCAGCTGGAATTTTGCCATCGTCATCGTGCTGTTGATGGCGACTATTGGACTCGGCTGCGCGCTATTCCTGCGCCGACAATCGGTCACCCCCTAAGCCAAAGCTAGCCCAGTTCGCCTACGCGCGCCGCAAAAGCCGCAACCTGCTGTTCGCTGTCACCGAGTTGATTTTCGGCCGCGAATACCTCGCCCCAGTCAACGGCGGGGTAGACGCTGGTAACCAGTTCCTGCAGGCCGCGCTGTTGTCGCTGCGCTTCCGCACATAGTTCAGCCACACGCTGCTGTGCCAACGCCCTCGGCATGATTTCACTCAGACGAAAGCTGACCGCCTCGGCGAAGGCGAGCCCATACGCGCCTTGTACATTTTCCAGCATGCGCGAAACATCCGGCTGCAATCCCGAGACCAAACTATGGGCGAGTTGCAACGCGCGGCCACTAGCCATGCAAATCTGCGGCAAGGCATGCCATTCGAGCGACCAGGAGGCGCCATCGCGCTGTTGCCGATGCAGCAGGGCCTGTTGCATCGCAGCATTGAGCGCGCTGCTCAATTGAAACAGAGTCACCAGCGATTCGGCGATGACCGGATTCGCCTTATGCGGCATGGTCGAAGACCCCCCGGATTGCAACAGAGTCAATTCACCGACTTCGGTTTGCGCGCCGAGAATGCAGTCTTCGCCGATTTTTGCGAGCGCGCCGGAGATTCGGGTTAACAGCGACGAAAACTCGACCAGCGCACTGCGATCGCTATGCCAGCTCAAATCAGAATTCGCCAACCCCAGCTCGGCGGCAAAGGCAGCGCGCAGTTCATCCGCGCGCTCGCCAAACGCATTCGCATTGCCGCTGGCCCCGCCGAGGCTCACCCGCAGCAAGCGCGGTTTGAGTTGAGCGAGCGCTTCGAGCGCATTCAATAAGGGCGCGCCCCAGCCAACTATTACCAGACCGAAACTGGTCGGGGTCGCGGCCTGTCGCCGGGTTCGAGCGACCATCGGCGTAGTTGCATGCGTCTGCGCAAAATCGGCGAGTTTCGTTAGCAGTGTCTGCAGGCGCGATCCCACAAGGTCGCCTATTTCCCGCAGGCGCAGAATCAATGCCGTATCGATTATGTCCTGAGAGGTAGCACCCCAATGCAGGTATTGTTCATTATCCGGATTGTTGATCTCGGCACGAATCGCCGACAGCATCGCCGGCACCGGCACACCGTCAGCCGCGGTTGTCGATGACAAACCAGCGGCGTCAATCGACAGGCTGTTAATCGCGCTAACAATCGCGTCTGCACTCTCCGTGGGGATCAAACCCAGCTCGGCCTGAGCGCTCGCTAATGCGGCTTCGACACGCATCATCGAATCCAGTTCGGCGGCGTCACCAAAGCGCCAGGCGATCTCGGCGTCGTTCCACAGATCGCGGTAAAGCGTTGAATCAAATGGTGAAATGCTCATTTAAAAGCCTCCTGGCAAAGTCTCCTGGGAGAGTAAAATGCTGCGCTCCGGAATGGGATAACAGGGGTTGCCCACATCAGATATCGAAAAAAACCGTTTCCTGCGGCCCCTGTAAATAAATATCGAATCGATATTCTACGGGCTTCCCGGAACTTGTATTCGACCCGGAACTGGCATTCGACGATGTGCTTGCAATCAAGGTAGCGACCCGCGCGCGCGCTTCAATCATCGCCAATACCGGGTCATTTTCGTTGGCAGTCGATTCATCATCGAAATAAAGCCGCGTATTGAGCCCGATATTAATCCCACGCGCGACGATCCAGACGCTGATGTGCGGAGCCTGTAGCCGACCATCGGGATAAGCCACCGCGCCGGGCTTAATCGTTTCAAAGACAAATTCACCACTACTTAAATCGCTGGCGCATCGTCCCCAGTTTGCAAATTCGGGGTCGGACTGATCGCCTTCTGTCCCGGGATGGAAACCGGCTGCATCGGCCTGCCAGATCTCGAGCAAGGCGTCGGTCAATGGCAGATTATTAGCGTCGTAAACACAACCTCTAATAATAATTCGTTCACCCCGCGTATCACTGCTAATCATGTTGCTACCGGGATCTTCGGCGTATACCCCCGACATACCGCTGAAATTCGGGCAACAGCCTATGTGCACATAAGGTCCGGCCGTTTGTGAGGGCGATTCGTTGAGATAAGGGCTCGGAGTTTTCATCGTCGACCGCCCCCGGGTTGTTCGAAACAGGTTTGTTGGCGTCCACGTAAAGTGATATCGAAGCGCCAGGCGAGGCTATCCATCGGCAGCGTCGCATCCAGGTCAAGTTGGGCGATCAGGCTGTCGATACCCGCGCGTTGCGGAATCGCATTGACGATCGAGCATTCCTCGATTAACGGGTCACCAGCAAAATACATCTGGGTAATCAATCGTTGGGTGAAAGCCTGCCCGAACAAGGAAAAATGAATGTGCGCCGGGCGCCATGAATTCTCACTGTTGGGCCAGGGATAAGCGCCGGGCTGGATGCTGTAGAAGCGGTAATAGCCTTCGCTATCGGTGAAGCAACGACCGCAACCACCGAAATTGGGATCGAGCGGGGCGAGATAGGATTCATTTTTATGGCGATAACGCCCACCTGCATTGGCTTGCCACACTTCGATCAGCGTGTTGGGTACGCCACAGCCGGACTGATCGCGAACCTGGCCATGCACGACAATGCGTGGACCGATTGCGCTTTCCCCGACCGCGGCAAAATTCTGTCGTAAATCGTCATCCAGCGGTCCGATAAGATTATGGCCAAACACCGGGCCGCTGGCTTCGCTGATCGTGGTTGGCATGACCACAGGCGCCTGACGCGGTGAACGCGCGACACTCGATTTATAGGCCGGGGCCAACGCCGGTGGTTGCCAGCTGTGATCGCGGGGTCGATAAACCGGTAATGGTTTTTGCGCTATGCTCATACCTCGACACCCATTTCAGCATAGGTCTGGCGGGCAATTTTGATCGCGCGATTCGCCTTTGGCACTCCTGCATAAATGGCAACATGGAGCAGCGCTTCGATCACGTCGGCGGGGCTGGCACCGGTGTTTTCGGTGGCCCGGATATGCATCGCAATTTCATCAAAGCTACCCGTTGCCGCGAGTATCGCCAGCGTCAGCATCGAGCGTTCGCGCAAAGCAAGCGTTTCGCGCGACCAGACATGGCCCCAGGCGGCTTCGGTAATCAGGTTTTGAAAAGCAGCATCAAAATCGATCTTAGCCGCTTCGACGGCATCGACATGGCGATCACCGAGTACCCTACGCCGGGTTTTCATGCCCTGTTCATAGCGATCAGACATGTCTATTTGCTTCGATAAATTCACTTAAGATACGCGCGTAATCTTCGGCCTGTTCGACGCAGGGTAAATGACCGGCATTGACAATTTCCTCGAAACGCGACCCGGCAATCAATGCGGCCGTGGCACGCACTAGCTCGGGCGGGGTGGAACCATCTTCGCTGCCGGCGATGGCAAGCGTGGGTAAGGTCAAGCTTGCTGTAGCGGCAGTCAAGTCACTGCCCGCGATCGCCGCACTGCAGCCGATATACCCTTGCAACGGGGTTCGAGTGAGCATATTGCGCCAGCCCTGCAATTCGGTTGCCTGGTGTTGATGAAACTGCTTTGAAAACCAGCGTTCCATGATGTTGTCGGCCAGCGCTTCGATACCACCGGCTCTGGCGGCATCGATACGTTCCTGCCACAGCGCGGCTTCACCGATACGCGCTGCGGTATTCGAAATAACCATCGCGCGCAGCAGTTCGGGGCGCTCGACAGCCAGGCCCTGCGCGATCATGCCGCCGATTGAAAGCCCGACAAACAGACAGTTGTCAAACTTCAACGCTTCGATAATTGCTGCCGTATCCGCGACTAACGCTGCCATCGAATAATCGCCATCGGGGCAACTCGACAGTCCGTGGCCTCGTTTGTCAAAACGCAGGATTCGCAAGCCCTCGGGTAATAACGGCAGGATCTTGTCCCACAGTCGAAAATCGGTACCCAGCGAATTGGCAAACACGACCGGCATCCCATCGGGGTCGCCGTCGATTCGATAATGCAGGGAGACGTCTCCCAGAGTGATTAAATTCAAAATTTTCTCCTATTAACACGGCGACAATATAGCGGCTGTTCAGTCTGTGCCTATGGGTTCGCAGCAAGGCGCAGAATGCCGCTTTAGTCATTCTAAAGCAAGTTCTGACAACGCAGCCTGCGGACCCATAGGTGCAGACCTATCTTTTATAATTCAATAGGTTAGGGACATATAATGTCGCCCGATTAATAAGCCAGACCGATATAATTTTCGGCCAGAGTTGCCTGCGCCGCAAGCGATGATTCGAGGTAATCCAGCTCGGCACGCTGCATTCGCAGATCGAAGTCGGACTGATCCGGAAAGTGATGTAAGAGCCGGGTCATGCTCCAGCTGAATCGCTCTGCCTGCCAAACCCGCGCCAACGCCTGCGAGGAATACTGATCGAGGCCGCTATCGTCACTCTGTTGATAGTGCAACAGCATGGCGTGATATAGATAATGGACATCGGAGGCAGCAAGATTGAGCCCCTTGGCACCGGTCGGTGGCACAATATGCGCGGCATCTCCGCAGAGAAAAAGGCGCCCCCAACGCATCGGTTCGGCAACATAGGAGCGCAATGGCGCAAGCGACTTTTCGATTGAGTCGCCGGTAATAATTGTATCGGCTGCGGCTTGTGGGATACGCTGCTTTAGTTCATCCCAGAACCGGTCATCGGTCCACTGTTCCACCGAATCATCAAGCGGTACCTGCAGATAGTAACGGCTTAGATTCGGATTACGCATCGAACACAGCGCGAAACCACGCGGATGGTTAGCGTAGATCAATTCGTCGCTCACCGGCGGGGTAGCCGACAATAAGCCCAACCAGCCGAAGGGATAAACGCGTTCAAATTCGCGTAAGGCATGCGCAGGTATCGATTTCCGACTGACCCCGTGGTATCCATCGCATCCCGCAACATAGTCACAGTCGATAATTTGCGGCTGTCCGTCCCGGATAAAACTGACCTGCGGCGATGCCCCTTCGATAGCGCTGATCTGAACTTGATCAACGTCATGCAATACCGCGCCATGCATCGAATCGCGGGCTTCATAAAGGTCACGGGTTAACTCGGTTTGACCGTAAACCATCACCGAGCCGGCGGCGCGTTTTTTAAAATCGATACGAAAACTCCGATTGGAAACCGCGAGCGAAATCCCCTCGTGGATAAAGCCTTCGCGGTCCATGCGCTCACCTACGCCGGCGTCACGAAGTAACTGCACGGTGCCCGCTTCGAGCACACCGGCACGAATTCGCGACAGCACGTATTCGCGGCTGCGCCGTTCGAGCACGATGTTTTCGATGCCCTGACGATGCAACAGCTGGCTCAACAATAATCCTGAAGGACCACCCCCGATAATGACTAGCTGAGTGCGATGCTTTTTTACCGGTTTAATCATTGCACCAATTTCGCAGATTGCGCTGTTTTGTCAAACGTTTAAAAACCAGTTCATGCCAGGTCTGCAACCTGCTCACGTCGACTTAAGCTTCGACTATTATTGGCTTGCATTAAACCCGGGCTGATCCAGGTCAATCCGAGCGCTAAATGAACTTGCTAAGATTTAAATTTATTACTGTAATTGGGGATCGATAATGCAGGCGATCAATATCATAAAACGCGAACATTTGAGCCTCGCCGCGGTGCTTTACAGCCTCGAACAGTTGATCAAACTGGTTGATGACGGCAGTCAAGCCGATTTTAAAGTTTTCCACGGCTTATTAACTTATATCGATCGATTTCTTGATCGCTATCACCACCCCAGAGAGGATCAGTATATATTTCCGACGTTACTAGAACGCGACCCCGACAGCGAGGCTCTGGTCGTCGAACTCGGTCTCCAGCACCGCCACGGTGAGTCATTGTTTATCGATATGCAGAAGGCCTTGTCGGCCTGGGAGTTTATTGGCAAGGATGAATTCCCCCGCTTTCGTAAAATCGCCCTCGATTACACCGCCTTCGAGCGCAAGCACGCCCATACCGAGGAGCGCGAAGTTTTACCGCGCGCGCAAGCGCTATTCACCGAATCGGACTGGAAAACCATCGACGCCGCCTTTGCCGAAAATGCGGACCCGATGTTTGGTAGCAACCGTGATCCTGAATTTGCGCATTTATTCGAGCAACTGGTTAACCAGCTTCCGACCCCGCTCGGTCTCGGCAAAGTCTGGGCGCAGTAACCACCAGTCATTTTGCCCTTGTCCTCGTCGCAAGGCTGAAAAATTCGTCGGCTTAAGGCCGCGTCACCGCGTATTTCAAGACCAACCATCGATGGTCATTGCTGCAATGCCGGTTTGACTCACTATTTACTCAGTATTATGATCACTATACTGAGTAAATTCAGTATCAGATATCTGATTAACTTTTTGGATGGGGGTGTTCGCAACGTGCATTCAACCCCATCGAGGTGTTGCTGATGAATCCATTACCCGTGATCATCGCCGGCGGAGGCATCGGTGGTCTTGCCGCTGCCCTCGGGCTCGCGCGCAAAGGCATAGCGACCATCGTGCTTGAACGTTCGGCCGAGCTAGGCGAGATCGGAGCGGGCATTCAAATAGCGCCAAATGCTTTTCACTGCTTCGACTATCTCGGCGTCGGTGATGCAGCACGCGCTACCGCGGTGTATATCGACAGCTTGCGCCTGATGGATGCCGTTGCCGGTGAACCGATTGCGACCATTGCGCTGGATGAACCATTTCGAAAACACTTCGGCAACCCCTACGCGGTGCTGCATCGCGCCGACCTGCACCGCATACTCCTCGACGCCTGCCGCGCCAGCGATCGCATCGAACTGCGCACCCGCCATGCCGTTAGCGGCTATCAACAAGATGGCCGTTCGGTAAGCATAGAATGTAACGGCAAAAAAACCATCAAAGGCCTCGCCTTGATCGCGGCCGATGGATTGAACTCGACCATTCGCCAGCAACTGGTTGGCGACGGCGCCCCGCGCGTATCCGGGCACTCGACCTATCGCTCGGTAATACCAACCGAACAGATGCCGCAAGCAATACGCTGGAATTCGGCAACGCTCTGGGCTGGACCCAAATGCCACATCGTGCACTACCCGTTAAAAGGCGGAAAGCTGTTCAATCTGGTGGTGACTTACCATAACGATGCCGGCGAAGCGGTGGCCGGCAAGCCGGTGAGCCGCGAAGAAGTGTCTCGCGGTTTCGAACACATCGCCGCGCAGCCCAGGCAGATTATCGAAATCGGCAAAGACTGGAAGCTGTGGGTATTGTGCGATCGCGACCCGATTCTGAACTGGGTCGATGGTCGCGTCGCCCTGCTCGGCGATGCCGCCCACCCGATGCTGCAATACTTCGCACAAGGTGCCTGCATGGCGATGGAAGACGCGGTTTGTCTGAGCCACATGTTCGAAATGCACGATGGAATCGAAGCGGCACTCGACAACTACATGCGCCAGCGTCGGGTGCGCACGGCGCGGGTTCAACTCGACTCACGGCTGATCGGTGAATACATTTATCACCCCGAAGGCGCTGTTGCCGAAGTGCGTACCCGAATCATGTCGCAAATGACCCAGCAACAATGGCAGCAAAAACTTGACTGGTTATACGGTGGAAACGGGCTCGATGCCTGAAACGGAGAATTGAAAATGACGAAAGACAGTAAACCGGCCGAGACCCCGGAACGCCTCGCCTTTTACGAAAAAATTGGCAGGCAGGCCTATGCACCCTTGTGGACAGTATTGTCAGATCTGGTTACTGGCGAACCGAAAAGCGCCTGCCAGGCCCATCTGTGGCGATTTGACCAGGCGCGCGAGTGGCTACTCGAAGCCGGAGCATTAATCACCGCACAGGAAGCCGAACGGCGTGTATTGATTCTGGAAAACCCCGGCATGCGCGGTGAATCAAAAATCACTACTTCGCTCTACGCGGGCCTGCAACTGGTGTTACCCGGTGAAGTGGCCCCGGCACACCGCCACAGCCAGTCGGCGCTGCGATTTGTCGTCGACGGCGCCGGCGCGCACACCAGTGTCAACGGCGAACGCACCGACATGCAATTCGGTGACTTTGTCATCACCCCGCCCTGGGCATGGCACGATCACGGCAACAACAGTGATGAACCGATGATCTGGATGGATGGCCTGGATATTCCCATGCTGTCTTTTTTCGACGCCTCCTTTGCCGAAAAACTCGGCACCGACGAACAGCCGATTTCACGACAAACCGGCGACAGTTCAGCCCGCTACGGGGCGAATATGCTGCCGGTTGATTATCAGCAACGCGAACTCGCTTCACCGATATTCAACTATCCCTACAGCCGCTCGCGCGAAGCGCTGGAAGTGATGCGCCGCGAACAGGAATGGGACCCCTGCCATGGGCTCAAAATGCGCTACATCAACCCGGTCGACGGTGGCTTTGCCATGCCGACAATCGCGCCGTTTTTACAACTACTCCCCGCCGGTTTTCGCAGCCAGCCCTACCGCAGCACCGACGCTACCGTGTTCGTCGCCACCGAAGGCAGCGGTCGCAGCATTATCGATGGGCAGGTTTTCAACTGGGAAACAAAAGACATTTTCGTGCTGCCGAGCTGGAGTTGGGTCAGTCACGAAACCGATAATGACGCGGTGCTGTTCAGCTTTTCGGATCGCAGCGCACAACTAAAGCTTGGCTACTGGCGCGAACAACGCGGCGATGCCGGAAATTCACAAGGAGCCTGATAATGACTGACTACGTAATCGATCCACCCGCCACCCCGTCGGTGGCGGTAGCCGACTCTAACGCACGCTTCCCGGTGCGCCGAATTTTCTGCGTCGGCCGCAACTACGCCGCGCATGCACGTGAAATGGGCAAAGACCCCGATCGCGAACCACCCTTCTTTTTCAGCAAACCGGCCGATGCTACGGTCGACAACAATGAAACCATCGCCTACCCGGCGCTCACCGAAAACCTCCATTTTGAAGCCGAAATGGTGGTCGCTATCGGCAAGGGCGGGGTAAACATCGATGAAAGTGATGCGCTCGACCATGTCTGGGGCTACGCCATCGGTAACGAATTGACCCGGCGCGACCTGCAACTCGCGGCGCGCGATATGGGGCGGCCCTGGGACTGGGGTAAAGCCTTTGATCATTCGGCGGTGTGCGGTCCGCTGCACCCGACAAGCTCGGTCGGACATTTACAGGCGGGTAAGATTCGCCTCAGCGTGAATGGCGAAATCAAACAGGATGCCGATTTAAATGAAATGATCTGGAGCGTCACCGAGCAAATTGCGATTTTGTCGCGCAGTATGGAACTCAAACCCGGCGACCTGATTTACAGTGGTACCCCGGCCGGGGTTGGCCCGCTGATTGCGGGCGATGTCTGCGTCGTCGAGGTCGAGGGTCTGGGCAAACTGACCACGACTATTTCCGGGCGCATCTAGCATGAACGGTCGCTTCGCATCGATGCCGGGGCACCTGCTACGGCGCTGTCAGCAAATCGCGGTCGCCATTTTTCTCGAGGAATGTCAGCGTTTTGCTCTCACCCCATTGCAGTTCGCCGTGCTCGATTCATTGATGCAATCGGGCGAACAGGACCAGGTTACCCTCGGTGGCGCCGTAGCACTCGACCGCAGTTCTACTTCGCTGGTGATCGCTAAACTGGAAAAACTCGGCCTGCTGCATCGACGCCCTTCGACATCCGACAAACGCGCCCGAAAAGTTCAGATCAGCGCAGCGGGCGCCGAGCTGTTAAACCAGGTGTTACCGATGGTCGAGTCCGCGCAGCAACGCATACTGGCGCCCTTGAACCCGCCGGAAAGCAAACAATTGTTGGCCTTGTTGGAGAAACTGGCCGAGGGTAACAATGCGCTTAGTCGTGCGCCGGAGCGGATAAAGACAATTCCGGCAAAGTGATCTCAGGGGGTGACATCGACGAAGTTACTTACCGATAACATCGCCCGGACGTCATCGGGAACCGGCACGGCGATCAGTTTTTCCGGCTTTTCGGCGTCGGAAGAACCCCACACCCGGACTTCTTTACCCATCGCTACCGGTGCGGCATCGTTCCCCTGATGAAATTCATGGGAGACTACAAACGAGGTATTGCCGAACTTTTCCACGCTCGAACTGAGCCGCGTAATATCGCCGAAATAAAGCGGGCGCATGAACGACATATTACTCGCCACCAACGGGCAGCCACGAAATACCGGGTCGGCATGGGTTTGCCCGATCAGGTCGAAACCGGCGGCCTGCAACAGTGCATGGGTACCCGAATCCATCCAGATATAGTAATGCGGATTAAAAATAATTCCGGCGGGGTCGCAGTGCGCCCATTCGATCCGGATGCGCTGAGTGACTTTGAACATGGTAAGCAGAACCCTGGCAGCGTCAAATGGAGAACATCGATTCCAGATCGTGTTTCGAAAAAGCCTTGAAGGCGAGCATGGTGTCGGTGCTTAAGATACCTTCCATCTGGCCCATTTTATGGGTCACCAGATCGGCGACATCGTCGTTGGTTTTAGTGCGCACTATGGCCACCAGGTCATAATTACCGGTGACCGAGTACACTTCTGAAACCTCCGGCAATTCGGCCATAGCTTCGGCAACCTCGGTAATCCTGTCCTTTTGCACATCCAGTAAAATGATAAAAGTGACCATCGGTTTTTACTCCTCGAATGAATCGGCTTATTGATTGTCAGATGACGCATTCTACACCGAAGCGCCCATTATCGCCGAGAGATATCAGTGAACGATACGCGACTTAGTTGTCTAAAATAAGCCCTGCTGTCGAGAATCTCAGACAAAGTCAAATCTCTGATTCTTATGCCGCGAAGACTTAACTGCCGGGTGCGAAGGCCTATTAACATTGTGTGAGCAGCGTTGACAACCAGCGGATTTCGATTAGGGCAGTATTCGCGCAAACTATGCTATATATTGCCGGTCGAAAGCAGCAATGAGCATCCGTAGCTGCCTGCTCATGCGCGACCGACGATTCCTGCCTGAACGCCCGGCACTAAACCCTTCTGGAATAAACCGATGATCGAAGCCTTTAATCTAGGGCCATTGTTAATCCCGACCCGTAGCCTGATTCTCATTGTCAGCGTGATTTTTGCGATCTGGGTTTCGCAGCGACTGAGTCAGAAATTCGGGCTCGAGCGACACCCGGTTAAACGGATTACCGAAAACTCGGCCTGGTTCGGTCTGGCCGGTGCGCGACTGGGTTTTGTCGCACTCAACTGGAGCGCCTATAGCGCCACACCCTGGACGGCACTCTATTTCTGGCAACCGGGCTACCATTTCATCAGTGGGATCCTCGTTGGTAGCGCCTACGCCATCTGGCAAATCAGTCGAAAGCCCGATCGCTTGCGCCCGACCTTTTTCAAAGTGCTGCTGGGGTCTTACCTGGCGGCGGGACTGCTCTTCTTCAGCGCGCCCTTATCGCTGGAATTATTGAAAGACCCCGCTGTTCCCGGTACCGGTGATCAAGCCACCGACTTCACCCTGCAAAATTTTTCCGCCGAAACGGTCAAGCTGTCGGATCTGGCTGGTCGCGGCGTGGTGCTGAATTTCTGGGCGACCTGGTGCCCGCCCTGCCGTCGTGAAATGCCGCTGCTCGACGAAATGCAGAAGGTCTATGCCGATCGCGGACTCAGTATCATCGGCGTGGACCTTGACGAACCCCCCGACCAGGTCAAAGCCTATATCGACTCAATTGGGGTCACTTACCCGATCTGGGTCGACGCACCGCCCGGAGCACCCGGGTTCGATCGCAGTGCTGACATCTTCAAACGCTTTGGCGGGGTCGGTTTGCCGACGACGCTGTTTATCGATCGCAACGGTAAAATACAGCGCGTGTATGTCGGTGAACTCAGTCGCGGTTTTTTGCAGAACGAGACGGAACAACTACTCGAGGAATAGCCTGGCAAGGCAGGTTTTTACCTATATTTGTAAACGGTTACAGAATTATTGTCGATATCGAATTTGTCCAATTCAACGAGACCCCGTCCGATCAGGCCAGCTCGTCTTCTCCGGTTAAAACTTTTGCCGCGGCCCGGCGGTTGTTTCCCTGACTATCAGGTCGGTATCGATTTCGGTTTGCGCCGAAACAGGCTCCTGATTGATGCGGGCAACCAGAAATTCGGCCGCCAGTTCGCCCATTTCAACCAGCGGCACGTGGATGGTGGTTAAGGCAGGAACAATCTGCGCGCTGATATCGAGATCATCAAAGCCGGTTATCGAAATCTTCTGCGGTACCGAAATGCCGGCCGCCTGACACTCCGCCAGCGCCCCCATAGCGAGAATGTCATTGCCACACACTACTGCGGTCGGCCAGGGCCTTGTCCGCAGCAAACTTCGCATCGCTTCCCTGCCCTGCTTCAGCGAATACGAACACTCGATAATTCGATCGGCGGGTATCGTCAACGCCCGCGCAGCAAGCGCTTCTTTTACCCCCGACAGGCGATCCAGCGCACGGTCGTTATTCCGCGTGCGCCCTGCGATTACGGCGAAGTCTCGGTGCCCGGAATCGAGCAGATAATTGCTGAGCTTCAGCGCCGCTTTTTTATTGTCAAAACCGATATAAGGCTCACTGGAATCGGGTTTGTAAGCCCAGCAATTGACGTAAGGAATTTTCTTTTCGGCGAGCAATTTGAGCAACTGCGGATCGTGCGCAGAACCGACCATGAGCAGGGCATCCACGCCCTGACGCAACAGTGTTCGCACTTCATTCAATTCTTCTGCCAGGTCGTATTCGTGGCTGGCGATGATAACGGTATAGCCGAGGCTTTTAAGCTTGCGTTGAAAACCCTGAATGCCAGAGGCAAAAATAGCATTGTCGAGGGTCGGCACTACTGCGCCGATAATGTGCGAATGCCGGGAGGCCAGCGCGCGGGCAGCGCCATCTGGTATATAACCCAGTTGCTCGACCGCGGCCTGAACCTTCAATCGTTTTTTCTCAGCTACTTTTTCAGGGTTGTTAAGCACGCGGGACACCGTCGCCGTGGAAACCCCGGCACTGCGCGCGACATCGCTTAACGACGCACCCTTGTCGTTGCTTTTTCGATGCCGACGCAGTTTTTGTTTGCCCGTATTGATTTGGTCAGTTTGGGTTTTGTCGATTGGGTTGGCAGGTGGGTCAGACATTCGCATTCCGAGGGTCAATTCGAAGGTAATTTACACCGATAAGAACCATCCTGATAGTATCGGCTGCCCCGGGGCAGACACGGCTGACTATCTTCGAGCGTTGATTTGTCATTGACAAGTTCAAAGGACTATTTTAACCTCCATGTAAGCGCTTACATTATACAGGAATATACCTATGACTATCGAATATATCAAGAAAGCTTCAAAAACCTCGGCCACCGGCGAAGACAATACCCGCGATATCGTGGCCAAAATGCTCAGTGAAATCGAAGCCGGTGGCGAAGCCAGAGCACTGGAATACGCCAAACAACTCGATGGTTGGGACCAGGGCAACCCGATTATGAGCCGTGAGCAGATCGACGCCGCCAAGGCCAAGGTACCGCAGCAGACAAAAGACGATATCCACTTCGCCTACGACCGCGTCAGCGCATTTGCCAAACATCAGCGCGACAGCATGCAGGAATTTGAAGTCGAACTCAGCCCCGGTTTGTTTGCTGGACAGAAACTCATTCCGATGACCACCGCAGGCTGCTATGTCCCCGGTGGGCGTTATGCGCATATCGCATCGGCGATCATGAGTGTCGCCACCGCCAAGGTAGCCGGTGTCGAAAATGTAGTCGCCTGTTCCGTTCCCCACGGTGAACAGGGCGTACATCCCGCCATCGTTTACGCGATGGACATAGCCGGTGCCGACACCATTCTGGCGATGGGCGGAGTTCAGGGTATTGCGGCGATGGCCTTCGGCCTGTTTACCGGAAATCCTGCTGACATTCTGGTTGGGCCGGGTAATAAATTTGTGGCTGAAGCCAAGCGCCTGCTATTCGGTCGTGTCGGTATCGACCTGTTCGCCGGACCCACCGAAATTGCGATTATCGCCGATGCCACCGCGGACGCCGATATTGTCGCCTGCGACCTGGTCGGACAGGCCGAGCACGGTCCTGATTCCCCCGCCTGGCTATTCACGACTTCACGCGAACTGGCCGATTCAGTAATTGCCAAGATGCAATCCTATATCGACGCCCTGCCTGAAGTGCAGCGCGAAGCCGCTAACACAGCCTGGAGAGACTACGGTGAAGTGGTGTTATGCGACAGCCGCGAAGAAATGGCGACGATCAGCGATCAATACGCCGCCGAGCACCTCGAAGTTCAGGCTGAAGATCTCGACTGGTGGTTGGCGCGATTGAAAAACTACGGTTCATTATTTGTCGGTGAAGAAGCGACCGTAGCCTTCGGTGACAAGTGCTCCGGCACCAATCATATTCTACCGACCAAGGGCGCAGGTCGTTACACCGGCGGATTGAGCGCCGCCAAGTTTATCAAGGTGGTGACTTATCAGCACCAAAGCCGCGAAGCCACGCGCGATGTCGCCGCGGCCTGCGCCCGTATTTCGCGTAGCGAAGGCATGGAAGCGCATGCGCGCACAGGAGACGATCGCCTGGCCAAGTATTTCCCCGACGAAATTTTCGACCTGGGTCAATTATCCTGATCCGGTTGCATTAGCCGTCCAGTTTTTGCACAGTAGGCGGGTAAAACTGCGGCCGAATACGCAGAACGGTTAATTTGAAGCAAAACGTAAACAGCAACATTATATGGAAGGTAAATAATGGCACAACAAGATGATCGAATTGTTAATGACTTCGTCAATAACGGTATCGAGTTTGTTACCACGGTCCCCTGCAAACAGCTGGCGGGCGTGATTGAAAAAATCGAAGCAAACGACGATATCTATCACATTCCTTCGAATAAGGAAGACGAAGGAATCGGGCTTTGTGCCGGTGCCTATATGGGCGGTAAACGCGCGGCAATAATCATGCAGAACACCGCAATCGGTGTTGTCGTCAACACGCTGGTTACGCTCACCCAGTATTATCGAATGCCCCTACCAATGCTGATCAGTTATCGCGGTGAACTGGGTGAGCCGGTCGCCTGCCAGGTTGAGATGGCGGTGCACACCAAAGCCCTGCTCGCGCAGCTCAATATACCGACTTATCACTTTCATCAGGAAGACGACCTGGACGAGCTCGACGCCATATTGAAGCACTGTTTCATGTGCAATAAACCGGTGGCCATACTGACCGATGCAACTTTCTGGAAGGGGTATTAATAATGATTCGCTCTGAAGTTTTAAAATCGCTGATCCCGGTTATTTCTGACCAGTTTGTGGTCTGCAATATCGGCCTGCCGAGTCAGGAGCTGCACATGATGGACGATCAGCCGACCAATTTTTACATGCTCGGCACCATGGGCCTGTCATCCTCGATAGGGCTGGGACTTGCGCTCGCGCAACGACAGAAGGTGATCGCCATCGATGGCGACGGTTCAGTATTGACCAACTTCGGCACCCTGCCCACCATCGCTAACAATGTCGCCGATAATTTTATTCTGTTGATTATCGATAACGGCAGTTACGGCTCAACCGGTGACCAACCCACCTACGCCGGCAAAAAGACGTCACTCACCGCGGTGGCTAAAGCCTGTGGTTGTGAGCGGGTTATCGAATGCCAGGCCGAAGACACGGCGGCTGCGGTTCAGGCGGCACTCGACAGTAATCAAATGACGGTTATCGTGTGCAAATGTGAATCGGGCAATATCAAGGTACCTGTGATCACGATGGATCCGGTGGTCATCCGTGATCGCTTTATGAAGGCGCTGGAAGCTCGGAATAGCTAAAAGGCTTAGCGGTCGGGCATAAAGTCCGCGAAAGTCGGTATCACAAGCCGAGTTCCGCGCAGCCAGCCATCGCAATATTCAACAGTTCAAGGACAAAAACATAGCCCGGTTGATTTCCCAGCCGGGCTTTTTAATGCCTGCTTATCGAAGCATTACACAGTAATGTTCAGCCTGGCCGGTCCGTCGACAATGCCTTCAAGCAACCCACTGTTTTTATTCGAATCGTCATCTTTACCTTAACCCTGCAGCTTAGCGCAGTCTTCGGGAGCATTCATATCAGGGTCCGAACCTGACAGGCTAAATACCGTTTCGCCAGTCGGAATCATAGGGGCACAAACTTTTTTAGTGTTTTGCGGGGCGAGATGCAACATATTATCGGGGACGGCTGCTCACTGCCGGTTAACGCGAAGGCAGTCCGTAAAAATGGCACCCGCCCCTTGTTACGCGGGTCGGCCCGGCCTAAGCTGCGCAGCAATACCGAATCATTTTTCAGCCAGTGGCGCAGAACACGCCTATCAATAGTCAGGAATTAGCGATGACCCAGCATAAAACCGCCAACCAACGCCTCAACGCCATCGTCGAACAGGGCCTTTGCATCGGCTGCGGCCTGTGCCAGTCGTTCGCAGGGCCTGAACGGATTGCTGTCGTCAAAACACTATCGGGTTTTGAACAGCCGGTCGCGCTGGTCGAGCTCGACGACGCAACCGTCGATCAAATTTACGATATCTGTCCGGGCACGCGCATCGAAGGTTTGCCCGAGCGGCTACTCGAAGACGATACCCATCACGATAACGTCTGGGGCCCCTGGCGGCGCATGGTGCGCGGCTGGGCAGGCGAAGCCGGACAACGCTTTGAAGGCTCCACCGGTGGTGTACTCACTGCGCTTGGGATATATCTATTGGAAAGCAAAAAAGTCGATTTTATTCTGCAGGTGAAAAGCGCGACCCATGACCCGAGTTTCGGTGTAGCGACCTTGAGTTTCAACAAGGCCGATGTCATCGAAGCCGCAGGTTCCCGCTACGGCCCGAGCGCACCATTGATCGATATTAACGCGGCACTCGATCGCAACCAGCCCTTCGCCTTTATCGCCAAACCCTGCGATGTGTCTGCGTTACGCAACCTTGCCCGCCACGACCCGCGCGTGGATCAACTGGTTAAGTATTGGCTGGTGATGGTTTGCGGCGGCTACGGAGCGCCTGCGACCACGCAGGCATTTTATAAACGCAATGAGATTGACCCTGATACGGTCACCACCTTGCGCTACCGCGGCCGCGGTTGCCCCGGACCGACCACCGTGGTCGCCGATGGCAAAAGCCGTGATTTTCACTACCTCGACTATTGGGGCGACGACGAATCCATGTGGGGCTTACCCTTTCGCTGCAAAGTCTGCCCCGATGGCATCGGCGAAGCGGCCGACATCGCGGTGGCCGACAGCTGGGTCGGCGGTTCGCCGAACCGGGTCGACAGCGAAACCGACCCCGGGGTAAATGCGATGGTGGCGCGTACGCAGGCTGGTGAAAAATTGCTTGCTGATGCCACGGCCGCCGGTGCGCTCACCCTCGAACAGGAACTCACCCCCGACGAAATGAGCATTTACCAGCCGCACCAGATGCGTAAGAAGTATCACGTCTGGGCGCGCCATCAAGCGCTTGGCGATGCCGGGCGCATTGTTCCCGAAACCGCGCGCCTGCGTATCGAGGCGCTCGCGCGCGAAAATACCGATGCGAGCAACCAGTTTCAACGCGAAGGTACGGTACAACGAATCGAACAGGGCAAGGCGAGCATGCCGACGCCAGAAATTTACAAAGCTTGAATTGAACCGAAAGGTAGTCGCTCGACCGACGATTAAATCAGTCGGCAAACTCGATCGCGTCGGCCACCGCATCGATGCCAGCCTGCGCGCAGGCTTCGTCGATTTCGGGTTCGGCGCCGGACACCGCCACCCCGCCGTAAAAATTACCGCCGAATTCGATCGGCAAACCACCGACAATTAACAGGATTCCCGGGGCGAAGCTGAGGTCGGTGCGTCCTGCCATCTGCGAGGTTGCTGTCTGCAGACTGGCCGACGAATAAGCTTTTCGTTGACTGACTTCGATGGTATGCGGCCCCGACAAGGGGTCGCGCAAAAACGCGGCGAGGTTGCCATGTCGATCGACCACCGCCGCCGACACCTTATATCCCCGGCGGCTGCAGTCATCCACCGCGGCGAATACCATTTGATGGGCAATAGGCGGGGCCAGGCTGCGCAGCGTTAACGTCGGTGATGGATCAGCAGCCTGTGCGCTGAAAATCGCGGCCAGTGTAATTGTGGCGAAAATAGTCTTATTTAAACATTTCATGGTGTAGTCCTTGAACCTGGTTTAATTAATTAAATTCAGTTTGTATTTGCTCTGTTTGCATCATAACTCGCGATCAAACAATCCCGCTAACCAATCAAGATCGACCCCCTCGAAGCTTCGCCCACGGTGGCCGACCATGCTTTGCGCGGCTACCAGTGCATTGACTATCGCCTCTTCGGTGCTTTGCACGGTAGCCTCAAACAAGGCATCGAGTTGATCGGAGGGTAGAAAAGGCATGGTTTCAACGAGGCTGCCTTTATCACCGGCTTGCGCGCGTGCGGTGGTAAAGGCGAGAAACAAATCGCCCGAGCCATCGTAACCCGGGGTTCCGGTGCGCGCCATGCCGATCGCGCAGCGGCGCGCAATGCGCTGCAATTGCAGGGGCAGCAAAGGCGCATCGGTGGCGATTATCACGATCAACGAACCCGAGTCGCGATTTGCCCCCTGTGCCTGACGACTAAGTCGACCAACCGGTTTGCCGGCAATGGTCAAGTCTTTGCGCAGGCCAAAGTTGGCCTGTACCAGCGCGGCCAGCGTGTAACTCTGATCACCGACCTTCACCATTCGCGAAGCAGTGCCGGTGCCCCCTTTGAATTCGTAACAGCGCATACCGGTGCCACCGCCGACATTACCTTCGGCAATCGTCCCCGAGGCTGCGCTTTCGATGGCATCGACAACATGCCCGACCTCGACGTGAAAGCCATTGATGTCATTCAATTCGTCGTCGCAAGTCTCGGCGACCACGGGCAGTAACCAGCGATCATTGCTGGCTTCGTATTCCGCCCGGCGGGTTAACCATTGCAGGCAGGCGTGATGGGCCATGCCCACGCTGTGCGTATTGGTTAACAGGATCGGACCCAGGAAAAAACCCGCCTCGTTAATCCAGTGTGCCCCGGTTAATTCGCCGTTACCGTTGAAGGATGAAAAACCAGCCCAGCTGCGCAGCAGTTGCCGGTTGTGGGCGTCGGGTAGAATCGCGGTAACCCCGGTGCGCACTGCAACTGGGCCAATTTCATCGGGGGGCAAGTCTTCGATTAGGGTCGTGTAGCCCACCTGAATCCCCGGAACATCGGTAATGGCATTCCATCGCCCTGGGCTACCGGCGAAAGGGATGCCGAGATCGCGTGCCCTGATTGGATTGGAATGGAGCTGATTTAATGTTGTTTCGGTCATCGCAGTAAAACCCGACTATTTATTCCAGCTGAAGACGTTACCCTAAATTCATCGCAATGCAAAAATTCTGTTTAAGAACACTCTGTTTAATTCGGAGTCTCCCTGGCCACGCCCCTGACGAAATTTTGCGTGTATCTCGATTGTATTAAACGGAGAACTAATACAATTTATCGGGGAACGCCGATATGACGCTTTTTTCGGGTAGTGATTTAGCGATTCGCTGGCCTTGAACAAAGGTTATAGATCGTTCTATTAAGGGCTTGTTCTTGTTAGCTGCCTCTCTTTGAGCAAGGGCTCAGCGGTTGGCGTTAAGGAAGTACCGCAAGGCCTGCCGATGTTAGGCTTTCAGTCGGGGAAGTGGCTGTATGACTTTCTGGAATAAAACCAGGGTTGGGGATTGTGCTGTCCTGAGTTTGGATTGCTATAGCGAAAAAACACAGCAACCATCCAATCGCTTATAGTCAAAGGCACTATGAAACCGAACTAATGGAAACCCCGATTAATTCAGAGTTTGCTTAAATGCAAACTATCTCACAGGAATTAATTGGCCAATTCCCGGTCAGACTAAGCAATCATTAATAACACGATCGGCCTTAACTATGAACCGAAGACTATTCGTCACCGCAGCATTCACCTCGTTGGTCACCTTTGCCGCCCCGCAGGTCGTACTTGCGGCGAGTGAAACAGAAGCAAAACCGGGAGAATTCCCCGTTATTAAGAAAAGCCGCAAGGAATGGCAGCAATTACTGCCCGATGCACAATATGACATTCTTTTCGAAGAGGCGACCGAACGCCCCTGGAGTAGCCCGCTGAACGATGAAAAACGCGCCGGAACCTATGTTTGCGCGGCCTGTTTTCTGCCTTTGTTTGACTCGACCACGAAGTTTGACAGCGGCACCGGCTGGCCCAGTTTCTTCCAGTCCATCGAAGGTAATACCGGGGTTAAACGCGACTGGAAGTTACTGTTCCCGCGTACCGAATACCATTGCGCCCGCTGTGAAGGCCACCAGGGCCATATTTTCAGTGATGGCCCCGAACCCACCGGCAAGCGCTGGTGCAACAACGGACTGGCGTTAACCTTCGTACCATCCAGCGAAACCCTGCCCGCATTGCGCGTTTAACAAAATTTCCAGACCTACCTGGCCCGACCATGCCTGAATTACAAGATTAGACGGGGTCATAACAACGCGTGCTTTGAGTGACAAAGCAGCTGCACTGGAACCCCGTTTCGATACCCGCTAAACCCTTCCAGACAAACCGACCATCTCCTGCGGTGGGGTTATTTTCGGTCGTTTGTTGAAGCTTAGGTATACTGCACCCCACAGCAACCTAAGCAATTCGCATGAATACTCCCCTATCGAATCAAACCATCCGCAAAATCGAGCTCGGTTATCGCGCGACCGATTATGGCTGATGGATAAGGATTACCTTGTTGTCGGCGGTGGTCTGGTTGGCGCGGCGCTCGCCTATGGACTTGCCTTGCGCAGAAACAAGGTCCAGGTTCTCGATGAAGGCGACCGCGCGTTTCGCGCCTCGCGCGGGAACTTCGGGCTGGTCTGGGTACAGGGCAAAGGCTGGGATTGTCCCGCTTACGCCAAATGGTCTAATTTCGGCGCTGATTTATGGCCAGCCCTCGCGCAGCAGTTGCAGGCCAACAGTGGGGTCGACATCGACTATCAACGCCCGGGCGGGGTCGAATTCTGCCTGAACGAAGCTGAATGGGCCGCGCGCAGCAATGAAATGGCGCAGGTTCAGCAGCACGTCGGCGATGCCTTCGAGTACGAAATGCTCGACCACAGCGCGCTTAAAAAAATCATTCCGCAAATTGGCAAGGATGTCATCGGGGGCAGTTACTCGCCGCAGGATGGTCATGTTAACCCGCTTTATCTATTGCGCGCATTGCACCAGCAAATGCAGGCGCTGGCGGTGGACTATCATCCGAATAAAAAAGTCGAATCGATCGAACATCGCGACAATGGCTTCCTGCTGCAAACGAAAACTGGCAGTTACAGCGCGGCAAAAGTAGTCATCTGCGCGGGGCTCGATACGCAACGTCTGGCGGCGATGCTCGGCATGCAGGTTCCGGTACGCGCCATTCGCGGGCAGATTCTGATTACCGAAAAAATAGCCCCGTTTTTACATTACCCAACGCTGCAGGTCCGCCAAACCGCCGAAGGCGGCGTGCAGATCGGCGATTCGCATGAAGATGTCGGTCGCGACGATGGTACCAGCATCGAGATTATGGCCAGTATTGCTGCGCGCGCGATTCGCATGTTCCCGTTGCTTGAACAAGTTCAGCTGTTACGCGCCTGGGGCGCATTGCGGGTGATGACCCCCGATGGCATTCCCGTTTACCAGCAATCGGTTCAATGCCCGGGCGCTTTTGCGATTGCCACGCACAGCGGGGTATCGCTCGCCGCGGCGCATGCCGGGCCGGTGGTGGAGTGGATCACCGGCGCCGACGAAACTCCCTTGATTACCAATTTTGATGCCAGCCGCTTCGCTGTGACAGAATCTAACAAGCCGCCGAAACCGACATGATCATTCCAGTTTATCGCAGCCTCATTGCTAACAACCCAGGTCAAGGCAAAGACTCTCCCGAATTGAACATAGTTTTTGATGGCAAGTCCATTCGGGTTCGCGCGCATTTGAATGTTGCCGCGGCGTTACTCGAATCGGGGGTTACCCACTTTCGTGTATCCCCGGTAAGCGGCGCTCCACGCGCTCCATTTTGCATGATGGGAGTGTGCTTTGATTGCCTGGTAATCATCGACGGGGTCGTCAACCAGCAAGCCTGTATGACGACGGTGCGCGAAGGCATGTGCATCGAGCGTCAATTATCGACGGCGGCGGAATCGGCAGGCAACCAATCGGAAAGCCCGACATGAGCGAAGTCTACGATCTGGTTATCATCGGCGCCGGACCTACCGGGCTGGCCGCAGCACAGGCCGCGTCGAAATATACCGACAGTATTCTGCTACTCGACGAACAGCCCACACCCGGTGGCCAGATTTACCGCGCCAGCGAAGCGAATGCAAAGCGCCAGCGCAGCCACCTCGGTGATGCCTATGTTGCCGGCCAGCGGCTGATTGAAGCGTTTCGCAGTAGCCATATCAGCTATGTCGGCGGCGCCACTGTCTGGCAAATCAGCGCGCGTGGCGACAGTAGTGATTACGGCGAAGTGGCTTATTCAAAAGACGGCGAGGTCCGGCTGCTGCGCGCAAAAGAGATTTTAATTGCCAGTGGCGCGCAGGAACGCCCGATGCCGGTGGCCGGCTGGACCCTGCCCGGCGTGTTCACCGCCGGTGCCGCGCAAATTCTGCTCAAGGAATCCGAACTTGCCTTCGAAGATGCGGTTTTTTGTGGCTCTGGACCCTTGCTCTATCTGCTCGCCCATCAGTATGTGCAGGCGGGAATCCGCATCAAGGCGATCATCGATTTGACCCCGAGCGGAAACTACCTGCGTGCATTACCCCGATTACCGCAGGCACTCACCGGTGCCGATAAAATTTACCAGGGCTGGCAATGGAAGCGGGAAATAAAAAAGGCGGGGGTGCCCATTCTGAATCGCATTGCTGACCTGCGCATACTCGGCGACCGTGCCGCAAACGCTGTTGAATTTCATCGGTCGGGGCGCTGGCAGAAACTCGAATGCGAGCATGTTTTACTGCATCAGGGGATTGTCCCTAACATCAATATGAGCCGCGCCGTCGGTTGTGAATGCCACTGGAATCCGACACAGCTTTGCTGGAATGTTGTCGTCGACGCCTGGTACCAATCGAGCGTCGGTGGAATTGCGGTTGCAGGGGATGGTGCCAGCATCGGCGGCGCCATCGCAGCGCAGCGTAGCGGACGCATTGCTGCCTTAGGCGTGCTTAACCAGCTCGGCCTGATCGAAAAAAACCTGCGCGATCAACTAGCGCAGCCCGAACACGAATTGCTGTCGCGCGAAAAAGGCTTACGCGCTTTTCTGGATGTCCTGTTCAAACCCGCCGAACAGTTTCGTAAGCCTCGCCACGATGACGTTATTCTGTGCCGTTGCGAAGAAGTAACCCTCGGCCAGCTGCGCGAGGCGATCGCGCTGGGTTGCGTCGGCCCGAATCAATTGAAGAGCTTCAGCCGCTGCGGCATGGGTCCCTGCCAGGGCCGCTTCTGCGGACTGACGGTAAGCGAACTCATTGCCGACATAACCGGCGCATCGATCGAATCGGTTGGCTATTATCGACTGCGCTCACCGATCAAGCCGATTGCGCTTGGCGAATTCGCCCGTCTAACCGTTTCGTCTCAGCGATGAGACCAGGTCGAACCCAGGAACCTAAACCACTACAACGAGGGTCGCCCTGCCAACGGGGTTTGTGGCAGAATTGAATACCGCAAAAACCATCGGTCGGAATTGCATGAAAAAACCTAAGACATCGCTTAAACACGGGGTCGAACGTTATCACCACATCGACCAGAACCGGGATAGTTCGGGTCAGTTAAAAACGATTTATGCCGACTGGGCCGATAGCTACGACGTAGATAACAATGAAAAGCTCGGCACGGTTTCTCAGCCCAATGCAGTCGCTCTATTGGCAAAGTTCCTGCAAGATCGACAAGCGCCGATTATTGATATCGGCTGCGGCACCGGCCTCGTCGGTCAGCATTTGCAGGCCACCGGGTTCCACTGTTTTGATGGTACTGACCTGTCGCCCGAAATGCTCGAACATGCGCACCACCGGGGCTATCGCCATCTATTCACCTGCGATGCCGATCAAGGTATACCGGTTGCCGATGCCGCCTACCAGGCAACGATCTGTGTTGGCGTTTTTACGCATAGTCATTTAGGCCCATCGCTGTTTGCGGAATTATTGCGTATTACCCGAGTGGGTGGAATTATCGTGTTTACGGTTAACGAAGGGGTCTACGATAGCGGCGAATTCAGTTCGGCCATCGAGCAATACATCGACTGCGGTGCCTGGAAATTGCTCGAATCAGCCAAGCAGGCCTATATGGTCGACGAAGGCGTCGATGCCTGGTATTTTGCCTTGAAAAAAACACAGCCGTGAAAGTCAGTCGATTTTTCGCGCGGCAATATGCCAACCCATCGGGCTTGTTCGGCCGATTCATCACCGGCTTTTTACTCAACCGGGCCAATGCGCAATCAAATCAGTTGGTATTTTCGGCACTCGACATCGCTGAAGATTCACGGGTTTTAGAAATTGGTTTTGGTGGGGGTGACCTGCTTTTCAAGATAGTCGAGGCGATCGGGAGCGGTTCGGTCTACGGGGTAGATCCGTCAGCAGCTATGCTGAAAATGGCCGAACATAAAAAGCGACAATGCCGCAATCCATTGGCGTTGCAGCTGCAAGCGTCGCGGGCCGAGTCCCTGCCCTTCGACGACGCACAATTCGACCGCGTTTGCAGTGTTAATACCGTTTACTTCTGGCCCGACCTTGGCAAGTGTTTTAGCGAAATGGAGCGGATTAGCCGGGTCGGCGGGATAGTGGTAATCGGGCTGGGTTCAGCCGACAGACTGCAACAGGCTGGCTATAGCGACCAGGGTTTTATTCTCTATTCGGTTGATGCGGTACGCCAGGCGCTATTAGCCTGCCATTTCAAAGCAATCGACGAAATCGAGGTGAAACGGAGTAAACGCGGCAGTTTCCATATCTTGAAATACCAGAAAGTACGAGCTTAGCGAGGCAACAGGTGAGCGCTAAACTAATACCAATTGATACAGAATTGTCGTTATACGTAGAAGAAAGCGGCCACGGGGATGTCACGCTGTTAATGGTGCCAGGCTGGACTATGACCACCGAAGTTTTCCGACATCAGTGCGATTTTTTCGCCGACAGTCAGGACTATCGATTCGTCAGCTTCGACCCGCGCGCGCATGGGCGCAGTAGCAAAACAGCCGGCGGCCATTTTTACGAGCAGCACGGCCGCGATTTGAAGGCATTGATCGATTTGCTCGAGCTGAAAAATATCGTGCTATGCGGCTGGTCCTTCGGCACCCTGGCGATATTATCTTATCTCAATCAATTTGGCGCTGGTCTGCTATCGGGGCTGATCATGCTCGATGGGCCGCCGCGCGCGACCGGGGAAAACAACCAGACCGACTGGGTCACCTATTGCCGTGATGACCGGGATCGGCAACAGGAGTTCTACACCATGGGGCGCCTGCGTGATCGCGACAGTACTAACCGGGAATTTGTCGAGTGGATGCTCGAGGACAAGTCCGAAGACAGTATTCAGTGGTTATTGGAACTGACCAGGCAAACCCCCGACAGCGCAGCTGCTTTGTTAAATGCCACTGCGAATTTCCTGGATTTTCGCGATGACTTGATCGCGCTCGATGGCCGCCTGCCCCTGCTCTACCTGGTACGAAAAGATAGTGGTGAAATCGTCACGCGCTGGGCTGCCGAATTCACCCCCAACGCTACAATTGCGGCCCTGGGCGAACATATGATGTTCTGGGAACGACCACAGCAATGTAATCGACTATTGAATGATTTCTTAAAGACCTGCATACCAGACTAGTTCAGCAATGCTGCGACCGATGAAATTGAAGCTGTTTATCTACCGGCTACACTGCAACCAGAATCTGCGACGCGCGTGGTTTGCTTAATTGATCGAGTAAATCGACAAAGTCCTGCGGTTTGCCAATACCGTAACCCTGTACACAATCGACGCCTATTTCGATCAACATTTGTTTGATTTCATCGTTTTCAACAAATTCGGCGATGGTTTCCATGCCCATTACCTGACCGATGTCGTTGATAGATTTCACCATCGAACAATCGATAGGATCATCGACCATGTCCTTCACGAACATGCCGTCGATCTTCAGGTAGTCGACTGGTAAATTCTTCAAATAGCCGAAAGATGACAGGCCGCTGCCAAAATCGTCGAGGGCAAAGCAACAACCCCGCGCCTTGAGTTGTTCGATGAACCTTGTCGCCGACTTCAAATTGGAAATGGCCGCTGTTTCGGTTACTTCAAAACAAAGTCGATCGGGGCTGATGCTGTATTTATTGATTTGCGAAATCACCAGCTCTAAAAACCCGGGCTTGGTCAATGAAGGGCCAGACAAGTTGATTGAAATTAACGGCAGCCATCCGAATTTTTCATTGTGCGCGGCCATTCTTGCCAACGTGTTCTCGATCACCCAGACGTCGAGCTTGTCGATAATTTCGTAGCGCTCGGCGGCAGGCAGAAAGGCACCGGGAGGAACCAGATTGCCCTGCTCGTCGATCATTCGCAGCAACACTTCATAGTGCTGCCCCGGATCCGAGTCAAGACGTAATATCTCCTGCGCAAAGAGGACAAAACGATTATCGACCAGCGCCTGATTAATTCTCGAAATCCATTGCATCTCCCCATGGCGTTGCGCAATTTCAGCATCTTCAGGGTGATAAACGTGAATCCGGTTTCTGCCCAGGTCTTTGGCCATGTAACAGGCGGCATCGGCGTGTTTCATTAACTCGGTCAACGAGGGCGTCGATTCATTGATCGCTACCAGCCCGATGCTGACACCGATGCGAAAGGACTGGCCTTCCCACCTGAACTGGAAATCCTGAATGGTAGTTTGCAAGGCGGCAACGGCCCATTGCGCCTGACTGAGCGAACAATCTTCCATGATGATGCCGAACTCGTCTCCACCGAGTCGGGCCAGCGTGTCACATTGGCGCACCGCTTCGTGCAAAACCTGCCCCAGCTGGCGCAGTAGTTCATCGCCGGCAGTATGTCCGCAGCTATCGTTAACAACCTTGAATTGATCGAGGTCCATGTAGCACAGGGCATGCTCTCCGGGCTGTCTTCGGGTCTTTTCAATGAGCTGATTCAGGCGGGACTCAAATTCGTTGCGATTGATCAGCCCGGTTAAACCATCATGCCGGGCCTGATACCCAAGCTTTTCAATAGCCAACCGGCGTTCGGTAACATCGGAGCCGACAAACACCCCGACGCGACCGTGTACCGGGTGTTCGAGCATGCTTATGTTGACTGAACACCAGAATTCGCTGGCATCTTGTTTCACATTGAGAATTTCACCGTGCCATTGATCACTTTTTCCAAGATGCCGCAGGATGTCCAGATTTGGCTCTGTTAGTGCCAGGTCGCCAGACCCCTGTAAAAGGGCACTACACTTCCCGGTGAGTTGGTCGGGCGCGTAGCCGAACATTTTTTCGGCAGAAGGGTTGGCATAGACAATGATGCCGTCACTTAAACGGATTAACAGTGCGCCCTCGATCATGTTAGTAATGATCTGGCTTTGCGTTCGCAATTCCTCTTCGATCAATTTACGCTCGGTAATGTCCTGGATGGCACCTATGGTTTGCAACACCTTGCCATCGACATCGAGTTTAACGTCGGTGATTTCGTGGATGTACCTGACTTCACCATCCGCACGAATAATTCTTGCGACAATGTCATACCCGGTTTTATTTTTAAATGCTGTCCGCGCAACGTCATCGTAGCGTTCCCGATCATCGGGGTGATACCATTCCAGATCCTTCTCTATTGACGACGAACGACGCATATATTCTTCGACTGAAACACCATACAGTTCGGCAAGTTCGATAGAACAGTAAATCGACTTGTCGGCTACCTCGTCCCAGATTTGGTGACCGGTTCTGGTCAGAAAGGCGGCCCTACGGTAACGATCTTCGCTTTCAATAAGGGCTATTTCAGCACTCTTGAGCTTTTGTGCTTCAAGCGCATGTGTGATCAGGTCCGCAAGCGAGGCGGCGAAGGTAATTTCATCGGAAGTCCACTGCCGTTGTTCGCCGACGTGTTCGATACAGATGATGCCAATGGTGCGCCCGGCAAAACGAATCGGGGCGTCTAACATTGAGGATATACCGTATAGCGGCAAGTAGGTTTCGGAAAACTCACAGGTGCGCGGGTCGCGATACGCATCGCAGGCATCAATAACGCGGTCCTCATTCAAGGCAGCGAAATAGTTTGGAAAGTCCTCTTCGTACAGATCAACGGCGCTGCTATGGGAATCTGTGGCAAGATTATACAGGTTGACGCATCGAGTACTGCGGTGATCATCCGCATGTATCCAGATACCAACGCGCTCAACCTTCAGCGTGTTGGATGCGGCCTCGGTGATCTCCTCGAAGGATTGAACCGGATCTCCGCTGTGAAGCGCTTTACCTTTTACAATACGTAACAGAGATTCGCTATAAACGCCGTATGTGTTTCCCATATTTTCAGATTAAGCCCAGGTTGATTAATCGATTACATGCTGGTCAAGACCGCTTAGACAATCCGTGCTTATGCGTAAGATAGTTTATAGCTCATATATGGGAAATTATTGAACTTATGTCTTGCACAGGCCTGACAAACCAGTAAAACCTGACATCCTGGACGGCTCTCGCTGGTAGTAATCGAACCGGGTTAGCCGATGGCTTGCGCAATGCAGGAACCGGATGATTTATCCACGACTATGGCAAGCCGATGCCATCGTTGAGTGTAGAGTTGAGCGGGGAGTTGAATGCGGAATTTCCTGACTTGAAATCGGCTGGTCACCGTCTAAGTTAAGCCTTCGCTGGAATCGTCAGATCGACATCGCTTCTAACTTTCTTAAAAGCAAAGAAATACTGGTATAACAGCAGACTGCAAAACCAGACCACCCAACCCGAGAATACGACGTCGGAGAAAAAGTGCGCCCCCTGTACCACCCTGGTTCCGCCGATAACGGCGCCAGCTAGCACTGGCAGCCATAACCATTTTCGATTTCTAGCTAACAGGGCAAATGCAAAAAAGAAAAAGCCCACCGAGGCGTGGCCACTGACAAACGAGTAGCATTTGTTGCATTCAAAGGTTGGCGATAGTGCGGGCTGGTAGAGTCGCTCGCCACCGAACTCGATGACCTGGCGTGGTCGAGGGCGACCCCAATTATCTTTTAAAACCAGATTCACCATCAATCCCGGTCCAATAATACAAACCGTTAACAGAAAAATTATCGATGTCCTGCCCTGGGCCAGGAAATCGATTTTTGCCAGGTAGCTGATGGCGACCAATGCGGGTAAGCCTACGACTAGCGTAATTCCGATAATGTCGGTGAGTCGGTAGATAGTTTCGGCGAGGACGTGATATTTCAGGAAAAAACCACCCTGCCCCGAATCGTAAAACAATTCGCTGACCATGAGGTCAAGATCGGGCCATACCAGAAAAAAAGCGATACAGGATAAAAACGCGATCACATCGAAGCGAAATGGCGTTTTCAGCAGTGTGGATTTTTTCATGCAAATACGCCATTAATACAAAACGTACCAACTTATAGCATGCCTGACTGAGGAATTACTAATTTTGGGGACAAAGTTTACTTGATCTTTGCTGAAGAAGCCCTTAAAGCTCACCGCATAAACAGTCCGTTATTTTTTTCAGCTACCCCCGGGAGGGATTATTTTGAGGAAAACACTATCCTTATCCAGAATATCTGTCTCGATGGAGAACAAAGCAAGCACGGTGTCGTATACCGATTGCTGACTATATTCGTCGCGCTGCACAATGCTAATTGGAATCGATGACTTCACTATCAATGGAACCTGGGCCTGTTCCGCGGGCAGCGGGATCCCCGGAGGCATGCCGTGAAAGATGCGATCGTTTTCCAGCAATGACTCGCCATGGTCGGACAAGTAGATAAATACATAAGGTGCCTTCGATGCGTCGAGTTTGCCTATAATTTTTCCGAGTACGTAATCCACATAAAGAATGGTGTTGTCGTAGGAATTATAAATTTGCTCGATACTACAATAATTCACCAGATCTGCTTCCAGGCATTGCGGGTTGAATCGTTGAAATTCGGGCGGGTATCGGTCTCGGTATTTAGGGCCATGGCTGCCGCCACCCAGATGCAGAACAACCATGCGGTAACCCGAAACGTAGGATTCCAGATTTTTTTCGAGCAACGGAATGACATCTTCGTCGTAACATTTACCTTCGTGAGCACAGTCACTTACCTTGATTTCGCCAACGGCATCGCAGTTATCGTACAGGGTATAGTTAACGTAGCAGGCCGTATCTATGCCCAGCTTCGAGGTAATCGCGGGTAGCTTCACCTCTTTTTTTTCCAGAATTTCAGGCAGGGCGAGCAAAGTAGAGCCGACACGTGCAATACCATTTAGCGTAGTGAGGCCGGGGATTTTCGATAATACCGGGTTGGTCTCCTGGCCGTCATAACCATAAAGGCTAAAGCTTTTCTGCCGCGACGATTCACCGATAACAAGCACCACCACCAGGTTGCCGGGTTCGGTTACCCTGCCTGTAATGACAACTGGCTTTTTATGCCGTCGGTTGTAGGCCTGGATCGAACGGTGAATTCCACTGGCGGAACTGACCATGATATTTAACGGTACCAGCGAATGAATAATATATTTGTTGGACAGGTTTCCCGCGCGGTGAATACTGTTGTATTGCAAATACAACATCCCGGTCGCCAGCGATAGACTGATGATGAATAAAATTAACGATGCGGACAGGTACTTCAGCGGGCGGCTAAAGCTGATATTGACTTTGACGATGATCAAAACCGGCAGCAATACCAGGAATAAAAAGTACGGAATCATCTGTATCGACAACAAGCCAGTCACTTCACTGACATCGGTGTGAATGGTATTCATGATCATCGAACGATCGACGGCAACATTGTATTTGGCAATAAAATAGGTCGCCATCGCGCTCATAACAACCAACAAAATAGCGGCTGGTTTTATCGTCCAGCGATGCGCAATAAGAATAAAAGTAGCGATGCATATTCCCAGTGCGAATATCAGGTAGGCGCCAAGGCCGCTGTAATCTATTGCATCGGCCCGATGAAACCAAATGGTCAGCTTATCCATATTGATCAGGTTACTGAACACGAACAATACGGTGATAAATAGAATAGAAAATGAGGTATGCGAAACAGTCGGCTTAGGGCGTTTGAATAAATTCATAGTTTTATTATTAGATCGGTCAGATTAAATCTGCCCTCGGCCGGTACTTCAAAAGAATTAAAAAACTGAAGATTTAGAATAAAAATTAGTAGAAACATCGTCTCGGGGAAGACATTATTCTCAACAGTCACTGCGACAAAAGCAAGCACCGATTAGCTAAGTTGATAACAGCGACTTGAAAATCGAATTTACGGCGGATGTAATTATGCTCAATTAACGGAAAATGTGGCAGAATTAGCCATCGCAGCACTAATTGGATATCGACATGGCACTACCCCAATCGAGAAAACTTGATTTCGATGAAATTCCGGTCATCGATATCAGCGAACTGCTTGTGGATAACCCGGGCGCGTCAGTGATCACCAAAATTGACCGGGCCTGCCGCGATGTCGGCTTTTTTTATATTATCGGCCACCGCTTTGATATGGAGCTTGCAACCAGCCTTTGCGATACCGCCAGTGAATTTTTCCAGCAAACCGAGTCGGTCAAGTTGAGCACCGGGCTTGACCCTTCGATGCGCGGTTATCTACCGCTTTACTACCAGAGCCAGATTAGCGATACCTTTTCCGGAACCAGTCATCAGGAGGGGTTCTGGATGGGTGCCGATTTCGGTAGCGACAAACAACATCTGCTGGAAGCGGACAATCGATGGCCGCAACAACCGGCTGGCTTGCGCCCGGCAATGCAGGCTTATCGCGATGCCATCGAAAGGGTTGCATCGTTGCTGGGAGGCTGTTTTGGCGCAGCCCTCGATCAAGCAGATGATTTCTACGCCACCCACTTCGCGCGACCGACATCGCGACTCAAGGTGAATCATTATCCGCCGCAGGAAAACCCGCAAAGCGTCGACAATATCGGCGTCATTCCTCATTCGGATTCGGGGGCATTTACCATTCTCTGGCAGGATACTAATGGTGGGCTCGAAGTCTGCTCGAAAAATGGAGAATGGGTCGGGGCACCTCCGCTGGACGATAGCTTTGTGGTCAATATCGGAGATATTTTGCAATACTGGAGCAACGGCCGATATTCATCGACCCCGCACCGTGTGATTAACCGCAATGGCGTTGACCGTTATTCGATTCCCTACTTCGTCAACCCGGGTGCCGACACCGAAATTTCCGCACTGGACGACAACAACCGTTTTACAGCATTCAACTATGGTGAGTACCAGCAAACCAGGTGGCGAAATTTCTTCCCGGTTGATGAGGTGAATCCGGTTTAACCGGACCTTGTCAGCAAAAAGTCCATCGCGCAGCCATTATCTGATGTGGCAGGCAGCCGTTATCAGGCAAACGAAGCCCAGTGGCTATTGATCGGGTGTTCGATATAGTTGTCAGACTGTAAATAGCCGGCAATTGCTGCATCCTGTTCAAATGTCTGGATAAATGCCTGCAGGGTCGGACGAGCGGTCGGCGAAATCGAACCCGGCACCATCAAGGTCATTTGCCAGAACAATTCGTAGAGAACGAAGTCGACCAGGGATAACCGGCTTCCGACAAAGTATTTTTTATTATCACGACGAGACAGATAGCGCTCAAAACTATCCAGATATTGCGGCATAGCGTCGCTGCAGAATTCTTCGTAGGCTGCGGCATAGTCGTCGCCCAGCGTATAGGCCGTATCGATGATTTGATTGCGAAAATCGTAGGCTTCATCCTGCAGCACATCAATTTCGGTGCGCTCATGGTCGCTATCACCGTAGAAGTCAAATCGCCGCGCCAGATAGCGCAAAATAGCATTGCTCTGCGACAGGCGAACCGGTGAATCGCCGCTGTTATCAATTAAATAAGGCAAATTGGGAAAGGGCAGATCGAGTGTCGCGCGATGGCTATCCCAGTCTTCCCCCTCATCGTCCTCATCCATCAGCATTCCATCCGTTTGCAAGCCGAGCCGAATTTCGGAAAAAGGAATGCCCGCGGCGATTAGCAGGAATCGAATCGGTTGCGCCAGACCGCGAATACCCCAGTAACCCAGGGTAATTTCAGCATTCGTTTGATCGAGTTTCTGCACCATCGTATTTTCCTGTTAATTTAAGGATAGTTATTTTAGAAATTGGCCCACAGACGGAGATTAAATCAGTCTTGTCGGCAAAGATACCTAAGCCAGAGAAACTCGGCTTAATTCATGGTTTCCTTCGCTTGAATCTCCCTGGCGAAGTTTCGTGTTTATCTTGATTACATTCAACGGGGGGACTAATTAAATTTCGAAAGGTAGGCTGATGTGACGATTTTTGTCTGGAGGTGATTGACGACTCGCTCTAATAAAACAGAGCTTATAGATCGTTCTGTTAAGGGACTGGATTGCTACATCGAAGAAACGCAAGACCGGACGGAACCCCGGCCGATACATCCCTGTAGCCTGGCTGCGGCATCCGCGTTGTCGCGAAAAGCGACCCATTCGAGGCAAGCGCAATGCCTAGAATGGATTCATATTCGCCGGCGCGCAGCGCTGGTAACGACTCGGGTACTCAAGCTCGACGCCGAGTTTGATCGCCGCATGCCAGGGCCAGCGCGGATTGAATAACAAACCTCGCGCGAGTGCCACCATATCGGCCTGACCACTGGCGATGATATTTTCGGCCTGTTCGGCTTCGGTAATCATCCCTACCGCCATCGTGTTGATGCCGGTTTGTGCGCGAACCTGCTCCGAAAACGGGACCTGGTAGCCCGGCCCGGTGACGATGTTTTCGACGTAACTGATGCCACCGCTGGACACATCGATCCAGTCGCAGCCTTTGCGTTTGAGTTCATCGCTTAGCTTGATCGTGTCTTCGATGGTCAATCCGCCTGCGGCCCAGTCGATCGCAGAAAGGCGCATGCCTAAGGGTTTGTGTTCGGGCCAGATATCACGAACCGCGTCAAATACCTGCAGCGGCAGGCGCATCCGGTTTTCGAGGTTGCCGCCGTATTCATCGCTTCGTTGATTGCTTAATGGAGATAGAAACTGATGCAGTAGATATCCGTGCGCGCCGTGCAACTCGATCGCATCGAAACCTAGCCGTTCGGCACGTTGCGTCGCCGTGACAAAGTCTTCAATTAATTCATCGATGTCGGCCAGGGTCAGTTCGTTCGGGGCTGGAATGGCATCGCTATGGCTGATCGGTGATGGCCCGACCGACTGCCACCCACCCTGATCGGCGCTTAAGCGTTTACGCCCCTGCCAGGGCGGCGAACTGGAAGCCTTGCGACCGGAGTGCGCCAACTGGACTCCCATCGGGGTATCGCTGAGTTGACGGCAGTAGTTGACCACCCGTTGCAAAGCGTCTTCGCAGTTTTGATCAAACAATCCAAGACAGTGCGGGGTGATTCGTCCGCGCGCCTGCACATTGGTCATTTCGGTCATCACCAGTGCGACCCCGGATACCATGAACTGGCCGAGATGCATCAAATGCCAATCGCCGGCACAGCCATTTTTTGCAGCGTACTGGCACATTGGTGACAGTACGATGCGATTAGACAATTCAAGTTCGCGCAGCTTGATTGGTGTAAAAAGTGCACTAGTCATCTTCGTCTCACTCGATTGTTAAACTATTCGGCTGGTCGGGTATCTGCTAATGGGCAGGCGGCTTAATCCAGTCCGAGTGCCGCCTTTCTCTGATTCGCCCAGGTGCGCAGCACCTGATCGATCGCGAGTCCGATAGCGGCGACACACAGCCCAAGCACCAATCCATTGCCGATACCTTCTTTGTCAGACAGCGAACCAAGAATCAATTGCCCAAGATCATCCGTACCGATCATGGCGCCGATTATCACCATGGAAAGCGCAAATACGACGGTTTGATTGATACCGAGCGCTAGATGCGGGAATGACATCGGCAGCTCGATGAAAAAATAGCGCTGCGCACGGTTGGCGCCAGACATTGCCCCTGCCTCCAGCAGATCTGGGGGTACGCTGAGCAAACCTTGTATCGTGTAGCGCGTAGCGGGCACAAGGGCGTAAACCATGATCGCGACCAGAACTGAGGTATCGTTAGCGACACCAAACAGCATCATCGCCGGGATCAGGTAAATAAAGGATGGGAAAGTCTGGAAGGTATCGCAAATCGTCAGCATGATGCGTGTGCTCCACGGATGCTGTGCGCACAGGGTGCCCGCGATAATCCCAACTATCGTCGAAAATATTACCGACAGCGTCATCAGGTAAGCGGTGATCAAAGCGCGATCCCACCACTCGGTAAATGCGATAAATAACAGGAACCCACCAACGCTCAAACCAACCCGTAAACCGCCCACGATAAACCCGATACCCATCGTCAGAACAAATGTTGCAATGACAGGCATGCCCAGATAGGCGGCCTTGACCGGCACCAATACATTAATGATCAGCCATTCACTGAAACCCTTAAGCGATCTCCAATATTCTTCCACTATCCAGTCGACACCGCCCTGCAAGTAAAATTCGGCAGATATGCCCTTCTTATGCGGAACTAGATAGAGATAGTTGAACCCCTCCTTGAAGAAAAAGGATCCGATCCAGGCCAGAATAACGCCAACAACAAAAGCGCCACCAAATATCAACGAATATTTATTCCGTTGCACAAAAGATAGGTCGGAGAAGTAGTCAACCTGCTTGTCGGCCCAGGCGAGTGATAATCTGTCGAGCATGATCGCGATCAGGACGATACAGATTCCGATCTCGATCGCCTGGCCGACCCTCAACTGATTCAGTGCAATCAGCAAATGGGCGCCGAGTCCCTTGGCGCCGATCAACGACGCGAGGACCACCATCGCCAGACAGGACATGATGACCTGGTTGACGCCGATCAGAATATCCCTCCGCGCGGTTGGAATGAGTACCTTGAAAAGTAGCTGCCGGCTGTTGCAGCCGCTCATCAATCCAGCTTCGGCGACTTCGGGCGATAGTCTTTTCAACCCTAGAAGGGTGAGACGCACCATCGGCGGGGTCGCGAAAATGACAGTTGCGATCGCACCCGCATGATCGCCAATGCCAAAAAACACGACTACCGGAATCAGGTAGGAAAAGTGCGGCATAATCTGCATAACATTCAAAATTGGTTGTAGAGCGACATCGACGTATTTGTTGCGGAACGCCCAGACGCCGACCACAAGACCGAGCAAGACTGAAATCGGCGCGGCGATGAGGACGAAGGACAATGTTTCCATCGACGGTTCCCACTGCCCGAAAATCGAGATAAAGCAGAAGGTGGCAAAAACAAATGTGGCCAAACGCCAGCCATTCAGTGAATAACCGAGAATGGTGCCACCGGCTGCAACGACGGTCCAGGGCAAAGCGGGCCAAACTGCCCACTTGTTTTGGGTCGCCCAATCCCAACCTGAGAATGTGACGATGGTTTTGACGCCACCGAGCATAATTTCACGAATGAATTCGATAAGAAATAGAATCATGCCTGAAAATGAACGCGTGATTTGATTCATTAACGGCTTTTGTTCGAATTCCTCGATATCGGGATCCCAGACATCGATCAACCACCAATCGAACAGAATGTAGTTAGCACTTTCATATATCAGCGTTGGTAGAGCCTCAAACAGCGGTGGCAATCGCCACAGGTAGTTGCTGTCTGACGGTGTGACGACATGATACAGCACTAAAAACACCATCAGCAGCAGAATGAACTGCAAGTACTTCTTTTGTTTGAATGCCTCTATCATGAGGATTGGTCGCCAGGGTGATCTGTATGACTGCCAAAAAGTACCTTAACCACGTGGGAGGCATGTAGAGAGCCCACAGGTGCACCAGAGTCATCAACAACGGTAATTGTTTTGCTGGAATTCAATACGGACTCGGCAACGGATTCGATTACAGCGTCCTGTGAGACTTTCAAATCACCAAATTCTTCACTCGAATTATACGGTTCCATTATCGATTTTATTTTTAAAACCTTTTCCCGGGGTACTTCTTCAGTAAACTTGCGCACATACTCAGTGGCGGGGTTAAGGACGATATTGGCCGGCGTATCGAGCTGCTCGATGATGCCGTCTTTCATGATTGCGATGCGATCAGCTAAACGCAGCGCTTCATCAAAATCGTGAGTTACAAATAATATTGTTTTACCCAATACACCCTGTAAGCGAAGAAACTCATTTTGCATTTCCTTGCGAATCAACGGGTCGAGGGCAGAGAAAGGTTCATCGAGAAACCAGATATCGGGTTCGATGGCGAGCGATCGCGCAATACCGACGCGTTGCTGCTGACCGCCGGAGAGTTGTCGTGGGAAATAATTTTCTCGACCGGAAAGACTCACCAGGTCGACCATTTCCTTGGCGCGTTTCATGCTTTCGGCGGTGCTGACACCTTTGATCTGCAACGGGAAGGCAATGTTTTCCAGCACGGTCTTGTGCGGCAATAGTGCGAAACCCTGGAACACCATGCCCATCTTGCTGCGGCGCAATTCGATCAGCCGCTTGCTGTTCATCGTCAGGATGTCTTCACCTTCGATGAAAATTTCACCTCCAGTGGCATCGGTCAGACGCGAAATACAGCGCAACAGCGTTGATTTACCCGATCCGGATAAACCCATGATAATTAACAGCTCGCCTTCATAAACCTCGAAAGAAGCGTTATTGACTCCGACTATGCATCCAGCCTCCTGGAATTTGGCCGCATCGACGACTCCGTTAGCGCTCGCCAACATGCTTTGCGCATTGTCGCCAAAAATTTTGTACACCGAGTCACATCGTATGACGGGATCATTCGAAGTCGAAGTTTCAGTCTGTGCAGACATAGGAGTTTTCTCGATTTTTTATTACCGGGGCGTAAAGCTACCACATTAATGCAAGTGGCAAGTAGCTTCAGCTTTAAAAGAACCCCTCTGGCATTATCACCAGAGGGGTTTTTACTTCAAGTGCTGTGCTTTAAAACGGGACTACTTAGTCCAACCCATCCACACGTCTTTGTTGCTATCCAGCCATTTCTTTGCAGCATCTTTGTGATCCATCTTGTCGATGTCGACCAATGCAGCCATTTGACCGATTTGCGCGGTTGTAAAAGACAGCTTAGAGTAGGCGGTGTAGGCATTAGGATGAGTCCTTGGGAACTTGTAGTTCGCCGCTTTCTTCAACCAGCCCTTAGGCGATCCACAACGTCCGTCACCACCATCAGATTTACGACAACCTTCTTTATACTCAGGGAACTCGATGAATGTAAAACCTTCGGCGTCGGTGAAGTTAGGCGTCCAGTTGAAAACAACCGTAGGTCGGCCTTCTTTCTTCGCAGAAGCGAGTTCAGTCCAAAGTGCATCGGCACCACCAGCAAATTTAACCGTCCACTTGTCCGCCAGTCCCAGTGCTTCCAGACGCTCAGGCATCAGGTTTCCGTGCCAGCTTTGTGGTCCTTCTAACCAACGACCTTTACCACCAGAGTCAGCAGTGGTGAATTTGTCGGAACAATTTTTAAGCGCTTCCCACTTAGGCAGGCCGGGGCACAGATTTTGGTCGATAACCCAGGTAGGAACACCCATTTCTTCGAGCGTCAGTGCAGCGTGAGTACCGGCATCGATAACGCCACCTTTTTGCATTGAATTGTAGAAAGACTTACCGAAAGACGACTTCCACACTTCGTGCGAAATAGTCACGTCGCCATTACGAATAGATTCGTAAACGGCCTGTGAATCAGCAGGTACGTACTCGACGTTGCTGCCCATACTTTCGAACATGCCGCCGATGACATAAGCCATGACGATCTGGCTGGACCAGTTGTGGATAGGAATAACGATTGGTTGTGTGCTATCGGCTTTGGCCAGGCCTGTTGCCGAAATCAATACGGCAAATGCGCTTGCCAACAAGGTATTTCTGATTTTCATACTGTCCTCCTCAGGTTTTATGAAATAGTCATTTTTAAAGCAGTTACATCAATCCAGCGTCCAGCTCTAACCTCAAAAGAATGTTCTCGTTTCTATTGAAGATTACTTTGCTGCAGCTCTTCGACTGCTTGAGTAACGCGAATGATTATAAAGCGCGATTAAAAACGGCGGATTGCGAGTTGTTAATAGAATGTCGATTCTGTTAACAATTGTTAATCGGGCATTTACCCACCACCAAATAGTGCAAAGGCCTACAATCTGCTACCATCGCGGCTACTATTTGCGGCCCGACCGCTATGCATTATTCGATAACTATAAATATAACGAAGCAGTGACTGAGACCTACTCCCCCCACCATGTTCTGATTGTAGAAGACGACGCGGTTACCCGAGCGCGCTTGGCGGCCTATTTTGAGGCTGAAAACTACCGTGTCAGCCAGTGCGAAGACGGTGAAAGCGTGCATCGTCTGTTTTCTGAAGCGCCCATCGACGTGGTGTTGCTCGACATCAATCTGCCGGGCAAAGACGGTTTACAACTGGCGCGTGAACTATCCGAAAAAACCGATGTGGGCATTATCCTGGTGAGCGCGCGCATCGACGAGATCGATCGCATCGTCGGGCTGGAAATCGGCGCCGATGATTACGTCACCAAACCCTTCAACCCCCGTGAGCTGCTGGCAAGGGTTAAAAACCTGATCCGACGCAAACAATCCGACCAGAACAGGAACCAGAAGCAACGCAGCAAATCGTTTTCAGGCTGGACCCTCGATTTGTCACGTCGGAGCCTGTCATCCAATACCCAGGAAAATATTGCGCTGACCCGCGGCGAATTTGAATTGCTGGTGACCTTTCTCGAACACCCCGGCAAGACCTTGCATCGCGAATGGCTGATGGAAAAGGTTACCCACCGGGTTTGGTCGCCGAATGAACGCACGATTGATGTTCTGGTACTGCGCCTGCGTAACAAGCTTGAGCAGGACAGCCATGCACCGCAGATCATCCTGACCGTACACGGCGAAGGCTATTTATTTGCCAGTGAAGTGTATTAAAGCGGCTTATCCGGAAACCGACATCTTGCTGGCCAGTTTCTTCTGTTCAAGTAGATATGCTCTCAGGGCAGCGAGCGCGGCTTCGAATTCGCGCTCGAATTGTTGCGCCAGGGTATCGCTTATTGTATCGCCTGAAATCGCCAGCGTTTCGATCCCGCCGAGCAACGCACATAAACGTTGCAGACCGAAATTGCCGGCGGCACCGTTCATCTGATGCGCCTTCTTTTCCACCAGGATGAAATCGCTGCTGCGCATAGCCGCTTCCAGATCGACTTTCAGACCAGCCACCGATGCAACAAATAGTGCGGCCAATTGTTCGACGTTTTCCAGCCCCAGTTGGCTGATATCACCGTCGACCACCGAGTTGTCGAAAACACTGGCGCTGAGCCCGGACTGCCTCGGGTCACCAGGCGCGAACACGACTTCACCGCTCAACGCCCTTGCCATTACCAGCTGCAATTCTTCCATTGAAAACGGTTTGCCGAGGAATCCATTCATCCCGGCGGCGAGGTATTGATCCACTTCTTCCGTAAACACATGCGCCGACATTGCAATCACCGGCAAAGTGGCAATCGCGGTATCGGTATGCGCGCGGATGTGTTTTAAAATCGTCAGGCCGTCGATTCCCGGCAGGCTGATGTCGAGTAACACCATCGATAGATTTTCTTCGTCCAGCAAAGCCAGCGCTTCTTCGCCACTGGCGGCGGCAATCACCTGATGCCCGAGCATCTGCAGGTAGTGGCTCGTTACCATACTATTGGTAATGTCGTCTTCGACCATCAACACCCTGACACCATCGGCCAGAGCCACTATGGGTAGCCGAACCGGCGGCAGCACTGCAGCTGGCTGGGATATTTCGATATCAACATCAAAGCCTATACTGGTGCCCTTGGCGAGTTCGCTTTGCAACCAGATTTTGCCGCCCATTGCGTTGACCAGGCGATCGCAGATGGCTAATCCAAGCCCAATGCCGCCATAAAGTCGCGCACTGCTGGCGTCGACCTGGGTGAAGGCCTGGAAAATTTCCTGCTGCCTGTCCTGTGGGATACCGATGCCGGTATCGACCACCGAAAATTGCACCTTTAGTTTATTCGCATCGGCGCCGGGTTTAGTATCGACGAGCAGGGTTATCACTCCGTCATCGGTGAACTTGTTGGCGTTACCGATTAAATTGATCAGTATTTGATGAAGTTTGCCCGAGTCCCCCCTCAGCCACTGTGATTGCCTGTTTCCCACCTCCAGTTGCAACTGATTATTTTTATCGCGTACCGTAACCATCATCAAACCGATCACATTATTTAACAGCACCCCCAGGTCGAAGGGCCGATTTTCGATATTCAGCTTGCCCGCTTCGAGCTGCGAGTAACCCAGAATATCATTCACGATATCAAGCAGACTCGCATTCGCGGCATTAATGATATGAACATAATCCAGTTGCTGCGACTGCAACGAGGTTTCCGAAAGCAATCGCAGGGTGCCCAGGGCGCCGCTTAAGGGGGTGCGTAATTCGTGGCTCATGGTGGCGAGGAAGGCAGTTTTCGCCTCGCTCGCCTGCTCGGCCTTGACTCGCGCAAGCGCGTGGTTTTGCACCTCTACCGATAACATTTGATTGGTTTCGCGCAATTGTTCGGAACGTTCTTCAACCAGATCTTCGAGGTGCGTCTTATGTTGGCGTAATTCTTCATCGAGCTTGCGGTTACGTATTGCGTTATTGCGAAAACCCTGTAACGCCTTGCCCATTTCGGTGAGTTCGTCGTGCCCTTCAACAACGATATCGACTTCGTAATCGCCCCGGGTAATTGAATTGGTTGCCGATTGTAAGGACAACAGTCGTCGCACCACATTACGTTTGATAAACCACCACAGGATAGCGGCGGCTACTAGTATAAACAGGATCGAGATTCCACTAAATAACTGGCGGCTATTGTCGAGCGACTCTTTCGCAGTGGTCGAAACCTGATTGATCAAGGTGCCGCCGGTGGCGTTTAAATCGTTGACGACACCATTCAAGGTTTGTGACGCTTCGGCCGATTCCAGCGATAACTGAATTAAAGATTCTTCGATCTCCAACAATGAAATTCGGGTCTCAAAAATTCCATATACATACAAAGGGCCGGAATTAACTTCCATTGCAGCCAGCAGTTCGCTCGCCTTCGCGCGTCGCTGCGGATCGTTAATTTCACTGACACGACGCTTCAGAATCGAAATGGTTTCTACCGTAAGCCTACGCAGGATATCCAGCTCCTCCAGTTCGGATTCCTTCGCCACCTGATTAAACAGTCCGTTCAAATTGGCACTACGCAGACGCAGTTCATACATGCGCTCCATCGCATCGAGATCGACTTCGACCAGTCGGTCAAAAACGCTGTAAAGCTGTTGCTTGTCGGCGTCGTCCTCGACCAGGTCGTACAGATTTGAAGTAATTGCGGTGGTCGTTGCCGCCGCATTGGCAACCAGCGAATCGGCCAGGTTATTGAGTTCTTCGGTAGTCGCGATCAACCTCGCGGCGAGTTGGGTGAAATTGGTTTGTTGCTGAATTCGTCGACGTACCAGCTCATCCTGTCGATGCAACTTGTTTTCAATGATCGCGACGGTTTCGCTTAAGGGTTGCAATGACCCCAGCGAGAAGCCTTTTTGTTGAAAGTCGACGAGTAAGGCATTCAGCAGACTGACTTCAGAAAACAACGCGGAGCTGATACGCCCGCGTTCCAGTTCATTGTTTGCGCGCAATAGCTGCTGCGAGGCATCGCCAATGGACGCATTCAACGCAGACAGCTTATGCGCCTGGCGCAATCCGGGGATGGCCTTGTCGATGACCAGGTTTTGCGATTCGGTGACCCGCTGAAAGCCTTTCCAGCCAATCGACGACGCGACCACGGCGAGCAAAAAAATGCTGCCGAAAGCCAAATATAATTTTGCCGCGATGCCGAGTTTACGCATGGCAAAATGCTGCGCCTTGCAGTCATAAAATGCAAGGGTACAATGCCTGATGGTTCAGATTCATCACATCAAGGTATTGAATAACAGGCTTTATTCCCGGGCCGCTATCGGCTTAGTCGCAGCATTCTCGCTGATTTCAGCACAGGCAGAAACCTGGCGACTGGAAACCTGGTCGACGCCCTACGACTATTCGAGCGAGAGTCGCTTGATCGACTATCAACCGACCACCCCGGCGAGTAAGGTCTGGAACCTGTGTATCGCCTATCCCCATTTAAAAGATGCTTACTGGCTAAACGTTAACTACGGCATGGTGCAGGAAGCACAGCGACTCGGCATTGCTTTTACCCTGGTCGAAGCCGGTGGATATCCGAATCTTGAGCGCCAGCGACAACAAATCGAACAATGTGCCGATGACAGCACCGATGCACTAATCGTCGGCCCGGTCTCGTTTCGTGGGCTCGAACCCAGCATTGTCAGCATTGCAAAGCGCATGCCGGTACTGGCAACGGTGAATGATATCGACGACATCGGAATCTCGGCCAAGTCAGGGGTCTCCTGGACCAAGATGGGTCGAGTGGCCGGAGAATACCTCGCCCAAAAACATCCGCGCGGGAGCGATGCGGTTACCGTTGCCTGGTTTCCCGGACCGCAGGGCGCGGGTTGGGTCGACTTTATCGAGGCTGGTTTCAAGCAGGGTTTAAAGGACAGTGCGGTGGAGATAGTCGTCACCAAATGGGGGGATACCGGAAAGGAAATTCAACGTACTCTGGTGCAGGAAGTGTTGGAAAGTCACCCGCAGGTTGACTACATCGTTGGTAACGCGTTAATGGCCGAGGCCGCAATCAGCACCCTGCGCAATCGTGGGCTCGATAAACAGATCAAAGTGGTTTCGACTTATTTTACGCCGGCGGTTTATCGCGGCATCCGGCGCGGGCGTATTCTGGCGGCCCCCACCGACGCCCCTGTGATGCAGGGTCGAATTTCGATCGACCAGGCGGTGCGACTCCTCGAAGGTCGGGAATTGATCAAACACATCGGCCCACAAATTCTGATGATCGACCAGGACAACTGGCAGGCATTCAAGATTACAGATTCGCTGGCCCCGCCATCCTTTTTGCCAACCTTTGTCTGGCCATAACGGCGAAAACAGGATTGCCATAACGTTTAACAATAATAGTCGTTTATGCCTGAATCGCCCGTCTGCCAACCCGATGCAGTTTCGGTATATTCGATACAGGATTTATGCGATTCGTCGGGACAACATTCTTTTCGCTCAACAAACACCGCTGTTTGTCGCACAGGCTGACAGAGATGGCGCTTTTAACTTGCTAGCTCCTGCACTATTACGTTTAAATACCTTTTATCTCGTTCGCAAAGGAGCCTGAACCTTATGATCAATAGTATTCTGGTTGCAACCGACGCCTCGGCGGCTTCAAACCGTGCCTTGAAAATAGCCGCCGAATTCGCCAAGCTTCACGACGCTGAATTGCTCATCGTTCATGTCATCCGGGACATGCAGATTCCCTTTGAAATCAAGGAAATTCCTGAACTGGAACACAACCAGTTTGCATCGTTTAGCGATGCCCGTGAGGAAATTATGCGCAAAATCGCCCAGTCTGTATTACGAAGTGCCAGCCAAATAGCTAAAAAAGCTGGCGTGGGAAAAGTTCAGACTGCCATTGGCACCGGTGATCCGGCGACCAGCATCCTCGGTTTTGCCAAACGCCGCAAAATGGACATGATCGTGCTCGGCACCCGGGGCCTTGGCAAATTGAAAGGATCAATTCTAGGGAGTGTCTCGCGCAAGGTAACCAATAATGCGGAAACCAGCTGCCTGATTGTTAGATGATCCAGAGGCAAAGGTTATTCTTCAGATATTAAAAACTTCGGCCAACCCCTGTTGCAACAGAGCAGGTATAAAGTCGAGGCCGACTGTAATTTAGGCGGCAAGCTATTCTAAGTAACACCGCCAGGTTAAGCACCGGTGCGCATAAGGCCTCCAGTTTAACTATCATTGGAGTTCCCCCCGACTGACTTCCATCGATTGGCCCTTCCATGACTGCTATCTAAAAGGATACTATCGAAAAATAATTGTCTGCCCCGGATGGCTGAATATAAACGAGGAAAAGTATATGAAACGCATTTACGACTTCAGTCGCAGCCCGTCGGCGCGCAACTACACCGTATCCGATCTGCAGGCATTAAAAGGGTCGGGTAAAAAGCTCACCATGTGCAACCCGAAAGACGCCATCGAAGCCAAAGCCTGCGTCGACGCGGGTATCGACCTGCTCACCGCCTGGGATAGCCAGGTCGAAGAAGTACGCAGGGTCGCACCGCATCACTTTATCGGTCTGGGCAGCGCCTGGTCGCAGTTCGGCACTGCCGACGAAATCATGGGTCACGCCTTCGAAATGATGCGCAAGGGTGCGGATTCGTATTACACCTTGCGCTCTTACGACGTCATGGAAATGCTCGCCAAGGAAGGCATTCCAGTACAAAGCCACATCGGATTAATTCCAACCTTCAGCCACTGGTGCGGGGGCCTGCGCGGCTGGGGTCGTGATGCGGACGAAGCGATGGAAATTTTCCACACGCTGAAACGGATGGAAGACGTCGGTGTTTTTTCGGTCGAAGCCGAATGCATTGCCGAAGAAGTGCTGGAAGCAATCAACGAAAAGACATCGATTGTCACCTACTCGCTGGGTTCGGGTAAGGCTGGCGATGTCATTATGTCGTTTATCGCCGATATCTGCGGCGAAGACAGCGAAGAAGAAAAACCCCCGAAGCACGCGCATGCCTTCGGCAATCTGGCACGCCTGCACAAGCAGATAGACGAAGAACGGGTGGCCGCATTGAGCGAATTTAAAAGCGAAGTAACAGCGATGAATTTTCCCTACGCGGCAACCAATATATCGATGCACCCGAATGAAAAAGACAAGTTCCTCGAAGCGCTTGACAAGACTTGAACAACTGGATCATCGACGCTTAAGTGAGCCAGCTGTTCGCCGCCATAAACAAGAGTGATTTGAAATGCCCGCAGCCTTTAGCAAAGCCGAATACCAATCCCGTTTAACCAGGCTGCGCTCCAGCATGGCCGAACGAAACCTCGATGCCATGTTGATCGGCGACCCGGCCAACATGAACTGGCTAAGCGGCTTCGACGCCTGGTCTTTCTATGTGCCACAGGTAATGCTGGTGCTGCATGATCGCGACCCGATCTGGATGGGGCGAAAAATGGACGCGGGTGCGGTCACCCTGACCACCTATCTTGGCGCGGATTCGATTAAGCCCTACGAAGAAGACTATGTCCAACGTGTCGGCGTGCACCCAATGGACGTTGTAGCAGGATTTATGTGCGATCTGTCACTGCAGGGAAAACGCATCGGTTACGAAAGCGATACATATTTCTTCTCGCCCAAGTCGTTTGCCTGTTTGCAAGCTGGCGTCAGCGATGCCGACTGGGTGGATGCCGATTTGCTGGTGAACTGGTGTCGGGTAATCAAGAGCAACGCCGAAATCGAAACCCTGCGCCAGGCCGCGCGGCTGGTCGAAGGTGCGATGACCGTGGCTTATGAAAATATTGCCCCGGGGGTGCGCCAGTGCGATTTGATGGCAAAAATTCTCGCAGCGCAGATTGGCGGTAACGAACAATTCGGCGGCGACCTGACCGCGTTATCGCCATTGATTCTGGCTGGTGAGGCCGCGACCACCGCCCACCCGATGTGGACCGATGAAAAATTTGCCGACGGCCAAACAGTCGCACTCGAATTGGGTGGCACGCGCAAGCGCTACAATGCGGCGCTGGCGCGCACGGTACAGCTGGGCAAGGGTCCGCAAACCGTGTTTGATACCGCCGATGCGGTGATTGAAGGACTCGAGGCCGTGCTCGAAACGATCAAACCCGGCGCTCTCGCGGGTGACGTGCACCGCGCCTGGCAAACCGTGCTTGATAAATACGGGCTGGTCAAAGAAAGCCGCATCGGCTACAGCATCGGGGTTGGTTATTCGCCCGACTGGGGCGAGCACACGGTAAGCCTGCGTGCTGATGAACAAACGGTACTCGAAGAAAACATGGTATTGCATGTCATGCTCGGCATGTGGCTCGACGACTGGGGCATGGAAATCAGCGAAACCGTCGCGGTCACCCGTAACAGTGTCGAATGCCTGACCCGGTTTGAACGCGGGGTTCATGTCGTTGATTAGCTTTAACCGCTGTCAGCCTTCAAAAAACATATTGAATTATCAACCATAAATAGGTAACCGATTATTCTAAATTCAGGTAGCCCAATTCATGAGTAAAAGCCCACAGCCTGGCAACATACTTTTCATTATGTGCGACCAACTGCGCTTCGATTACCTGTCCTGCTACGGCCATCAAAGCCTGCACACGCCCAACATCGACAAGCTCGCCAGCAAAGGCCTTCGTTTTACCCATGCCTATTGTTCCGCGCCGATCTGCGCACCTTCGCGCGCCAGCTATTACAGCGGGCGTTATCCTTCGAGCCACGGGGTGATGGGTAATGACGACGCGCTGCACCTGGATGAAAAAATGATCGCCGATTATTTACAACCGCTGGGTTATCGATCGGCCGTTGTCGGTAAAACGCACAGCCGCAAAAACCTGAAGGAAATGAAAGCACTCGGCCTGGATGTCGATTCAGATTTTTGCCGCGCCTCACAGACCGGCGGTTTCGAACCCTATGAATCGCACGAGGGCCTGCTCCCCGACCCGGTACTCAAGGTCAGCCCGAACCAGGGCTACGATCAATACCTGAAGTCGCTGGATAAGTCGCTGGGTTATGATGCCGGCAACCCCTGGGAGAAAAATGCCAACAGCGGGATCGACGAAAACGGCGATCGACATTCCGGCTGGTCACTGCGCAGTTCAAAATACCCGGCCGCGATCGACGAAGCGTATTCGGAAACTGCGTTTACCACGCGGCGCGCCATAGACTTCATTACCGAGGCCGGCGAGCAGCCCTGGTGCCTGCACCTGAGTTACATCAAACCGCACTGGCCGGTGATTGCCCCGGCGCCCTATCATGATTTATATACTAAAAAAGATGTGCAAGACGTGGTTCGAAACCCAGCCGAGCGCAACAACCCACACCCTGTCTACCAGGCCTTCATGCAACAGGAATACAGCGAGTCTTATTCGAGCGACGATGTTAGAGACATTGTCATTCCAGCTTATATGGGGCTGGTAAAACAGATCGATGATCACCTCGGCAAGTTATTTGAGTTTATCGAAGCAAAGGGGCTGGATAAAAATACGATGATCGTATTAACCGCCGATCACGGCGATTACCTCGGTGATCACTGGCTAGGCGAGAAAGATCTGTTTCACGATGTCTCGGCCAAGGTACCAATGATCATCGTCGATCCGCGCACAAATGCCGACGCCACTCGCGGACAGGATTGCGACGCCCTCGTGGAAGCGGTGGACATACTACCGAGCTTCGTCGATTTTGCCGGCGGAGTGCCCTGCCGGGAACGCGTTGAAGGACAGACACTGATGCCGTTGTTGCGAGGTGACGGTGATCAATTCAAGCGTGAATTTGCAGTCAGTGAAATCGACTACGCCGATCGTGGACCACGCGCGCTGCTCGGGCTCGACCCCTACCAGTGCCGCGCCACCATGGTTTGTAACCAGCACTGGAAGTACATCCATCACCATAAATTTGCCGCGCAGTTGTTTGATCTGAAAAATGACCCCGACGAGTTTATCGATCTGGGCCAGGATGCGCGATACGCTGATCAGCGCGCGCAGATGAAGGACTATCTATTCGACTGGCAGCAAAATCTGAAGCGTCGCAGCGGCCTGCCCTACAACTATATGGCCGGCCAGGGCTCGAAACGCGATGAAGAATGGGGGATTATTATCGGGCGCTGGTAGCTAGCGTTCGCTAATCGCACCCGGCCAGATTCAGACAGGCGGCAACGACTTCTTCTTCGATATCGCCAACCCCGGGAGGACGGGGTTTTCCGTAGCCGACAAACAACATCATTCCTTCGAACATTGCGGCAATCATAACCGCGCGCTGCTTGTTCAATAACTTGTCCATCTTCGGTGTGACCGCTTCTATCAAGGTTTCGATATTACGCGTATGGCTGGGATACATGCGGGTCATAGTTTCGTTGGTTTCGGCATCGACATGCGCGCGCGCCCAAAGCTGATAAAAGAATCCGGCAGTCTGCCGGTTTTTGTCGTCATCGATGGGGAAGCAAATATAGGACTCCAGATGTTCTTTCGGATCATCAGAGTGGGTGGAAATTTCTTCGGTAGCCTGAATGTACTGCGCATCGGTGTACTGCTAAGGTCGACCGAATCAGCATTTCCTTAGTCGGAAAATAATGAGTACGAACTGGCACCCGCCGAAGACGGCGTACCCGATAACTTAAGCGACGCGCTCGAGGCGCTGATCGCCGACAAAGCACTGGTTGCGCAGGTCGGGGAAGATCTGGTCGGCAATCTAGTCGCGATTAAACAATACGAAGTCGAAAAATCGCGGACTTAAGCGCCGAAGCATTGCGCGATTATTATATTCATTACCTTTGATTTACGCCGGGTTAATCAGCGCTGATCAGCATCGAATCAGCCGGACCGACTGCTGGCGTGGGTGCCTAAGAGGACTTGCCGGGTAGAAAAGACCCCAGTTCCGATACGACTAAATCGTAAAGCCCCGAAGGAATCATACTCGTTGCCCGGACGATAAATTTAACCTCGCGCGATGGGCCGAATATTTTCGCCTCGGGCCACTCACACTGGTCGGCAGTCATCAAACCCCGATTGATCAGGGTTACCCCCATTCCCGAAGACACGATGCCGCGCACTCCGGCCAGACTTGGACTTTGCATCGACACATAATAATCAATTCCGTGCGCTTCGAGACATTCGATGGCGGCGGCTCGGTAGGTACATTTGGGAGAAAAAGTGACCAGCGGAACCGATTGGGTTAGCGCATAATCGCAGTCCCGGCTTTTCACCCAGACCAGTTGGTCCCGCCAGAGTTCGATATCAGAATCGAGGATCATCGATTGC